>JAZUKE010000060.1:0-33173 GCA_045643125.1 Eubacteriales bacterium
CTGCTCACGGGAACCTCTACTCACGCCCGCAGGCACATCATTCGCCGCAGGCGAGCATCACGCACGAAGTGTGCATCACGTTCCGCTTGCGGAACACATCGTTGCCGAGCTTTTCGCTCGGCGTCCCACCGCCCCCTTTCCGAGGGCGAAAAGCTGCCCTCTCAGGATAAAGAGGACTAACCGCCTACCGTGTATTACGACTGCCTTGTGAAAATTCTAACATATCCGACAAAATATGTCAAGAAAAAATGTCAAATTGCAAATTCCAAATTACAAATTGAAGAAATTATTTTCACGCTTTCGCGTGAAAATAATTACCTTACTTCTTCACTATTACTTCTTACTTCTTACTTCAAGGGGACGCCGCCCCTACAAAAAAAGGATTTCCGCAAACCGGAAATCCTTTTTCTTTGATCTGTCTTCTTATTTGACGTTCACGGTTACGACCGTGCCTTCGGAGTAATCGAGCAGGTCGGAGTAAGCGAAGGTGAACGAGTCGGTGCCGGTAAAGCCCTTGTCGGGATAATAGCAGTAAGTGCCGTTTTCATTGACCGTGACCGTGCCGTGGAGAGGTGCGGAAACTATCTTGAATCTTCTGTACTCGGTGTCGTTTTCGGTCTTCAGCTTGTCTTCAAAGATCGTTTCCTTTGCGGTCTCTATCGAATAATCGGGCGCTTTTTCGGGCGTTACATCAAGTTTTCCCTTGATGAAATCGTAGGTGTAGTCGTAGCACTTGCGAAGCGCGGCGTTATTGCTCTTGGCGAGCGCGACGAAGCTGGAGAATTCGAGGTAATACATATGGATGCAGTCGGTCATATAGCCGTCATAGACACCGCGTTTGAGGTAGTTGAGGTATCTGTCGCGGTAAAGCGGGTTGTTGCCTGCCGAAGCGCAGTATTCGATCTCTATGCACATACCGTATTTCTTGACGAGGGCTGCGCAGGCGTCCTGGGTGGATATGGGCTTTTCGAGGTGGAACGCACAGCCGGACTGCATACAGGCGAGGTCCATACCGTGTTCTTTCCAGAGCAGATAACCGGGAGCCTGATAGTAGGGGATCCAGAAGAGCTGATAGCCGTGGTTATGTACTATTTCGGAAGCACCGTTGCACAGTTCAAGCGCGCCGTTTGCGTCGTTGAACGATTCGTTGTACCAATAATAGCCGCCGAAGAAGATGTTTTTGAAATCGTGGGACGCGAGTTCTTCTTCGTACTTCGTCACTTCCCATTCGATGACCTTGAGTCTGTCTGCGAGATTGTCGAGCGTTTCGGCTTTGCCGTCGCCGTCAACGTCGCCGTAAGTGCCGCTGCCGGGATAGTAGATGGAAAGGTAGAACGGGACCTTGTAGTCGTCCGAAAGACCAAGCTCGGCTTTGACGCTGCCGACAGCCTTTTCAAGCGCCATCACGTTCTTGCCGTCGGCGAACAGAGTCTTGATGTTCGTTTCGGAGTCGGCTTTGGTGTGGTAGTTGTGACCTGCACCGCCCGACGGGAAAGTGCCGGAAAGCAGGAACAGGAAGCCGTTGAACATAGTGTCGACCGCTTTTCCGTCCTTGTCAAGATAAGCGACTGCGGGTTTCAGCGTGCCTTCGCTCTGCGCGAGGTCGAATTTGTAGTAGGAAAGGTAAATGTCGCTTGCGCCGCCGAGAGTATCGGGGGACGGAGCGCGGTATTCGTCGGCAAAGAACTTGCCCTTGCATTCGTACTTGCCGTCTTTGAGCCTTGCGACGCCGGAAATGTTCTTTTTGCCGAAAACTTCAAGCTCGTCGATGCCTGCCCAGGTCTTCACCTGGAACGAGAAGCAGACGAATCTTGCGGCAACGGGAGAGTCGAGCGTGAATTTGCCCTTGACTATTTCGTTTTCGGACGAAACGGTCAGCGAGATCTGCCCAAGCTCGTACCAGATGATGCCGTCGTCGGACGCGGTGACGCTGACGGAGCCGGGAGCTTCGACAGCCCATTCCGTTCTGTGGGTGAAGCTTACGGTGAATTCGGACAGAGCCGATACCTTGCCGAGGTCAAAATAGATGTTTCTGCCGCCGCCTACGTTGAATTTGAAGAATTTGCCGTTGTGTATTCCGTTTTCGGTGGAGAATACGCCGTCGGTGAGTACCTTTGACGTTATTGCGGTGTTGTTGCCTCTGTTGTCTTTTTCGGGCTCGCTTGCGATGGATACCTGGCACGGAAGCCCTTTGAGAAGGTTGATCCTGTCGTTGTAGTCGGAGTCGGAGGAAGTCCAAAGCTCGTCGCCCGTCACTTCGGGGAACACGACGTCCGGGTAAAGGAGAAGCTGCGATTTTTCGTCGCTGTAAACAACGGCGCGCACTTCGTCAATGAGGAACTTCTTGCAGTCGGTCTCGGAAAGCACGAATCTGAAATGCTTTCCTCTTATGGTGTTGGCGAATTCGAGCGAATAGGTGAAGGATTCCTGCTTGGGATCGGTGGGAGCGTAAACACGTCCGACCTCGGTCCATTCTTTTTTGTCTTTGGACGCATAGAACGTGACGCACGACGGGAACGAGATGCCGACAGCCGGGTTGTTGTAGGCGTTCAGCTCGAGGCAGGCGATATCAGTTCTTTCGGCGATGAGCGACAGCTCTATCGTCATTTCTTCGCCGCCTTCGTAGCCTACCCACATTCCGCTTTCGTAGAAATTGGAGGATTCGCCGTCGGTCAGCTTCTTTTTGCCGCTCGGATCGGGGTATGCGTCAAGCGGTGTTTTGGTGGTCTTGTAGCTTCTTGTCTCGGAGACGACGTAACGCGGCAGGCTTCTGTCGGGGGCGTCGCCGGAGATCTGTTTGATGAGGTTTTCTCTTTCGGTGTAGGTAAGGGCTTCCGATTCATAAGCGGAGACGATGCCTTCTCTCCACTTGGATTCGGTCTCGGTGTCTTCAACGTCGGCGATGACCGATGCTTCGGAAAGGAACACCCATGCGCCGCCCTTGTCTATCTCGAACTTGATGTATCTTGCGTTGTACGCGAACGTGATGTTGAGTACGGCTTTCTGCGAGGTCTGGTCTTCGCCGGTGATGATCCTTGCTCTTCCGAGAGAAGTCCAGTTTTCGTTGTCTTCGGAGCCGTAAACGCGCACGCCTGCAGGCGGAGCGATGCCGGCTTCGTGAGTGCAGAGGTAGTCAAGCTCAAAGCCGTAAACTCTTTCAACGACTTCTTCAAGGTCGATAACGAGGTCAAAAGACGAAGCTCCTCCGGGAGCGTAGCCGGAAAGCTTTGCTTCGGTGTAGCCGACGCCGCTTTCGGGTGCGAAAAGTCCGTCGGTCAGCTCGGAACCGTAGGAATCTTCGTATTGGCTTGCCGATGCTATCGAGGTTTTGTAGGGCTTGCCTACCGAAACGACGGTGGCGTGTTCAAAAACTTCCGCCGGTTCGGACGATTCTTCCACGGACGAGGATTCGTCTGACGAAACGTCTTCTTTTGATTCTTCGGAGCTTTCGGGTGAAACCGAAATTTCTTCCGATACTTCGGCGGACGATGTGTCCGTACCGCTGCCGCCGCACGACGTGAGGACAGCGGAAGCAAGCATCAGTAACGCGAGTAACAAAGCAAGCTTTTTCATAAAAATTATCCTTTCGGGTTGTATTTGTATTTATTTTACAATAAAAATTATCTTTTGTCAAGGACACGCGTTTAGTTTTCAGTTTTCAGTTTTCGGTTTTCAGAAAGGGTTGAGAGCGGTTTTCAGTTTTCAGTTTTCAGTTTTCGGTTTTCAGAAAACAACACGGGAAATTTGCAATTTGTTTGTGACGGCGCGTACTCGCTGACGCGAAGTGAAATAGCCCTTCGGGCTGTGAAATACGCTTCGCGTGTGAAATATCGCGCTGCGATGTGAAATGTTGCTTCGCAACGTTGAGGTGATTATTTTCACGACGTGCCGTGAAAATAATTTCTTCAATTTTGTAATTTGCAATTTGAAATTTGAAATTTGAAATTTTCCTTGCGTGAACCGTGGCAAATCCTTTAGTCAAAGCGAATTGCGTTATGGCTTTCCTCCCGGAGGGAGCCTTTTTCACAATCTGCTTCATCTGCAAAATATACAAAAGGTTTGTCTTCAATCTGATTATTTTGCGTGAAAACGCTGAAAACTGAAAACTGAAAACTGAAAACTTTATTTCTCCCCTCAAATCATCTCCCCAATGTACCCCGCGGCGATGCCGGCTGCGGCGGCGATGCCGATGCCGAGGATGGGGGATCTCTTTTTAAGCACAAGGACGAGGACAGCTGCGAAGATCACCGCCGAAACGATATAGTCGTAGCTGATGATGTCGGAAAAACCGTTGACGGGCGTGACGAAAACGCTCAAAAACACCGAGCAGACGGCGGCGCCGATAAGTCCGATGGCGGCGGGACGTATGCCGGACATCGCCGACGACACCCATTTGTTGTTTTTGAACGCCAGAAAGCATTTTGCCACGATAAGAATGACTATGAACGACGGAAGCACCACGCCGAGCGTGGAGACGATACCGCCGATGATGCCCGCCTTTTCGACACCGACGAACGTCGCCATATTTATGGCAAACGGCCCCGGAGTGGATTCGGAGATCGCAACGAAGTTGATTATTTCTTCCTCGGTCAGCCATGCGTGGGCAATGGCTTCCTGCTGGATGAACGGGAGCATAGCGTACCCGCCCCCGAACGTGAAAAGCCCTATTTTGAAAAAGGTATAGAAAAGTTCAAGCAAGATCATTTCTTCTTTTCCTCCTTTTTGCCTTTCAGGATGAAGAACAGTATTCCGACGACTGCGGCGGACGCGATGATGATGAGCGCGGAAACGTCAAAGAACACCACGGAAACGAGAGAAAGCGCGAGAATGACGTAGGAAAAGACGTTTTTCGGCGTTTTTTTTCTCATAGTGATGAACGCCTTTGCGACGAGCGCGACGACACCGGCGCGGATGCCGTTGAAAGCGTATTTTACCACCTTGTAGTCGGCAAAATGCCTGAGGAAATAGGCGATGAGCGTGATTATCACAAGCGACGGAAGCACCACGCCGAACGTGGCGCAGGCAGAGCCGAGGACGCCGCCGACACGGTAGCCGACGAACGTCGCGGAGTTTATGGCGATAGGCCCCGGAGTCGATTCGGATATGGCGAGCATATCAATGATCTCGTCGTCCGTCACCCAGCCGTTCTTTTCGGCAGCCTCTCGCTGTATGACGGAGATCATCGCGTAGCCTCCGCCGAACGTGCAGGCGCCGATTTTGAAGAATGTAAGGAAAAGCTTGAGGTATTTGTTTGTGATTTTCATTTTTTCTCCGTAAAAAACTGTTGACTTGAAGTGTTTTTTGGTTTAATATAGGTATAACGAAAAAAATAAGGAAGTGAATTTATGGCACAGCTTACGCTTACTCCCCTTATGGGCGACCAGGGAATAACGCTGTATCTGATAATCGGAGCAGTCGCGCTCATCGCGGCAGCCGCTCTGTTCATTATGCGCCGCAGATAATATGACTGATCTTCTCGCACTGCAAAAACAATTTATACTTGCTCATCTTCGTTCCGGCGGCGTTGCCGTCGATTACACTATGGGCAACGGTCACGACACGCTTTTTCTGTCGCAGACCGTGGGAGAGAACGGCAAGGTCTACGCCTTTGACGTGCAGCAGGCGGCACTCGACTCCACCAAAAAGCTGCTCGAAACGTCTTCCGCTCCCGAAAACTACACTCTCATCCTCGATTCGCACCACAACGCGAACAAATACGTCGCGGAAAAGGTCAACGCGGGTATGTTCAACCTCGGCTGGCTCCCCGGCAGCGACCGTTCGGTGACAACGAAACGCGAAACGACACTCCCCGCGATACAGGACGCGATAAGCCGTATGGCAGACGACGCGATAGTCCTTGTGGCGGTCTATCCGGGGCATCCGGAGGGCGACGCCGAAGGCAAAATGATCGCCGACTACCTTTCTACTCTCGACAGACACCGCTATATGTGCGCGATCTTCCGTATAATGAACTCCCCGACGTCGCCGTTCTTCTTTATTATCGAAAATAAATAGGACCCTTAATTGACCTGCGCCATCGCCAGCGCCGCTGCCGCTTCGACGCACGGGAGAGCGCGGAAAACGAAGCAGGCGTCGTGTCTGCCGTTCACGGAAACGGTCTTTTCGGTCATCGTCGAAAGCTCGACCGTCTGACACGGGATCGTGATCGAAGCCGCCGGCTTGAACGCCACGTTGAAAACTATGTCGTTTCCGTTGGTTATCCCGCCGTTGATGCCGCCGGAATTGTTCGTGAGAGTCGAAAGGGCACCGTCTTTTACGCAAAAACCGTCGTTCTGCTCACTGCCGTATCCGACGCAGCCGGCAAAGCCGCTGCCGAATTCTATTCCCTTTACTCCCGGGATCCCGAAGACAGCGGAAGACAGCAGGTTTTCCACACCGTCGAATATCGGATCCCCGATACCCGCCTTTACGCCCCTGATAACGCATCTGACGATCCCGCCAACGGAATCGCCTTTTTCTTTTGCTTCTTTTGCCTTTTCTTCAAGGTCGTCGTCAAGCGGGAACGCGTCTATCGTGATGCCTTCTTCTTCAAGAAGCTGCTTCAATATGCCGCCGGCAAAGCAAAGCGGCGACGTGAGCCGCCCCGAAAGATGACCGCCGCCGCGGTAGTCGTTGAAAGAATCGTATCTGACCGACGCCGCGTAGTCGCTCTGCGAGGGACGCGGAAGATCCCGCGTGTCAACGTAAGCGGACGGATCTTGATTTTTGTTGTATGTGACGGCGCAAAGCGGGCTTCCCGTCGTTCTGCCGTTGAAAACGCCCGAAAGTATCTCGTAATCGTCCTCTTCACGGCGCGGTGTTTCGTAGCTTTTTGCCGAGGAACGGCGCAGAAGAAAGGCACGGAGCTTTTCGCCGTCGATGGTTTTTCCCGCAGGGAGCGAGTCGATGACGCAGCCTATCGCTTTTCCGTGCGATTCGCCGAAAATGGTCACTTTTATTTTGCTTCCGAAGGTACTGCTCATTGGATATTTCCTCCGATTTTTACGAATTTTTCAAAAAACGACGGGCAGGATTTTTTCACGCAGTCTTCGCCCGATACGCCTATCCGCCCCATTGCCGAAAGTATGCCGAGCAAAAATGCGTTTCTGTGGTCATTTCCGCAGTCGATATATGTCGGGACGAATGTACCTTTTTCAATTATTATACTGTCGTTTTCGCTTTCCACGCGGCATCCGACCGAGCGGAGCGAATTTATGATGAATTTTTCTCTGTCGCTTTCCTTGTATCTGAGCCGCGTCACGTTCGATATCACGCTTTTTCCGTCGCAGAACGCGGCGTAAGCGGCAAGAACGGGGGCAAGGTCGGGGATATCGGTGATGTCGGCGCAGAATGAGCGGTTTTCGCCTTTTGCGACGGTCACTCCGTTTTCGTTTTCTTTGGCAGACGCACCCGAAGCTTTGAGGATATCGCAGATCCTCTTGTCGCCCTGCTTTGACGAAAGCGAAACGCCGTTCACCTTAACGCTGCCGCAGACCGCGCCCATACAGAGGAACACGGCGGCAGACGACCAGTCGCCTTCGCAGACACCGTTCACGCCTTTGATCGCGCTGTTCCTTTTTATGAAAAACGCGCCGTCTTTTCGGTTTATGCCGATACCGGCGCCGCAAAGTACCGAAAGCGTCAGTTCGATGTACGGCGAAGATGCCGTTTTTCCGCTCGTTTCGATAACGCTGTCGCCGTCCGCAAACGGAAGAGAGAGGCAGAGAGCGGAAACGTATTGGCTCGACTTTTCCGCTGAAACGGAAAACAAACCGCTTTTTGCTTTTCCGTTCACCTCAAAGCCGTTTTCGCTTTGCGTAATGGCGGCGCCGTTGGCGTTAAGGGCAGATATCAGTTCACTATGAGGACGCGAAAGCAGCGTTTTGCCCACGGTCACCTTGAATTTTGCGCCCTTTACGCTTCCGCAGGCAAGCAGGAACCGAAGCGCCGTCGCGCTGCCCTCAACGTGGCATTCGCTTTTCGCTTCTTCCGATGTGATCTTTATGCCGTTTCCCGAAAGGACGCATTTTTTGCCGAAGATGCCGGCGCAGCGCATCGCGTCTTCCGCGTCGGCGCAGATCTCGTTATCCGGCAGGACGACGAACGAGTCGCCGTTTGCCATATACGACAAAAACAGCAGCCGCAGCAGGTGTGATTTCGACGGCGAAGCGTTCACCTCACCGCACACTTTTTCCGTCGTCAGATACATTCCGCAAGCCCCTTCAGTTCGGTCTTTTTGATGTCTTTTATGATACATTTTCCGATTTTTTCGGGAAGAACGAGCGATATGGTGTCGCCGTCGCTCTTCTTGTCGTTTACGCACAGTTCGGCAAGGCGTGATGCCGAAAACTCACATTCGGTCGGAAGACCGTATTTTTTGTTCACGCAGACGATCTCTTCCGTCACTTCTCTGCCGCAGATCGACAGCTTTTCGCTGAGCTTTGAGGCGATGACCATTCCGATTGCGACGGCAGAGCCGTGGGAGACGGTGTAGGACGACAGTTTTTCGACTGCGTGACCGAACGTGTGCCCGAAATTGAGCAGATGCCTTATGCCGTTGTCGCGCTCGTCGCAGCCGACAAGGGCTTTTTTTATTCTCAGACAGTCTGCAATTATCTCGTCGTCCGTGAAAGTATTGCTTTTAAGTTTTTCAAACAGTTTTTTGTCGGAAATGACACCGTATTTTATCACTTCCGCCATTCCGCTTACGTATTCGTTTTTCGGCAGAGTGCCGAGGAACGACGTGTCGCACCAAACGAGGTCAGGCTCGTAAAACGTGCCGATCGCATTTTTGCCGTATTCGGTATCGACCGCGGTCTTGCCGCCGACGCACGAATCGACCATCGCAAGCAGCGACGTCGGGATATGCACGAGCCTTGTGCCGCGCATATAGAGCGACGACGCAAGTCCGCTTATGTCGCCGACGACTCCTCCGCCGAGCGACAGCACGACGTCGTGACGGTCAAATCCGTTTGCCGAAAGGAACGACAGGATATCAAGCAGATTTGCCGTGTTTTTGCTCTGTTCGCCTGCGTCAAGCACGAACGGGAACACGATGTAACCGACGTTTTCAAGCCCTTGTCTGACTTTTTCGCCGTAAAGCGGGAACACGTTTGTGTCGGAGATCAAAGCGGCTCTTTTGCCGGCGCACGTTTCCTTTACAAGCTGCGGCAGAAGATCGGTCTTTCCGTTTGTGATATGTACGAAATATTCTTTTTGCTTGGCGTAAACCTTGAGTTTATCGGTTTTCATCCAATACCGTCCGTATTTTTCTGACTTTTTTTATTATTTTTTCGAGTTCTTCGGGGGACACCGCCTGCGACGCGTCGCAGAGTGCCTCGGAAGCGTTGATGTGGGATTCGATCATAACGCCGTCGCTTCCGCAGGCAGAGGAAGCGCAGGCAAGGCTGCCGACGAAGCGCGAGTCGCCGGAGGCGTGCGACGGATCGACTATGACGGGCAGATGCGTGAGCGATTTCAGCACGGGAACGGCTGAAAGGTCAAGAGTGAAGCGCGAAGAGTCCGAAAAAGTGCGTATTCCGCGTTCGCAGAGTATGATGTTCATATTTCCGCCGCAGGCGATATATTCGGCGGCGCAGAGCAGCTCGTCGAGCCTCGACGCGGGACCGCGTTTGAGCAGCACGGGCTTGTCCGTTTTGCCGAGAGCCTTGAGCAGTTCAAAGTTCCACATATTCCTGGCTCCGACCTGAAAAGCGTCCACGTCCGAAAACAGCTCTATCTCCGACGGATCGGTTATCTCGCTCACCACGGGAAGACCGGACGCCTTTTTTGCGTCGGAAAGCCATTCAAAACCTATCTTTCCCGGTCCCTGAAAGTCATAGGGCGAAGACCGCGGCTTGAAAACGCCGCCGCGCAAAATGTCCGCACCCGCGTTTTTGACCGCAGAAGCGGTGGAGATGATCTGATCTTTGCTTTCGACACTGCAGGGCCCCGCGATGACGGTAAAACCGCCGCTCACGGAAACGCCGCCGATCTTTACGACGGTATTTTCGATTTTGTATTTCCGACTGACGAGGAAGTATGTTTTGTCCATTTTGTCACCTTATTTTAATGATATTGCCGCCCTTATCGCTTACGCGAAATGATATATTGCCTTACGGCAATATGATATACGCCCTTATCGCTTATGCGAAATGATATATTGCCTTAAGGCAATATGATATACGCCTTGTGGCGTATGATATATCGCTGCGCGATATGATATGTTGCTGACGCAACATTGAGGTGATTATTTTCGCGTGAAAAACGCGAAAATAATTTCTTCAACTCCACTCTCAACTCTCAACATTTCACTCTTTCTGAAAACTGAAAACTGAAAACCGAAAACTGAAGACTAACTTTATTATATCACGCCGTTTTTGCTTTGTCAATGTAATAAAGAGGGGCATATCATAGCAAGAGGAGGTATTATCAATGGATCTTGAAACGATACTTATTCACGGCGGAGGCAAAAACGTGCTGGGCGCGGTGCAGACGCCGCTGTTTCTGACTTCCGCGTTCTGCGACGCCGAAAAGAACGGATATTCATATACGAGATGCTCGAATCCCACGAGAGAAGCCCTCGAAAAGACCGTCGCTCTTGCCGAAAAAGGCGCTTACGGTTTTGCTTTTTCGTCGGGGCTTGCCGCCGAAGACGCCGTGTTTTCGCTTTTTCCGAACATTATCTGCGGCAAACACGTTTACGGCGGCACGAAAAGGCTGCTTTCGATGTACGGAAACGTCACTTTCGCCGATATGACCGATCTGAACGAGGTCGGGCGTCTTGCCGACGGCAAAGATGCGCTTATTTTTGCCGAAACGCCGTCAAACCCGCTGCTCAAGGTCTGCGACATAAGCCGTCTTGCCGATATCGCTCACGCAAACGGCGGCGTCCTTGCGGTCGATAACACGTTTCTGACGCCGTATTTGCAGAATCCGCTGACGCTTGGCGCGGATATCGTCGTACATTCGGCGACGAAATATCTGTGCGGACACCACGACGTCATCGCGGGGATAGCCGTCACGAGCGACGCCGATATTGCCGAAAAACTGCATTTTGCGTCCTATACGAAAGGTTCGTGCCTGTCGCCGTTCGATTCCTACCTCGTGAAACGCGGTATGGAAACGCTTCCGCTTCGGATGAAAAAGCACTGCGAAAACGCCGGAAAGGTGTTTGAATACCTCAAATCGTCGCCGTCGTTTGCGGACGTCGTTTACGCCTACGATCCGTCGTCGCCGTCGTTTGAGATAATGAAAAAGCAGTCTTCGGGAGGCGGCGGAATGATCGCCTTTACGGTGAAGACCGATCCGCGGGAGTTTGTGAAAGGACTGCGCCTTATCGGGTACGCCGAAAGTCTCGGCGGCAACGCGTCGCTGATAACGCACCCGTATTCGCAGACGCACGCTTCACTTTCGGAGGAGGAAAAGCGGAAAGCCGGAATCACGCCGAATCTGCTTCGTCTTTCCGTCGGCACGGAGAACGCGGAGGACATCATCGGGGACCTGGAAAGAGCAGCGAAGGACGCTTACGCGAAGTGAAATATTTGCCCTCCGGGCAAATGTGAAATAATCTGCTTCGCAGATTGTGAAATATCACTCTGCGATGTGAAATGTGCTTCGCACGTTGAGGTGATTATTTCACGCGAAAGCGTGAAATAATGCATAATTCATAATGCATAATGCATAATTGAGGTGATTATTTTCGCACACAGTGCGAAAATAATTTCCTTACTTCTTCACTATTACTTCTTACTTCTTACTTCAAGGGTGGACGCCGTCCCCTACAATTTTCTGAAAACTAAAAACTGAAAACTGAAAACTTCGCAATTCCCCGTATCAAACCCTTTTCATTCGCGCATAATAACTCAAAAAGGTGTTTCGGAGGGAGAAAATGACGGTTGTATTATTCCGCACGGTGATATTTTACGTTTTTCTGACACTTATGATGCGGCTTATGGGCAAGCGGCAGATGGGCGAAATGCAGCTGCCGGAGTTTGCGTCGGCAGTGATGCTTTCGGAACTTGCGGTGCTTCCGATCACCGACCGCGACATTCCCCTGCTCCACGGGATCGTGGCTCTCGGCACGCTCGGCGCACTTGAAGTGATGACCGCGTTCATCTGCCGCGCCAATCCGCGGCTGCGCCGTGCGCTGTACGGTGAGCCGATAGTCCTTGTGAACGACGGAAAAATACTGAATAAAAATATGGAAAAAGCCCGCGTTTCGGTCGATGAGCTGCTCGGCGCGGTCAGAGTGAGCGGCTGCAAGAAGATAAACGACGTGTACTGCGTTATCCTTGAACAGTCGGGCAAGTTTTCGGTTTTTCTGCGCGAGAACGCCTCGCCCGTGACACCGAACGGACAAAAGAGCAGCTTTGAAGAAAGCGGCGTCGATATCCCCGTCGTCACCGACGGGATCGAGATAGACGAGTTTATGCAGGCGATAAACGTGACGAAAAACGACATCGACAAGGTGCTTAAGCGCAAAAAAACAAAAAAACGCGACTGCCTCGTTCTGTCACTTGACGGCAAAGGCGGCGCGACCGTGATAAAAAAGGAGAAAAAATGAAGCATTTTGTGCTGAGCCTGCTTCTTTTCGGGCTTCTCGTCACCCTTGTCGCGTTCAATGCGCATCTTGTGAGCGAAAAAACAGCGCACCTCGCGTCTCTCGTGTCGCTTCTTGAGGAAAGCCCCGACGTCGAAGGAGCCGAAAGGATATCGGAGTATTGGAAAGAGAACGAGAACTTTTTTTCGCTGTCCCTCAACACGTCGGAGCTTGAGCGGGTGGAGGAATATATAAGCGAGCTTTGCGCTTCCGCGGTGAAAAACGACGCTTTTGCTTACTCTGTCGCGGCGGAAAAACTGAAAAACGCGGTCGGCGGGCTTGACGACGGCGAAAAGTTTGATTTTTACGGCATTTTCTGATTGACATTGAGAAATATGTGGATATAATTTATATATAAACGTACCGCAGAACGAAAGACGCTTTTTAACCTTCCTTGTCTTTTCGACTTCCCGTTCGTCCCGCGGTACGGGATATTCAATACCATAATATGACGCAATGTGCCGAAAGGAAACGCTTATGAACGAAAAAAATATTATTCTGTCGCCGTCGCTGCTGTCCTGCGATTTTGCAAAGATAGGCGAGGAGCTGAAAGACATTGAAAACTGCGGAGTAAAATTCATACACCTTGACGTGATGGACGGTCACTTCGTGCCGAATATCTCGTTCGGCGTTCCCGTGATAAAGAGCATAAGAAAGTCGAGCGGGCTTGTTTTTGATACCCACCTGATGATAAGCGAGCCGGAAAAATACATAAAGCAGTTCATCGACGCAGGCAGCGACTACGTCACGTTCCATGTCGAAGCGGACTGCGACGTTATGCGGACGGTGAACACGATACACAGCCTCGGTGCGAAAGCGGGTATTTCCGTCAAGCCGGGAACCGACGCGGAAGAGATATTTGAATATCTGCCGTACGTTGACCTCATCCTTGTTATGACTGTCGAGCCGGGATTCGGCGGACAGACGTATATGCACGGAATGCTGCCGAAAATAAAAAAGCTCCGTGACGAGCTTGACCGTATCGGTTCGTCTGCCCTGCTTTCGGTAGACGGAGGCGTGGGCGTCGGTACTGCCGGGATAACCGTTGAAGCGGGCGCCGATATGCTCGTCGCCGGCTCCGCCGTGTTCGGCAAAAAAGACAGAAAAAAAGCGTGCGAAGAAATATTGGATGAAGCGAGAGGCTGTTAGTTTTCAGTTTTCAGTTTTCAGTTTTCAGAAAAAGTTAAAAGGATTTCCTTATCAAATGCTACGGGTGGATAAGGATGTTTTTTGGTTTTGTACAGTAAAATCAGATATAAGAGATATTGACAAATCAGAAGTTGTGGCGTGAAAGGTGGTTTATACTATGGACATCATTTTTGAATTTTTATTTGAATTTATTGTTGAGGGTTCACTCGAACTCGTGACTTGCAAAAAAGTGCCGTTGATAATCAGGATTGTTGCCGGAATATTGGTTTTTGGTATTTACGGCGGGTTGATAGGTGTATGCTTCTTTTTCGGAGTAAAAAACTCGTCGATTGTGTTGATCATCCTCGGAATATTTATTCTTTTGTTGTCTTTCCTTGCGAGTCACAAGATATTCAAAGAAAAGAGAATAAGATAAATCCCCGTTTGGTCGAGCTAAAAGAAACAACCCGCTGAAAAGTTTTTCTTTTTCAGCGGGTATCTTTGTCTCATAACATAGCAAGTGAGGAGTTGAGGTTATTATTTTCGCACACAGTGCGAAAATAATTTCTGAAAACTGAAAACTGAAAACTGAAAACTTTATTCATCTTTCGTCTTATAATAAAGCATACAATGACAGTATCCCTCAAATGACGGGTCAGCGATCTGTTCGCGGAATTCCCTGCACATACACTTCGTATCTTCGTTGACTTCGCGTCTGCACGGACAGTAGCCGCCCTTTTCTTTGAGTCCTTCGCGTATCATTTTTACGATCTTTTCATCGGGATTGAGTTTTATCATAAGTCATTTACCGTATTTTGCGAACAGTTCGAGGAGCTGTTCTTTTGTTTTGTAGCCGCTTTCGTTGAAGACGACTTCCCCGTTACGCACGAAAATGAGGTCGGGAATGAATTTTATCGCGTATTCGTCGGCAAGCTCAGGCTGTTCGTCCACGTTGACCTTGCAGAGCTTGACGTACGGCGCTTCGTCGTCGGAGATCTCGTCAAATTCTGCGGCGACCATTCTGCACGGGCCGCACCACGTTGCCCAGAAGTCAAGCACGACGAGCGACGCGCTCTTTTTGACCTCTTCTTCAAAGTTTTCTTTTGTAATAACGGTGTGTTTCATTGGTTTCCCCCTGTTTAATTCTTTTCCTCGTGGTATTCTTTCTCGGTGTTGACGTTCCACACCTCCGCTTTGCCCTTGCCGCTGATGATGGCGTCGGCGGCGACCATAGCCGAAAGCATAGAGTGGTCCATATTATTATAGCGGTGCTGACCGTTTCTGCCCACGCAGTAGAGGTTCGTGAACGTTTCGAGGTAGTCCTTCACCTTGTCGAAATTCTCGTAGCTTCCGAAATAGGACGGATAAGCCTTCTTTATCTTCACTCTTACGGCGTCGCTGACGTCGGAGCTGTCGATGACGCCGATGTGTTCAAGTTCGTTCTTTGCAAACTCTATGAACTTGTCGTCCGGCATATTCCACATATCGTCGCCCTCGGTGCAGAAATATTCAAGCCCCACCCAAACCTTGTGTTCGGGATCGGCGACCATATACGGTGACCAGTTGTTGAAGATCTGCAGTCTGCCGAGCTTCACGTCGCGTTCCTGAATGTAGATCCAGCAGTCGGGGACGATGTTGCCGAGCGTCTTCATCTTCGTCTTGTTCTGTATCTTCAGCTTGTCGCAGAGCAGTCCCACGGTGATGAAATCGCGGTACGGAAGCTCGTGAGCGATCCCGGCGACGTCCTCGGGGACGTTTTTCATACCGTCAACAAGGTCTTTCACCGGCATTGACGAGATATAATAGTCGCCCTTGAATTCTCTGCCGCCTGCGGTGACCGACGTCACTTCCCCGTCAGACGTCGCAATGTCCGTGACAGAGCAGTTCATTATTATTTCGCCGCCGAGCTTCTTCACCTCGTCCGCAAGGGTTTCCCAAAGCTGACCGGGACCTTTTTTGGGGTAAACGTACTGCTCGATAAGCGAGGTCTCGACGTTTTTGGAATCTTTCTTTCTGAACGGCTTGGAGATTATCGACCACAGCGCCTTGAAGAGCGACAGCCCCTTGACTCTCTGCGCGCCCCATTCGGCGGAAATATACCTGGGGTTCACGCCCCAGACCTTTTCGGTGTAGTCCTCAAAGAACATTTCATAAAGCGGCTTGCCGAAACGGTTGATGTAGAAATTACGCAGGTTCGTTTCCTTTTTCTTGAAGATCGCCGACCATATATAGCCGAAGCCTGCCTTCAGCGTGCGGAAAAAGCCCATATTCTTTATCGTTTCCCACGAAATGGAGATGGGGTACGCAAAGAATTTTTTGAGGAAGTATATGCGCGAAACTCTCGTCCTAACGAGCATTACCCTGTCTTCGGTCTCCGGGTCGGGACCGCCCTCGGCAAGCGGCTTTTCACGGCCGAGCAGCTTGTCGTCGAACGACGGCTTGCCCTGGGTGGGCATAAGGTTTTTCCAGAAATCGTTTACTCTGTCGGATTTGGAGAAGAAGCGGTGTCCGCCGATATCCATACGGTTGCCGTTGTGGACGACTGTCCTCGAAATGCCGCCGATGGTGTCGCTTTCCTCAAGCACCGTGACTTTCATATCCGTTCTTGTGAGAAGCTCATACGCGGCGGTAAGTCCTGCGGGGCCTGCACCGATTATTATTACGCTTTTTTTGTTTTCCATAACTGTTTTCTCCTGATTTATTCAAATAACATTTCGATAAAATGGTATGCTTTTGGCGTGTAAACGCGGATATTGTCGGCTTCGTTGGCGAAAAGGAGCGAAAAACCGACGAAGAAAGAGGCGACAAGCAGCGCTTTGCTGACGCGGCGGACGGTTTTTGCGTAAGGCGTGCCCATAGCCTTGCCCGTGACGTCGAGCAGAACGAAGATGCCGGCAAGAGAGAGCGGGAACATTATATCGCCCATATAGCGGATATGGACGCCCGCCATACAGAAATCGGCGAACGCGACGATGACCGCGGCGGCAAACGCAAGGAGCAGCGTGTATTTCTTCACTCTGTCGCCCTTTGACGAAACGCCCGTGCCGACAAGTCCCCATACCGCGGGAAAGCTCAATGAACCCACAGAGCGGAAGATGTAATGATAT
Source organism: Eubacteriales bacterium (assembly GCA_045643125.1). Taxonomy (GTDB): domain Bacteria; phylum Bacillota; class Clostridia; order Oscillospirales; family CAG-382; genus UBA1206. The sequence continues at coordinate 16,837 of JAZUKE010000060.1, forward strand.
CTGCGGTAAACTCCGAGGTCGGTCGACGCGATGTCGATGTACGGGAAACACCCGGTAAAGGCGGGCGGCTGAATGAAATAGTGATAAAGAGATGGGATGAATTTGAATATTTCAATTCCCTGGTAGCCCATATCGGCGAACGTGAGCTGATACGTCGAGCCGAAGTCGAGCGGAGAGCCGAAGCGGGCGTTGTTGTACCACATTATCGCCGACGCTCCCGCAATGACGGGGAGGGCGACGGAAACGAGGTCGAACAGTTTTGTCCTCACGCTTCTTCCCTTTTCGCCGAAGAAAAGGCGAAGATAAAGCGGAATGAGCATCAGAACGAAGATAAGCAGATTCGGGCGCGAGCCGACGGTAAGAGACGCCGAAACTCCGGCAAGCGCAAGGTAAGTCCTCCGTTTTGCGGGTTTTTCCTCACACCCTGCCATAAAAGAGAAAAACAGAGTGAGAGCAAGGAAGGTTATCCCCGAGATCACCGCCGAATAGTACATTGACGGATGGACGTTGAGGACGTAGACCAGCGACGACGTACACAAAGCGGGAACGGCAAGCAGGAACGTGACGGGAGACGTTTTGAGACGGAAATATTTTGACATCCCGAACAGCGCACATATCATCGCGGCGGTCGCGTACAGCGTGAGGATCGCCGAAACCACGCCGTCGCCGGGCATAACGCCGAATATGGCGCAGATCGGCACATAACAGAGCAGCACGGGCACGACGCCGAAATAGGAATAGAACTTTCCGTCGTGATACGCTCTGTCCCACAGAGTGCCGGGAGTCACGATCTTTGACTTGCGCTCATAATAACTGTACGGATTGTCGAGCTTTTCAAGCTCCGACACGTCGTAGTCGATATCGAGGTCGAGCCTGCCCTTGAAAAAGGCGTCCGCCTGCTGCTGATAGCAGGTGTACTCGTTGACGCTCTTGGAAAACGGATAGTCGTCGGACTTCATTCCTTTCACGCATCCGAGTATAAGCTGGAACAGGCACGGAACGACGGCAAGCGCGATGAGCAGTTTTGAACGCGACGGAACGAAGACTTCTTCGTTCAGACCGAACAGTTTTACACACCATACCGACACGAAGACGACGAGAAGCAGTGAAAACCGCAGAAAATTGAAGCGGAAACCGCCCGCGCAGTTGAGCCTTATGCGGCTGACCTTGAGGTCTTTGGCATCGGAGCCGAATTCGAGCCGGATCTCCGAAGCTTTGCCGGCGGACTTTATGCCGACAGAGATGTTTTCGGCATAAACGAACGATTTGCCGGCTTTGTACGGAGTGCCGCCCGTGTTTTCGTCGCAGATATGGGACGTGACGGTGACGTAGCTTTCGCCGGTCGAATCGAGATATACGTTGTATACCTCCTTGCCCGGGTAAAGCGTCACGCTTCCCTGACCGCCGAATTCAAGCGTCGTCCCGGACGTTATTATCTTACCCGAGTAGTCGAAGCTGCCGAGTACGATATCCGTTTCCTCGTATCCGCCGAGCTTCAAAGCAACGGCAAGACGGTTGGAAAAAACGATTTCAAACGCGGAAATAAGGAATATTCCCAGAATAAAGACGATAAGATATTTTTTAAGAGACTTTTTCATAGATACGATATCGGTTTTTGCCTTTTTACGCGCACATATACAGCGCGCCGCTCGTCATACAGAAAAGCACGCAAAGCACGGTGAAGACGGCGGTAACGTATTTTTTGACCTTGCCTCTTCCCTCTTCCGACAAATAAACACCGGCAAACGCCATACCGCACACCACGGTGGGTACGATATAACGGAAGTCCATAGTGCAGTCGTGCGGATAGTCGAAGCAGAATTTAACGAACGTCACGAGCATCGTCGCATAGAAAACGACTATGATGCCTTTCATACCTCTGTCGGTGTTCGGGTGCTTGTGCGTAAGAAAACGGACAAGGCAGAAAAGCGAAAACAGGATTATCACGATATTCAGTATAAGCAGAGCGTAGGCAAGGAACGTGGCAAAGGCGGACGCTTCTCCGGGGCGCCATTCGCCGAAAACGGAGTTTTTGAGTATCGCGGACGGGATGTTGTATTCGTGGAACGTGTTGCCGAATTTTTCGCCTCTGGCGAAATATATTCCCTCCGAGAACGAATGGAAGACGGAAAACAGACGCTCGGAGACAGTCCTGAAACCGATGTACTGGTCGAGCTTTTCCGAAAGCTTCATAACGTAGCCGAACGGCAGACCGAAGCGCGTCATCGTATAGACCGACCACCACAGTCCCGCAGGCAGACAGAGTGCGCCGAAAGCGGCATACTGACCGATAAGACGGAGCTTTTTCTTTTCTTCAAGCAGCTTTACAAGGAAAACCATAGCGGCGGCAGGCGCGACGTACACCGCCGAAAGCTTCGCCATCATCCCGAATCCGATGCCGAAGGCGATCATCATAATGTTCCCGAAAGTCGGATTTTTGTACCATTTTATAAGGTAAAGCAGGGCGACGAGCATAAGGAAGATCGAGAGTATATCGTTGTTGTAGCTTGCCGAAAGTATTATAAACGTCGGGTGGAACGCCACGACGGCATAGCAGAGGTTGGAAGCAAAGGCTGAAAAGTTCAGTTCCTTAAAAATTTTGTACGAAACGTAGCCCGAAGCGCAGGAGCAGAACAGAGTCGGCACGGTGACGTAATGCGTCGCCGTCTTGAACGACACGCCGAGGAACGTCAGCAGCTTGAGCCACAGCGTTTCGATGAAGTAATGGAGCGGCGGATGATAGTACTGTCCCGACGTTGATTCGGGGAGCTTTCCCGTTGTGAAAAGGCGGTAGATGTAGCCCGAATGGGTGATGCTTCCGTCACGGAAAGAGCCGATGTCGTGCTGACGCTCCGTCAGCCCTGTTCCGACAACGTAAACGAGCTTGACGGCGAACGAAACGAGCGTTATGAGCAGCGCGATACGTTCGGGAGTCAGCTTACCTTTTGCGCTCCAGAACCGGGCGAGAGCGAACGAACCGACGACGACCGCGATAAGAAATACGGCGAGAGGCGCCGTGAAAGCGTCAGCCGAAAAGTCAAATACGACCGCCGCCAGAAGACAAAGAATAAGCAGACACAGTATGCCGTTTTTGTAAAGACGCGAAAATAATTTTTTTACCATAATAACATAACCTGCCGTTGTCGCTAAAGCGAACTGAAAACTCTTCCCCAAACTATCCTAATCCATACTGATTGTATCATATTCTTTCGATTGTGTCAATATTGCCGCGATTTTTCTTGAAATTCGGATCAATTTATGATATAATCAATGCAAATACAAAGCGAAAGGCGGTACCCCGAATGAAAAAGCTCATATTTTTGCTGATACTTGTCATTTTATTCACCGTGTCGTGTGGAAGCGCGGTCGATACGCCCGAAACAACGTCGTCCCAAGCCGACGAATCGCACTATGAAGACGTCTCTTCCGAAAGCGTGAGCGAAGAAACGTCAGCGCCGGATATCAAAATCGAAACTGCTTCCGATCTGTTCGAGCTGTTTTCGGCATTTGACGAAAAAACGGCTGCCCCCGTCATTGCCGAAACCAAAACGGTTGAGGACGGACGCATCATCATTGCCGGAAGCTGCGAAGAAAACGCCGACGTCTGGCTCATCGAGGACGAAAAGATACTTGCGAGATCGGCAAGCGATCACGGCACATTCATCATCGAATACAACCTCCGCAAAGCCGATTCCCCGCTGCCTGTCGCGCTTTACGCTGTCGCTCCCGGCAAGAACGTCTCCGACAAGACAGAGGAAACAATGCGCTACACCTGCCACAACGGTCTTGACGTCGCTCCCTGGGTGTGGGTGGGAACGAACGGCTGGCTTTTCTTCAACAACACCGAAGCGCAGTACACCAACAACGACCACCTTTCGTCACGCAGCCTGAACAGAATAAAGGAAAACATCGGCAAGCGCGTTCAGTCGCTTGCAGCCAAAGGCAAAAAGCTCGTCTACGTCCTCATCCCCAACCCGAACGAGCTTGAATACGCTTCAATGCCCGAACGCATCGTCAAAGGAACCGTCTGCCTGCGCGACGAAGCTGCAAAGGCTCTCACCGATGCCGGTGCGACCGTGATAAATATGGGCGACATCCTCAAGGAGCATCAGAACGACGGATTTGAGATGTTCCACCACACCGATTCACATTGGACTGAGTATTCCGCATATTGGACGTATATCGAATTATGTAAACTATTCGCCGCCGACGGCTACGACTCCGCAGCGCGTGATATTTCCGAATTCGGCTTTGAAAACGAGTTCCGCAAGGCGGGCGATCTTTACTACGATCTCGGTATGGACATTTCCCTTTTTGAAGTAAATTCGACGTTCTCGCACATAAAATTCGACACTCCCGTTGACATTGCAAAGTACGAAGCCCCCGATTGCACCCGAATTAACGACAGATGCACCGAATATATGGAGTTTCACAACAAAAACGGCAAAGACAAGCCGTCGTTCCTGATGATGCGCGACAGCTACTCCATAATGCTTTTCGACTGGCTTGCCGAACGCGCAAACAACTCCTATTATAAACCGCTTTGGAAATTTGAGTACAACGAAAGCGAATACGACAACGTGGATTATGTAATCTACTTTGTGTGCGATATGAACCTGACGAACATATTGAGATAAGGAAAAATAATTTAATATATAAACAAAACATCGGCATATCCTTTCGGATGTGCCGATGTTTTTAATGGTTGAAATATTACTGAGCAGCAGCGATAATGGTCGCAAAATCGGGAGCTTTGAGAGAAGCGCCGCCGATAAGACCGCCGTCTACGTTCTCTTTTGCGAGAAGCCCGGCTGCGATCTTGGCGTTCATAGATCCGCCGTACTGAATGGTGGTGGACTGAGCAACTCTCGGGCTGTAAAGCTCTTTGAGGACGTTGCGGATGATGAGGCAAACTTCGTCAGCCTGGTCTGCGGTAGCGGTCTTGCCCGTTCCGATAGCCCAGACGGGTTCGTAAGCGATGATGACGTTTTTCATATCTTCAGAGGTAACGCCGAGAAGATCGACTTTCGTCTGCTTGGAAACAATTTCGGCAGTAATTCCCTGCTCTCTTTCGGCAAGAAGCTCGCCGACACAGAGGATAACTTTGAGACCTGCGGCAAGAGCGGTCTTGACGCGGCTGTTTACGGTGATATCGGTTTCGCCGAAATACTGTCTTCTTTCGGAATGTCCGATGATGACGTATTCAACACCGATCTCTTTGAGCATTGACGCGGAAATTTCGCCGGTGAAAGCGCCGGATTCAGCCCAGTGAACGTTTTCGGCACCGACTTTGATAACGGAGCCTTTGGCGGCTTCGACTGCAACGGCAAGGTCAACGTAAGGAACGCAGCAGACGATATCGCATTTATCGGTAGGTTTGCCGGAGATCTCCGCTTTGATGGCGTTGATGAGTTCAACTGCTTCAGCGGGAGTTTTGTTCATTTTCCAGTTGCCGGCAATAACTGTTCTTCTTGTAGCGAGAGGCATTTTTATTGTTCTCCTTTTTAATTAGTTTTTGTCAGATAGACATACGATGCCCGGGAGTTCCTTGCCTTCAAGGAATTCGAGAGAAGCGCCGCCGCCGGTAGAAATGTGGGTGATTCTGGGAGCGAAGCCGAGCTGTTCGCAGGCTGCTGCGGAGTCGCCGCCGCCGACGATGGTGGTAGCGTCGGAAGAAGCAAGTGCTTCAGCGACAGCGATGGTGCCTTTTGCGAGAACGGGGTTCTCAAATACGCCCATAGGACCGTTCCAAACGACGGTTTTTGCGTTCTTTACGGCGTCAGCGTAAAGTTCCATAGTCTTGGGACCGATATCGAGACCCTGTTTGCCTGCGGGGATATTGTCAGCATCGACGATTTCAATGTCGATGGGAGCGTCGATCGGGTTCGGGAAAGCGGAAGCGACTGCGGTATCAACAGGAAGAAGGAGTTTTACGCCTTTTTCTTCGGCAAGTTTGATCATATTGCCGCAGTATTCGATCTTTTCGCTGTCGAGGAGCGAATCGCCTACGCCGAAGCCTTTGGCAGCGAGGAAGGTATAAGCCATACCGCCGCCGATGATGAGGGTATCGACTTTGCCGAGCAGGTTGTTGATAACATTGAGCTTATCGGAAACTTTTGCGCCGCCGAGGATGGCAACGAAAGGTCTGTCGGGGTTGTCAAGGGCTTTGCCCATAACGTCGATCTCTTTCTGAATGAGGAAGCCGCAAGCAGCGGGAAGACCTGCGTGCATAACGACACCCGCGGTGGAAGCGTGCGCTCTGTGAGCGGTGCCAAAAGCGTCATTTACGAAGATTTCAGCAAGGGAAGCGAGCTTTTTGGAGAATTCGGGATCGTTTTTCTCTTCAAGAGCAGAAAATCTGGTATTTTCAAGAAGAACGATATCGCCGTCTTTCATATCAGCGGTCTTTGCAACTGCGTCTTCACCGACGGTATCTTTTGCAAACACTACACCGCCGCCGAGAAGCTCATTGAGCTTGTCTGCAACGATGGAAAGGGAATACTTCTTAACGTCTTTCTTTGCTTTTTCGATGGCAGCAGCTTCTGCGGCAGCCTTTTCTTCTTCGGGAAGAGCATCAATAGCCGCGATTTCTTTCTTATTGAGCTTGAGTTTAGCATCAAAAACGTTGTGCGGCTTGCCGAAATGCGAGCAAAGAATGATTTTTGCGCCGTGCTCTTTGAGATACTTGATGGTGGGGAGAGCTTCGACGATACGTTTGTCGGACGTGATGACGCCGTCTTTAACGGGAACGTTGAAATCACATCTTACGAGAACTTTTTTGCCGGCGACTTCGATATCGCTGACGGATTTTTTGTTGAGCATTTTTAACACCTCATATATAAAATTTTGTTATTTTAAGCCGTTTGTATTGAGCTTTTCAACATATTGTTTGTTTAACTCGAAAAGATATTCAAAATCCTTGCCGGAATCTATCGCTTCAAGCAATGTTTCACGTGAAACATTGGTCAGATTGACGTTTCCTTCACAGAATAGAAGCATAACGTCGGTGACGGGCTTGGTTTCGAGGACTTTTCCGAGCATAACTGCGGAATCATTATCACGCAGATAGAATGTCATATAATTTGAAAGCAGTGCGCTGTCATAGCCTGCGCTGCTCGAAGCGCGCAAGGCGCGCAGAATATTACCGGTGCGGATCGAATTTGTCTGATTTTCCGGAACGCAAAGCCCGTACGCCATTTTGGAAATACAGGTAAGATATTCTTCCTGATCGTTAGTGAGCTTCGGGTAGGGAAGTACGATCCAATCAAAATTCACATCATCGAGCGCGACGATATAGTCAACGGGCGTGATAAAGAACGCACATCTGCCTTTAATGAATATATCGGACGAATTTTTGCCGGAATAATCGAGCCTTGACTTGCTTTCGGTAAATACTTTTATAATTGATGCAGCTTCATTGGCTTTTTCGGGAGAAATGCGGTATTCAAAATTTTTATGACAAACGTCACCGAAAAACGAATAACCACCGCCGATGAACATAATTTGCTTTAGAGTGTTAGTATCTTCATAAGCGGAATAGCCGAAAATGTCGTTATCGAAGTCGGGAGAACGCTTATCAAGCGTAGTACAGGCTTCCTCGGCGTATTTCAGCATATTTTCCCAAGTCCAATTACCGCTGTTGACAAGATTCAGAAGCTCCTGCTTCGCACCTTTAGGAAGAAGTGAAAGATTGACGACGACCGATTCGTAACCGTCATAATACAGCGAAGACGGATCAAAAAGAATATACATTTCATCTTTTGCCGTGGAACGGCTGATTATATCAGGCACAGAATAGCCGTTGTTATAACTGAAATAGGGAACAGAATACAAATTCATCAGTGAGCCTTCCGATGCGAGCATTGATGCTGTATCGGCGGTAAGTGAAACCAGATCGGATAATTGCGCGCCGGAAAGATAGCACGAACGTAGCTTATCAGCCATATCGGACTCGCTCATAAGCATTTCGGTGATCTTGACGTTGAATTTCTTTCCGATCTCCTCGTTGCGCTTTTCAAGCATCGGATTGACGATACCTGCCGAGTCTTCGTCCGGGGAATATCTGCCGGGATCGCTTGTGGCGATGGTGAACTTATAACCGCCGTAGTCGATGCTTTCAAGCGACGCAAGAAGCTCGCTCGGCGACAGCTGTTCGTATTTGACGATAGGAATCGTGTCGCAATCTTCCGGCAGCGGCAACGCATCTGCGGTATCGTTGATATGGGAACTGCCGGTGCAGGACGATAAAGCAAGAGATGCCGCAATAAGAAATATTGAAACTGCTTTCTTGATATGCAAATTGTTTCCTCCGTAAAAAACGTGATGTTTCACGTGAAACATTCACAGACGTTTCAGGATGATCCTTCCGGTCGAATAATCGGATTCGCTTACCGTGACTTTGATGTTTGTGCCTGCGGCGATGTTCTCGCCCGATTCAAGCGGCAAAAAGCCGATAAGCCCGCAGTCGAGTATCGCACGGCAGCCGCCGGGAATATGCTTGATGACCGCAGCGTTATGCGCTTTACCTACGTTCTGTTCAAGATAACCGACAGTCATCAGACGGCATATACGTTGTTTCACCGACGAATACGTCGATTCGTTTACAAACGCATCTTCAAACGGGCGGATGTCAAACGGCTCATCGTCGATATACGCCTTAATGGCTCTTATATTGACGAGAGCGGAATAGCGGTCTGTCGGATCAAAGAAATCAGCAAATATGTCCGATTTATAAATATAGTGTGAACGTGGTGTGAACGAAAGAACGGGGCAATCGCAGTCATCGGTGATGGAAAGGTAAGTGAACTTTTCAAAACCGGTGCTTTTCACCGCGGACGATTCACGCTTGGTATAACCGGGTACAAGGTAATCGGATTCCGGAAGCAGAACTTTTGAACTCGGAACACCCGTGAGCTTGTCGTAAACAGGCTCTGAAAGGGAAGAGTAGACGCATCGAGCGCCGCCGTAATAGAGCTTTTCCGCAGCGGCTTGCCCTATGGCGATCATAATTTCGTTTATCATAAGGAACGAATCGTCCTTTGTTTCAAGCGAAAGATGCCTTATCCTCTTGTCGGAATCGAAGCCGAAAACACGCTCGGTGACGTCAAAATCGACACCGCCGCGGCTTATCCTGGCGCGGCGAAGCGTTGCCGAAAGCTCATAAAGGGAAGTGATGAGTTCAAGGACGGGTGAGTATTTCTGCCGAAGCGGAAGAAGCGCCGAAGAATCGCTGCCGGAAAAGAGCGCGTCGATATCGCTCCCGGAGGTGACGATGACCGGCTCGACGACCGATTTGCAGAATTCCGTGTCAAGCACGTTGCCGTCGGAGTCGAACGTGACAAAAACCGAAACGGCGGGAGACGCCTTTTTTTCGGAAAAAGTGCCTACAGACGTGGTGAATGAACGCGGGAACATCGGCGAGTCGTCACGCTCTATGCGGACGCTGCGTCCGCGTCTGAAAGCTTCCGCATCAAGCGGAGAGGAGCGCGGAACAAGCTCGTCGATATCGAGTATATGAAGACCGATCGTTTTCTGATCGTCGGTTTGCGAAAGTGAAAATGCCGAAACGCTGCTGCCGAAGACAGAGTTGGCAAACGTAAAGACGGTTTTGCCTCTGAGGTCAACGCGTTTTGTGAGCAGCTTTGAAAGATCGGGCATTTTGAGCAGGGAAACCTGCTTTTCGACGTCCTCTCCGAACGGAGAGAACAGCGGCGTTGAGTAATATGCCGCTTTGAGGTTGGCACCGAACGTATCGTTTCTGCCGAAATTTTCGACAACTTCAACACGGAGCGCCGAGATCGCTTTGTATTTGAGAAGATTTGCGGCGACTTTATCGCCGGGATCGCATTTTATACCTCCCGAAACGGATTTGACCTGTATGCGGAAGGGGATATAGCTGTCCGGTATGACGTAAGCTTTATTGTCACAAACGGTGTATTCGCCCGTGACGAAGGTTTGTGCGCGGCTGACGACGGAATTTATCTTGCATCTGCGGAAAGACGCAGGATCTTTTTCGACGTTTGCGGTGACTTCGACGATATCGCCCTCGAAGACACCGGGAGAAAACGGGGAGACAACGACTGCATTTTCGCTGACATCGCCTTTCAGGGTAACGTATCCGTAACCGCTCGGAACATAGTGGTACGTACCGATGAACTTCTGTGATGCCATATATTCACCTCGGAAAATAAATAAAACATTCAATAAAACAAGGCAAACCCACTTTAAGATAAAGTGCGCCTGCCCCGTTTACGGTTATTACTTCGTATTAAACGCCAAGCACCTTTTGACGGGGCTGCGGCATAAGAATTATTCTGCGTCGGACGCTTCTGCTTCTGCGGATACTTCTGCGGATACTTCTGCAGATTCTTCGGCAGACGCTTCAACAGACACTTCTTCGGATGCTTCAACAGATGCTTCGACAGAGGTTTCTGCCTTGGAAGCTTCGGCAGAGGTGGTGCCGGAAGAGCTGTTTGACTTTCCGTCGGTACCGATGATGAACATAAGAAGAACGAGAACGCCGAATACTACTGCAACGATGGTGGTAGCAAGCTGAAGGAGCTTTTCTTTGGATTTGCCCTTGTTTTTGCCATAATAAGAATCGGCAGAGGTGCCGGCAAGAGTGCCGCTGAGTCCTCTCTGATTGGATTTCTGGAACATAACAAGCACAACGAGTGCTACTGCCATTATGAGAAGAAGAATGCCTACGATGTATAAACCGACCATTTTTGTTTTCCTCCGAATATTTTATCGAAAATGTGATGATATTATTACGTCAGCGGACGTACAGATAAATATAACATATAATTTGCGATTTTACAAGTATATTTTTGAAAAATTTGTAATTTATTCATTATTTCTTTTGATTTGTTTCGCTTTTTTTGACAGACGCGGCTTTTTTTGCCTGTTCACGCTGCTTGGAACGTGCTTTTTTGGCTGAAGCGGCGTTCGCTTTGATGATAATGCGGTAAACGAAACAACCAAGTAAGAAGATAAGGTAGCAGACAAGCCCGATGAGGATGATGCGGATCAGATGTTTGAGCCAGCTGCTTTGCAGGAACTTTTTGAATTTGTCGAAAAGATCGAGTATCTTGCTTCTTTCGACGGAAGTCGAAGTCACGAGATCGACGGTGCCGAGCAGCTCGCCCGCGTAATACAGGGTGAGAGTACCGACTTTTTTGTCTTTTTCGACCGGTGCTTCAAGGTCTTCAAAATCGAGTTTTATGTTCCTTTCGATCTCGGAGCTGTCCACATCGGTGGGGAGCAGCTTGTCGAGCGCGTTCTTGGTGACGTATGTAACGTGGTCGATGTTGTCGCCGGCGGTCTTTACGGGAAGCTCGCCGAGGATATCGCCCTCTTCAACGAGGTTGACGTAGCCGAAAGTCGTCGTCGCCCAATCGACGGTCTTGATTATGTCGGTATAGGCGTTGCCTTCGGGGAACGAACGCGAGCCGTCGTCCTTTCTGTCCTCGCCCGGAGCGTTCATAACGACGAAAACGAAGCCGAGACCTTCTCTTTCGGCGGAGGTGATGAGGCAGTAGCCGCCGTTATCGGTCGCCTGCCCTGCGATCATTCCCTTTACGCCCGCCTTGTAGTAGTCGGCGATGAGGGCTTTTGAAAGCAGATAGTTCTTTGTCGGCAGGGTGCTGCCGCCGAGCGCGTAGGAAGCCTGCGACGAGATGTCGAGCAGCTTGTTGTTTTTGTAAAATTCGGACGCGATGACCGCCACGTCGTGCGCGGTGGTGTAGGAAACGCTGTTATCCGGCTTGACGCTGGGGCTTACGACGCTGTAAAGCCCGACGGGATCGGTGTAATTCGTGCTCTTGCAGCCGAGAGACGCGGCTTTTTCGTTCATTTTCGAGACGAAATACGCGATATCTCCCTTTGAAACGCTGTAAGCGAGGGTGAAGCAGGCGTCGTTCGCGGTAGAAATGAGTGTGCCCTGCAGAAGCTGGCGCAGGGTGTACGTTTCTCCCGGGCGAAGCCCTATCATCGGCGCGGAAACGCTCGTGCTGCCGACGTTTTCCTTTTTAAGCACGTCTGCCGGCACGGAAACGATCGCGTCGAGGTTTTCCGCCAAATCGAAAGCGACGAGGGAAGTCATCAGCTTTGCGGAGACTGTCGGTGTCACATAGCTTTCGGTGTCGCCGGAGTCGAGCATCGTCTGACCGGTATCCACGCTGCGTATCACCACCATATTGCCGCTCGTTATCACCGGCTTTGCCGCGGCAGCGGAGACGCAGTATGCAAAGATCGAGAATAAAACGGGGATGATAAGAAGAAGCGATAAGATCCTGTTCTTCGTTTTCATTTCTTTCCCCTCTTTCCTTATTATATATGTCATAGAGCAGTCGTCATTTTGCGAGGGCCGCAAAATATTCCTTTGCTTTTTTTGTGTCTTCTTCAATGGCGGTTTTGAGTTCTTCGACCGACGCAAATTTCTTTTCGTCGCGGAATTTGCGGAGCAGTTCGGTTTTCACGGTCTTGCCGTAAAGGTCGCCGCAAAATCCGAAAATGTGCGTTTCGCAGACGGCTCCGCCTTTGCCGTCTACCGTGGGTTTTGTGCCGACATCCGCCACGCCGTCCATCGTTTTTCCGTCAAATTCGCACCTGCAGGCGTAAACGCCGAACGACGGAGTGACGAGTTCATCGGGGAAACGCTGGTTTATCGTGGGAAATCCGAGCGTTCTGCCTATTTTGCTGCCGTTTGACACGGGGAGCGAAAACGAATACGCCCGACCGAGCAGCTCCGACGCTTTTTCCATATCGCCTTTTGAAATATATCCGCGGATAAGCGTTGACGACACTATTTCGTCGCCGACGTATACGGGCGGAATGACGACGCATTCTCTGCCGTCGCTTTCAAGCAGGGAAAAGAGCATTTCGGTGTCGCCGCGTCTGCCGGAGCCGAAGCGGAAATCGTACCCGCAGACGACGCAGTATGTATCGAACTGCCCGATAAGCACGTTTTTAACGAAGTCCTCGGGCGAAAGTCCGCGCAGACGCGAAAAATCGGCGGTATAGACCATATCGGCGCCGCATTTTTCAAGAAGCCGCGGCTTTTCCGACACAAGGGAAATGTTTTTTGAATATTCGTTTTTCGGCGTTTCCGTGAAAGTGAAGACAAAAAGCGGTTTTTTCAGCTTTTCGGCTTCGGACTTTGCTTTTTCAAGCAAAAAGGCGTGACCGACGTGAACTCCGTCAAAAACGCCGATCGCCATAACACAGCCGCCGCGCGGCAGAGGGTTGTTTTTTATTGCTTCCATAATGTCTGTATAATTCGGAATTCAGGTTATTATTTCACGCGGATGCGTGAAAATAATTCATAATTCATAATGCATAATGCATAATTGAGGTTATTATTTCACGCGAAAGCGTGAAATAATTTCCTTACTTCTTCACTATTACTTCTTACTTCTTACTTCAAACCGGGACGTCGAGGACGCCGTCCCCTACACAAATATCCAATGATATTATATAGTCGCCTTATGCGTTTGTCAATAAACAAGATGTAAATTAGTTGTGTTTTTTGAATATGATCCCGCCTTTTCGGAATAATATGCAAAGAAGGAAGTGTTATTTATGGCAGAGTATTCCTGCGTAATTCTTGCGGGCGGAAAAGGGGAACGCCTTTATCCGATCACGCGCACCCGTCCCAAACCGCTTTGCACCGTCGGAGGCGAAAGCTGTCTTGCGCGATGTATTAAAAGCGCGCTTTCGGCAGGCATCACCGATATCACCGTCACCTGCTGTTATATGGCGGACGAAATAAAAAAGGAAGTTTCACGCTTTGAAAACGTAAAGGTCTTCACCGAGCAGACTCCGCTCGGCAGCGCCGGAGGAGCGGCAGAATGCGCCGACGGCAAAAGCACCGTTCTGGTATTGAGCGGTGACGGCGTGAACACCTTTGATCTGCGTCAGCTCATCGACTTTCACGAAAAGCACTCGTTCATCTGCACCGTCGCAGTCACCGAAACGCCTTACCCGACCGAATTCGGCGTCGTGCGCGAGACAAACGGGGAAGTGACCGCGTTCGACGAAAAGCCGTTCTGGAAAAACGTCAGAAGCGACCTCGTGAACACGGGGATATATCTGCTGTCCCCGGAAGCGTTTTCGTATATCCCGAAAGGGAAAAAGTCCGATTTTTCGTCCGATCTGTTCCCGCTGCTCTTTGAAAAGGGCGAAAAGATCGGCGCCTGCCGTCTCGGCGGCTATTGGTGCGACATCGGAACTCCGTCCGCCTACCACGACTGCGCGATCCGCTTTTCGGACGGTATGAACGCGGTGTCCGGCTCGGCTTCCATAGCGGGCAGTGCGTTCGTCACGTCGTCTGTGGTGATGGAAAACGTGAAAATTGGCGAAGGCTCGGTGGTCGATTCGTCGGTGCTGTGCGAAAACGTCACCGTCGGGCGCGACGTGCTTATACCCGACGGGTGCGTCATCGGCGCGGACACCGTGATAAACGACGACGCGGTACTCGGTCGGGGCGTCGTTCTTGACGCGGGAACCGTTGTGAAAGAAGGAGAAAGTGTTATGAAAGACATTCGTTTCGGCGGTCATTCTTTTGAACTTTTTGAAAACGAAAACGACGTCGTCGGGATCTACGGCAGAACATTTCTGCCGTCCGACGCATTCTCGCTCGGCACAGCCCTTGCCGAATGTGCGGAAGACGAAAAGAAGATAGGCGTCTGCTTTTCCGACGACGACAGGAGCGAGCTGCTCGGCAGCGCGGTCTGCGACGGCGTGCGCTACGGCGGAGGCGAAGCCTACGTCATCGGCAGCGGATTCAGGTCGCTTTCGTCGTTCTGCGCCGTTGAATACTCGCTTGAATACTCGGTTTTCGTGAGCGTGGACGACAAGTGCGGCGTGGAAATAAGCGTTTTCGGCGCAAACGGGCTGAAAATCGGTTCTCTTGACGCGCACCGCATCAAAAACGCCTTTACTCGCGGCGCGTCCGACCCGCGGGAGATCAAAAAAGCGGTCGTCCCGTGCGACCTCGACGCTCCGCTGTATCTGTATTCGATGCGGCTGCTTTCGCAGTCGCAAAGCCTGGACGGAATGAAATTCTTTGTTGAAAGCTCCACACGTCCGTCGCAGATATTGTACGCGGTGACGAAAAAGCTCGGCGCCGACGTATCGGAGACGGAAAAACCGCGCATAAGTGTGCGTGAAAACGGCGAAAACGTCGAAGCCGTGACGGAAAGCGGCAAAACAATAAACAGGTGGCAGCTTCTCTGCTTCCTGCTCGGGGAAGTTGCGTCATACCGCCGCAATATCTTCGTCCCGTCCGACACGCCCGTTGCCGTCACACGTTACGTCGCCGAAAAGGGCGCAGCCTGCATCCGCAGCGACGAAAAGGCAAAGGACGTCTGCTTCCGCGACGGCTGCTTTTTAGCCCTGACCGTCATCGGGATATTGAAGCAAAAAGGAATGACGTTTGACGACATTCTGTCAGAAATCCCCGAATTTTTCGTAAAAACGATAGACTGCGATTACAGCGAAAATAAAAAAGCCGAAAAAACGCGGCTTCTTTGTGAGGAATGTGGCGGAAACGATCCGGTTTTCGTGCTTGAACACGGTGTGGTGCGCTTTTTTCCGTCAGTCAGACGCGGCTTCCGCGTCATAACCGAGGCGACGGGCAGCGAGTTTTCCGACGAACTCTGCGACTTTGCGAGGAAAAAGCTGACGGAGTGAGACGGTGAGGAGTTGAGTGGAGATAAATTGCAGGGGACGGCGTCGCCTTGAAGTAAGAAGTAAGAAGTAATAGTGAAGAAGTAAGGAAATTATTTTCACGACACGTCGTGAAAATAATAAAAAAATCTTGACAAAACGGCTATTACATCGTATAATGATTACAGAAAAAGGCAGCCGTTGATAGACGGTTAGCCCTCGGTTAATTTAAAAAAGATTTAAACCGTACCGTTGGCGTTGGGGCGGTTTATTTCTTTTTTGTTGTTATATCTACAACAAGTGCAATAATTGCTACGATCAATGTTGCAAAAAGGAACAAAGCTTCGTATGTAACCATTCCACCGCCCCCTTTCCGAGGGCGAAAAGATGCCCTCTGAGGATAGAGGACTAACCGCCTACCGTGTATTACGACTGCCTTGTGAAAATTCTAACATATCCGACAAAATATGTCAAGACGAAATAATGACAAATTGCAAATTGAAGAAATTATTTCACATTTTCTTTTCAGTTGGTAATTTAAGTGAAATATTTGCCCCCCCGGGCAAATGTGAAATACTCCGCATTGCCGTATTTACTTTCTCTTGAATTTCGCGTCTATCGAAAGCTCGATCTTCTCTGCGCCCTTTTCCCTTGTCAAAGACATATAC
>JAZUKE010000061.1:0-2598 GCA_045643125.1 Eubacteriales bacterium
CAGGCAGCTGCAAATGCGTCACTCGGAGTGATCGGCAAAAACACGCTTCTTATAACGAAAGAATACGGTTCTTTCGTTTTTCTCGGCTCCGTCATCACCGACCTTGAAACGGAGAGCGTAAAAAATGATGCCGTAAGCTGCCTCAACTGCGGCAGATGCGCGGCAGCCTGTCCGGGAGGCGCGATAGGCGAAAACGGATTTGACGCCGAAAAGTGCATTTCGGGCATCACGCAGAAAAAGTCGATCACCGACGCCGAAAAAGAGACAATAAAAGCGAATAAAGCGGTATGGGGCTGCGACGTCTGCCAGAACGTCTGCCCGCTCAACGAAGGCGTACTTTCGACAAGCGAAAAATACTTCACCGAAAGTTATATCAAAAACATAAATTATGACTATATAAAGAATATGAGCGAAGAAGAATTTGCAAAATATCCGTTTTCATGGCGCAAGAAAGACGTGATACTGCGGAACATCGAACTTTGTGAAAATCACGAAAAATAACACCGATATGCTTGACAAAGCAGACCGAATGTGATAATATAAATTGATTGAAATTGTGACAATCCCGGAGGCAGAATTATGAATAACGGTGATCAGCTCAAACAAATCGCCGACAGAATAAGATATCTTCGTGAGATACTCGATGTCTCGGCGCTCGACCTTGCAAACCAGATAGATATGCCGCTTGATCTTTACAATTCATACGAAAATTGCGAAAAAGATATCCCCATAAGTATGATATATAACGTCGCGTCTGCTCTCGGCGTGGATCCTACCGAACTTCTTACCGGCGAATCGCCGCGTATGGAAGCGTTTGCGGTCACGCGCAAGGACAAAGGCATTGCCGTTAAGCGTTACGAGGGTTATGCTTTTGAATCGCTCGCATCCAACTTCAAGGGCAGAAACAAGGAACCGATGATCGTCACGATCTCTCCGTCCGAAGGCAAGCCGCAGCTCGTATCGCACAGCGGTCAGGAATTCAACTACGTTCTTGAAGGAAGCATCGGCGTTACGATAGGCGGAAAAGAGATAATTCTTGAAGAAGGCGATTCGGTCTACTTTGATCCGTCGATACCTCACGGACAGTTCGCAGTCGGAAAGATCGCAAAATTCCTTACCGTAATAGATAAAGAATGAGCGAAAAAGCGAAAGCCAAGAAACAGTTCGGGCAGAATTTCCTCACAAATCCCGCCATCCCCGAAAGGATCGTTGCGGAGTCCGGCATACAGAGCGATTTCGGCGTAATTGAGATAGGCCCCGGCAGAGGCATACTGACCGAGCAGCTTGCGAAGAAAGCGCGCAAGGTCGTCGCTGTTGAGATAGACAAGGATCTTATCCCCGTACTCAACGAGAAATTCGCGTCATTCGATAACGTCGAGATCATCGAAGGCGACTTTATGGAAACCGACGTTGCAGATCTCATAAAGACGCATTTAGCCGGAATGCCTGTTGCGGTGTGCGCGAACATCCCTTACTACATCACTTCTCCGATCGTGCTGAAGCTTCTCGAAGGCGGATACGATCTCGAAAGCATCACGGTGATGGTGCAGAAGGAAGTGGCGCAGAGACTGTGCGCCAAGAAAAAGACAGCCGACTATTCGTCGCTGACCGTGCTTTGCGATTACTACGCAAAAGTCAAACGTCTTTTCGCCGTACCGGCAGGCTGTTTCACACCGAAGCCGAACGTCGATTCGGCGGTGATAAGGTTTGACATACGCAAAGAGAAGCCCGTTTTTCCCGAAGACGAACGGCTTTTCAAGGAGTTGATACGGGTTTCATTTGCATACCGTCGAAAAACCTTTGCAAATTGTCTGCAATCTTGTTCAAACGGACTATATACAAAAGAGTCGGTTTGTGATATTCTATGCAGTGTGGGCTTGAACCCGAACGTAAGGGGCGAAGAGCTTGACATATATGACCTTGAAAAAATAGCAAATAAATTACATACATATCAAAACGGAGGTAAAAAAATGGCACTCACCAAAAACAAGAAACTCAATGCATGGCTTGATGAAATGATCGAGCTTTGCGGACCCGCATCCGTTGAGATCATTGACGGCTCCGAAGAACAGGCTGAAAAGCTCAGAGCTATTGCCTGCTCCACCGGCGAAATGTTCAAGCTCAACGAAGAAAAACTCCCCGGCTGCTATCTCCACAGAACCGCAGTCAACGACGTTGCACGTGTTGAAGGACGTACCTTCATCTGCACTCCCACCAAAGAAGAAGCAGGCGCTACCAACAACTGGATGGATCCGGAAGAAATGCGCGCAAAACTCCTTCCTCTTTACAAGAACTCCTACAACGGCAAAGTTATGTACGTCATCCCCTATTCTATGGGCGTTGTCGGCTCTCCTTTTGCTAAAAACGGTATCGAACTCACCGATTCCATTTACGTCGTTCTCAATATGCTCATTATGACCAGAGTCGGCACCGCTGTTCTCGACGCTATGGGCGAAGACGGCGACTTCATCAAAGGTCTCCATTCCAGAGCCAATATGGACGAAGAAAACAAATACATCGTTCACTTCCCTCAGGACAACACCATTTGGTCCATCAACTCCGGCTACGGCGGAAACGTTCTTCTCGGCAAGAAATGCT
>JAZUKE010000062.1:0-15320 GCA_045643125.1 Eubacteriales bacterium
CGGAGCCGCACACCGCATTCACTCCACCGCCGTATTTACTTCCTGAATCGCCGCCTTCGGGCGGCTTCCATTTTGCGGTAACGCGGGTTTATTTCACGGATACTTCCATTTTGCGGTAACGCGGGTTTATTTCGCGGATACATATAAATCGGAGAGGGTACACGCGGTACTCTCTCCGGTTTGCTTTCAGATCTCGTTTTTCAGAATATCAAGACGGCGGAAGAACATTTCGCAAGTCTTCGTGTCGGAAAACCATTCTTTTTCGACGTCTTTTTTCAATTTAAGCCCTATCGTTTTTACTGCATATACGGCAGCATCTTTTTGCGACATTCGCCGCTCGGCAGTCTGGCAAACGGCGCCGTCAACGGTATCGTATGATAAAAACGCTTTGTTGAAATCCATCAGCGGGTGAAGCTTTACGACCTTATTATTTGAGTTATCGACATAAAAACCCCAGTTTCCCCAATGTCTGTCGGTGTTCCCGACAAGGTAATCAACAATGTTCATCATAAAATACGAATATGCGTCCTTTTTAAACACGAAATCGTATTCGTTCTTTTCTTTGTTTGCACAGTAAACGCTTATATACTCAAAAGGCACAATGCTTGTTTCTTCCGAAGTGATGATAGCGCATTTGGAAACTTTTGTTCCCTTGAATGACGATCCCGAATAGCGCACGGCATCGAATTCAAAACATTCGGCAATTTTTGATGCAAGCAATTCCGCATCTACGTCGCGCTTGTCTCCGTCTTTGAGCAGATAAAAGCAGTTTCCTTCTTTTATCCAGGCTTTGGGAGCGACACCCGGTGTACCTATATCAGCCGCTTGGTCAAAAGTCCGTATCAGTTCCGAATTTTCCAAAGTGAGATTTTTTCCTCTGAGGCAGACGTCAACAAAGGCATCGGAAAGAGAATGACGGAAAAGACTTATTTCGGAATAAGTTTTTTTATCATTTTTCATACGCACCCAGAAAACGTCAAGCAGACTCACCGCACGGTATGAAATTGCGATCATCGCACGTTCTTTATCGGTAACGGATTGGATCGCGCCTATGCTGTTAAGGATTTCTTTTGCGTATTTTCTGTCCAAAGTCAACACGCGGGAAGCGCACCAATAGTAAAAATTCGATAAATTCAAAACACGCCCGTCAATATCATCGTTTTTTTCAAGATAAAGATTATACGGCATAAATGACGGATAATACACTTTACAGCTTCCGTTTTCAAAAATTCTTGCAACGCGTCTGTCTTTGTGCATCACGTCAACATATTCCCATCCCTTTGACATAATGGAATGGTCGAATTTTATGCTCATTTATGCTGCCTCCGATCTTAAAATAATGATGTATCGTTTCAAATCTCGACCGTCATACCGTCGTACGACACGATAAAGCCGTTTTCGGCTGCGATAGGTACGAATTCGTCGTATATGGATTCGCCGTTGTGCGAAAAGTGATTGAGGATATTCACCGTTTTTTCGTCGATTATTCCGAGCGACAAAAACTTATCTCTGAGTTCTGCCGCCGTGTCAAGCCCGAGATGACCGCCGACGCCTCTGCGCGACGCAAATGTGCAGTCGTAGCTCACAAGGTCGGCTTTTATCTTGTTTTCGACAAGATAGCTGACCGCTTCGTCGTAAAGCGGACCCGTATCGTGAAGATAAAGAAGCGTCTTTCCTTCGGATTCAACGATATATATCATATCGTCCTGTGTCACGTGAAATGCTTTGAGCGGCGTTACTTTATAGTTCCCGACCTCGTAAGTATGATAGTTTTCGATTTTTTCAAAAGAAATATCATACAGATTGTTTTCCAAAACGTCCGTGACTTCGCAGATGCGGTCTTTTACACGTTCGCTTCCATACAGAGTGAGATGCTCTTTCGTCAAATTATGTGCAAGTACGGAGCGTCTCATAACAAGGTCTATCGGTGTGCAGTGGTCAACGTGACTGTGAGTGAAAAACACGTATTCGATTTTTGAAAGGTCTATCCTGTTATGAAGCGCGTGTTCATAAGTATCGGTAGGGAAGTCAAACAGAAAATCATCGTTTATCATTGCCTGACTTCGTGTGCGTATGTTTCTGCCTCCGGCGTTAAGCGCACGCATACAGTTGTCACAGCGGCAGAATACCGCAGGCCAGCCTTCGGCAGCCGCAGTGCCGAGATAAGTAAGTTTCATAATCTTTCACTTTCTGAAATACCACCGCGATATGGCGGTGGTATTTTGAGCTTTATTTTACTTTTTCAATTCGCGTTCGAGCCAGATCATACCTATTTCAAAGGCATCATAAAAGCTCTTCTTTTCGCATTGTTTTATGACCTTGCTTGCGTAGCTGACGTTTTCGTCGGTAGACTGTATCTGCACGAGAACGCGCGTAGCAACGTCAAGATCACCGTTTTTTGTGGTCTCCAGAATATTCATAAAGAGGATCGCTTTATCTTCGGGAGAGCCGTAAAAGATGAATTGTCCCTGTCTTACAAGCGGTTTGCCTTTATAAGTCAGAGTTTTTATTTCTTCACTCATTATTAGCCCTTTCTTACAGTTTGAGATAGTTCTGTACAAGAGAACGCATAAGCTCGTTGCGGTCGATCTTGCGTATCAGCGCACGCGCATTGTTGTGATTTGTGATATACGTCGGATCTTCGGAGAGGATATAGCCGACTATCTGGACTATGGGGTTATAACCTTTCTCCATCAAAGAGTCATAAACGCATTGCAAGGTTTGGCGCATCTGGATCTCTTCTTGTTCTTTTATACTGAACATTCTGGTTTTTGTTGCCTTGTTATCCATGCTTTTGCCTCCTGTCAGAATGATTTACACTTCATTATACCATATAATATTTTATATTGCAAGTACCAATTTAAGAACGCAGGACTATGCCGGCTTCGGATTCGAGCTTTTTGAGTATTTTGTTTACCGATTTTTCGACTTCGTCATCATTCAGCGTTCTGTCGGGCAGACGATAGGTGAGTCTGAAAGCGATCGACTTTTTGCCTTCGTCGATCCCTTTGCCGCGGTAAACATCGAATACGGACACGTTTTCGAGTGCTTTGCCGCCGTTCTGCCTGATCATACCGATGACCGTTCCGGCTTCGATCTCTTCGTTCATAACGAGCGCAAGGTCGCGTTCGCTTGCGGGATAAACGGGAATGGGCGTGAACTGCAGTTCGGTTTCGGAAAGAGCCATCATTTCGTTTACTTCAAGCTCTGCGGCATAGACGTCGCACTTGATGTCGAAAGAATCGGCAACTGTCGGATGTACCTGACCGATAACGCCTATCTTTCTGTTTCCGCAGACAACGGAAGCACATTTGCCGGGGTGATATGCGCTTTCGTCGGTGTTCTTGACGAAAGTATAGCCTTTGATATGGAGCGAATCGAGTATCGCTTCCGTGAAGCCCTTGAG
Source organism: Eubacteriales bacterium (assembly GCA_045643125.1). GTDB lineage: Bacteria > Bacillota > Clostridia > Oscillospirales > CAG-382 > UBA1206. Next base: position 3,407 of record JAZUKE010000062.1, read on the forward strand.
GTCGAAGAAATCTTCGTTTCCATAGAAGCCGAAGCAAAGTATCTTTCTTTCCTCGGACATATCACCGGATTTTCTGAATACGGTGGCGGTTTCAAAAAGTTTGGCTTCGAGTATATGGTGGCTGTAATTCGTTGCCATACATTCGAGAAGCGAGGGAAGCGCGACGGTACGCATAATCGAGGTTTCGTCACCGAGCGGATTTCTGAGTTTTATCGCGTCGCGTCTTACGTCGTCGGCAGCAAATCCGAGCTTGTCATATACGCTGGGATTGACGAACGAATAAGAGTATATTTCGGAAAATCCGAGCGAAACGCAGGCGTCTCCGATCTTGCGGATATATTTCATATTCGGCGTAAGGCTGCCTTCGCGTGCATTTCCTTCAAAATTCGTGCCGGTGATCTTGTTCACGCCGTAAAGACGCACGACTTCTTCGGAAAGGTCTGCGGTGTTGATGATATCGTTTCTGTATGCGGGAACGATGACTTCGTCGCCGTCAACGATAAGCTCGACTCTTGCGAGTATTTCTGCCATTTCGTCTTTTGTAAGGTCGGTGCCGAGTATTTCGTTTATGCGCTTGGGATCGAGTTTTACTCTTGTCGGTTCAATGTTCGTATTGCAGATGTCTATTATGCCGTCAACGATCTCGCCGCAGCCGAGAAGCTCGACAAGCTCGCACGCTCTGTTTATTGCGGGCAGACAGTTATATGCGGGCAATCCCTTTTCAAATCTCTTGGAAGAATCGGTGCGAAGTCCGACGGTACGGGAAGTGAAACGTATGTTTTCGCGGTTGAAGTTCGCCGATTCGAATACTACCGTCGCGGTGGCATCGTTGATCTCGGAATTTTCGCCGCCCATAACACCTGCAAGAGCGATCGCTTTTTCGCCGTCGGCTATGCAGAGCATAGAAGTGTCAAGGTCTCTTGCGTTTCCGTCAAGGGTGGTGATCTTTTCGCCTTCCCTTGCGTTTCTGACGATAATGGACTTGCTCGTGATGTAGTTGTAGTCGAATGCGTGCATCGGCTGACCGTATTCGAGCATAACGTAGTTGGTGATATCCACTATGTTGTTGATAGGTCTGACGCCGCAGGCACGAAGACGGGCTCTCATCCAAAGAGGAGAAGGCGCGATCTTTACGTTTTTAACGACTCTTGCGGTATATCTCGGGCAAAGAGTGCTGTTTTCGACTTTAACGGAAATATAGTCGGTCGCTTTTTCGCCGTTGTTCTTTTCGGCGATGACGGGTTCCTTGTATCTGAATCCGGTTTGGAAGGTAGCGGCGGTCTCTCTTGCGATGCCGAGATAAGCAAGGCAGTCGGGACGGTTGAAGGTAAGCTCAAAATCAACGATGGTGTCGCGCATCATAAGAACGTCGCGTATATCGTCGCCGGGCTTGCAGTCTTCCTGCATAATGAAAATGCCGTTTTCTATGGCATAGGGGAAATCGTGGAGAGTGAGACCGAGTTCGCCGATGGAGCAGAGCATACCTTCGGAAAGCACACCTCTGAGCTTGCCGGTCTTGATGACCTTTCCGTCGGGGAGATGTGCGCCGTCAAGACAAACGGGGACCATATCGCCCGCATTGACGTTGGATGCGCCGGTAACTATCTGAAGTATCTTCTCCTGCCCTGCGTCTACTTTGCATATAACGAGGTGATCGGAATCCGGATGCGGTTCAACGGAAAGTATTTTGCCCGCAACGATATTGACGATGTCTTCACCGAGTACGTCGTATCCTTCGACCTTGGTTCCGGACATAGTCATTGCTTCGGTGTATTCGCGTATTTCGGAAGGGAAATCCGTGTAATCTTTTATCCAATTAAGTGAAACTTTCATTTGCTTTCCCTCCTCAGAACTGTTCAAGAAAACGGGTGTCGTTTTCGTAAGCAAGACGCAGATCGTGAATGTTGTATTTTCTCATAGCGATACGTTCGATACCCATACCGAACGCGAATCCGGTGTATTCGTCGGGATCTATCCCGCAGCCGGAAAGTACGTTGGGGTGTACCATACCGGCACCGAGCATTTCTATCCAGCCTTCGCCTTTGCAGAGACGGCAGCCTTTTCCGCCGCAGGCAAAGCACGAAAAGTCAACTTCCACTGACGGCTCGGTGAACGGGAAGTTATGCGGACGAAGTCTCGTTCTCGTTCCTTCACCGAACATACTTTGGGCAAACTGATCGAGCGTGCCTTTAAGGTCGGCGAGCGTTATGTGCTTGTCGATCACGAGACCTTCGAGCTGATGGAACATCGGGGAATGTGTCGCGTCGGGGGAGTCGCAGCGATAGACACGTCCCGGAGAGATAATGCGTATCGGCGGTTTGCGTGTCTGCATCGCTCTGATCTGAACGGGAGAAGTCTGTGTGCGGAGAACGACGTCGTCGGTGATATAGAACGTGTCGGTCTCGTCTCTCGACGGATGGTCGGCGGGAGCGTTGAGCGCGTCGAAGTTGTTATGTACCGACTCGACTTCGGGACCTTCAACAACGTCAAATCCCATATTGACGAATATTTCTATCATCTTGTTTTCCGTGGAACGGAGAGGATGGAAATGACCTATTTCTTTCTTCTTGCCGGGAAGCGTAACATCGACTGCGTCGTTTTTGAGTTTTGCTTTGAGCTGGAGAGCGGAAAGCTCGGCAGACCTTGCTTCGATGTTTTCTTCGATCTTCTGTCTTACGACGTTTGCGGCGGCGCCGATAACGGGACGCTGTTCGGGAGTGAGAGCGCCGAGACCGCGGAGAATGGAGGTAAGAGCGCCCTTTTTGCCGAGATATTTGACTTTGAGTGCGTCAAGTTCGGCAGTCGAAGACGCGGAAGCGATTTCGGCTATTGACGCATTTTCTATTTCGTTAAGTTTGTCAAGCATAGTAAATCCTCACAAAAATATTATTCAAGATAATCCTTGAGCCTCTTGGAACGGCTCGGATGACGGAGCTTGCGGAGCGCTTTTGCTTCGATCTGACGTATGCGTTCACGCGTGATATTAAAGACTTTGCCGACTTCTTCAAGCGTTCTCGGACGTCCGTCTTCGAGACCGAAACGGAGTTTGAGTACGTTTTCTTCACGCGGAGTGAGAGTATGCAGAACTTCAAGCAGCTGTTCGCGCAGCATCGAATACGAAGCGGCATCCTGCGGTGCGGGAGCGTTGTCGTCCGCGATGAAGTCTCCGAGGTGCGAATCTTCTTCTTCGCCGATGGGCATTTCAAGCGACACGGGCTCTTGGGCGATCTTGAGTATATCTCTGACCTTTTCGACCTGGATACCCATTTCGTTGGCGATCTCCTCGTCTGTGGGATCACGTCCGAGTTCCTGGAGCAGCTGTCTCGAAACGCGCAGTACCTTGTTTATCGTTTCCACCATATGGACGGGTATGCGTATCGTGCGCGCCTGGTCGGCTATCGCACGGGTGATCGCCTGTCTTATCCACCATGTAGCGTAGGTCGAAAACTTATAGCCTTTGCCGTAGTCGAACTTTTCAACGGCTTTGAGAAGACCGAGGTTACCTTCCTGGATGAGGTCAAGGAAGAACATACCGCGGTTAACATAGCGCTTTGCGATACTGACGACAAGACGCAGGTTTGCTTCGACGAGCGAATGTTTGGCGGAGGTATCGCCCTTTGACATCCTTTCGGCAAGCTCAAGTTCCTGGTCGGCGGTAAGAAGCGGAACCTTGCCGATATCACGAAGATACATACGTACGGGGTCGTCGATCGAAACGCCTTCCTGAGTCAGGTAATTGACGACGGTTTCGGGATCTTCGTCGATCTGTTCTTCGAGCAGCTCGTCTTCGGGAATATCAAACGCGTCCGGGTCGCTCATATCGCAGACGATCTCAATACCGTTTGTTTCAAGCAGCTCGTAGGTCTTGATAAGAAGATCGAGCGTACAGTCCGTGCAGTCGAGCGCTTCAAGCACTTCCGACGCGGTGATCGTTCCTTTTGCTTTGCCGTGTTCGACAATGTCATTAAGAACATTTTGCTTTTCGTTCATTTTAGGATTCCTTTCACAATGTCACAGACATATATGTAAATTATTTTTTATTTCTGAGTTTGTTTATATAATCGGCAAGCGACGACGGATCGTCCTTCAGTTTCGCGTCGGATTCCGATATTTCCTTTTGCCTTTTCAGCTTTGCTATCAGCTCCGAAAGCACGGCAGAGCTGTTATCCGAACTCATTTCGCGTTCCGCCATCATACGCGACAGCGAAGCAACTTCGCTGTTTTCAAGCGATACGGAAGAGATATTCACGCTTTCTCCGCTTTTGAAGTTTTCATAAAACAACTCAAACAGTTTTGCATTGAAAGCGGTCACAAAGTCAGACGAAGTCAATTTCATCACGGCTTCCGGACCGAGATCGGGGTGAGTGAGCAGGATGCCGAGTATTTTTTCTTCTATCGTTGCCGCCGACGAAAACTTCACCTTGTCGCGGTTTACCTTGTCGCCGAAGCCTTCGGCGTTCTGCATAATGTCTTCGCTGTATTTCTGCTTGTCTTTTTTAACGGTGCTTCGTCTTATGCGTTCGATATCATCCGCAAGGGAAGAGGACGATATCTGCAATTTCGATGAAGCGAAATTCGTGTATATATCTCTGTCGGTACCGGAATCGAGAGACGCGATGAAAGAACAGATCTCGCGGGCTGCAAACGATTTTTCGTCCGGTATATCTATCGAATACTTGGAAAGTATCGTGTTTATCGTGTATTCGTTCTGTCCTTCGGAGGCTTTGAGCCTGCGGCGGAACGCATCGGCACCGTATTTTTTTATGAATTCGTCGGGGTCTTTCGTCTCGCTGCCGAGGTTGATTATCTTTGTGGCGATCCCCGCCTCGTTAAGATATCTTATTGCTTTGTCGGTGGCTTTTCTGCCCGCTTTGTCTATATCATAGGCAAGATACGCGGTGTTCACTATGCGCGCGATGATACGGGAATGTTCGTTCGTTATCGCGGTACCGAGCGTTGCACAGGCGTTGGAAAAACCTGCCTGATGAAGCATTATCGCGTCTACCGCGCCTTCGCACAGTATTATGCTTCCGTCGTTGTTGTTCTTGGCTATATTCAGCCCGAAAAGCACCTTTGATTTTTTGAAAGCGGGCGTATCCGACGTGTTGACGTATTTTCTCTCGTCTTCTTCGTTGAGACGGCGTGCCGAAAATGCGACCGGATTGTTCGTGAGATCGAAAACGGGGAACATAACTCTGTTGTGGAAAATGTCGAACAGTCTTCCCGATTTGGCGGAAACGCCCGAAAGAAACGACGCTTTGAGTTCTTCGGCGGTAAAGCCCTTTGACAGCATATAATTCGTGAGAGCGTCCCACGAATCTGGCGAATAGCCGATGCCGAAACGCTTTATCGTGATATCTGAAAACTCACGCTTTTTAAGATATTCTCTCGCTTTTTCGCCCTCCGGCGACAGCAGCTTCGCATAGAAAAACTTTCCCGCTTCGCGCATTGCTTCGATAACGCGTTCTTTTTTTACCGTCGGAGAAGCGCTCTGATATGACTTCTCATCACGTTCCATCGGAATACCTGCGCGGTTGGCAAGATATTCTATCGCGGACGGGTAGTCAAGCCCTTCGGTGTTCATAACGAACGTCACGACGTCGCCGCCGGCTCCGCAGCCGAAGCAGTAATAGTTCTGCGTGGACGGAAACACCGTGAAAGACGGAGTTTTTTCCGAATGGAAAGGGCAAAGCCCCGTGAAATTGCTTCCGGCACGTTTAAGCGGGACGTGACGGTTTATTATTTCGGTAATATCGTTTCTCTCTTTTACTTCGTCGAGAAATGCTTTTGAAAACGCCATTCCTGCTCCTTATTTGCCCCAGACTTTCGGGACGTACAGTTCTTCAAATGCCGATATGGCATAACGGTCTGTCATTCCGGCAATGTAGTCACATATAACTCGTTCAAGCCCGTCTTCATCAAGATTTTCAAGGTATTCCTTCGGCAGCTTGTCGGGATGCTGCATAAAATACTCGTAAAGCGATTCTATCATCGTTTCGACTTTTGCGTCCTCGCTTTTTGCTATCGGGTTGCGGTAAACGCGCTCGAACATAAATTCGTGCAGATTGTTCATAGCGGTTAAGAAAGGCTCGTCCATACCGATGTCGCCGTCGGAGCCGTGCGCTATTACGGCTTGCACCATATTTGAAATACGCTTCCCGTGAGTTTTGCCGAGTATCTCGTTTGCTTCTTCGGGGATATCTTCCGCTTTGAGTATTCCGGCACGGATCGCGTCGTCGATATCGTGATTTATGTACGCGATTCGGTCGGCAAAACGTACTATCTGACCTTCTTTTGTGGCGGCAACGCCGTCCGTGTGCTGCAATATGCCGTCACGCACTTCAAGCGTGAGATTGAGCTTTTCGAGCTTGTCCGCAACTCTTATGCTGTGTATGTTGTGACGGAAACCGAACGTGCAGAGTTTGTCAAGCGCACGCTCGCCCGAATGACCGAACGGTGTATGACCGAGGTCGTGACCGAGTGCCGTTGCTTCTGTCAGGTCTTCGTTCAGCCTCATACCTCTGGCTATCGTGCGTGCGATCTGGCTCACTTCGAGGGTATGCGTCAGCCGTGTGCGGTAATGGTCGCCTTCCGGTGCAAGGAACACCTGCATTTTGTGCATAAGACGGCGGAACGATTTGGAATGTATTATTCTGTCGCGGTCGCGCTGAAATTCAGTCCTAAGAGGACATTCGTCTATCGGGGTAAGTCTGCCTGCGGTGTTTTCGGAAAAAAAGGCATTTTTGCAGAACAAAATCCGTTCCGCTTCGTAAACCTGTTCTTTCATACAAACATACCTCCCGATTTAACTTTTTTTGACATACATCATTATATTATATACGCCCGATTATTGAAAAATCCTCTTTTTTGCGGAAAAATATGTCAAAATTACAAAATATATTTTATTATACGCGCATTTTGTTAAAATTTGAGGAATTATGTCAGTTTGCGAAGAAGCTGCATATTATTTATTGAGCGGCAACGCTCGAAAAAATTATGGAGAAAACATTATGCTTGATTTAGATATGTTTCCCGATATGGGAGACGGGCTTTTCCCGCTTCCCGAAAGGAAAGGCTGCACTTCCTGTACCGACAACGGAAACGGCGACAACGGAAACGGCGACAACGACAACGGAAACGTCGTATATCCCGACAACAGAATGGTGCTTGCGATGGGATATGTTCCGTCGCAGGAATTCGACGAATTGTATAACGACTATTCCGTCGCCCTTGACAACGGATCGCTTTTCAGGTCGCTTACCAAGCCGTTCTACGGCGGAAAGGGAGAAAGATGATGACAAAGGAACAGAACACGCTTCTTCGCAAGATAATGGAAACCGATTTTGCGCTTCACGAAACGGTACTTTATCTCGACGGACACAAAAACAATAACCGCGCCCTCAACTTTTACAAAAAGATGAACGGCGAACGTGAAAAGCTCTATAAGGAATATACCGAAAAGTATGGACCTATCGACTACACGCAGGTCAAAGGCAATAAATGGACCTGGACAGACGGCCCGTGGCCCTGGCAGAACGAGAAGGAGGTATAAACTATGTGGATTTATGAAAAGAAACTGCAATACCCCATAAACATCAAAAACCCGAATCCGTCGCTTGCAAAGCTGATAATAACTCAGCTCGGCGGTCCCGACGGCGAAACGGGCGCGGCTATGCGCTATCTGTCGCAGCGCTATTCAATGCCGAACAAGGAAGTCGTCGGCATCCTTACCGACGTAGGCACCGAAGAACTTGCGCATCAGGAAATGATAGCGGCGATAGTCTATCAGCTCACGCGCAACCTCACGCCCGAACAGATCAAAGAGGGCGGTCTTGACGCCTATTTCGTTGACCATACGACGGGTATTTATCCCGTTTCGGCTGCCGGTATACCGTTCAGCGCAATGGCGTTCCAGTCGAAAGGCGACGCGCTGACCGACATTTTTGAAGACCTTGCGGCAGAGCAGAAGGCGCGCACCACCTACGACAACATCCTTCGCTTCACCGACGATCCCGACGTTGTCGATCCGATCCGCTTCCTCAGACAGAGGGAAGTCACGCACTTCCAACGCTTCGGCGACGGTCTGCGGCTCATTCAGGACGACCTCAATTCCAAAAACTTTTACGCATATAACCCGTCTTTCGATAAAAGAAGATAAAACAAGCAAAAAGGTTCGTGACATCCTGCCGCGAACCTTTTGTATTTTTGGTGATACAAATATGTCAAAACTCCTTGACAAATACGTTCTTCGGTGATATTATAAGTTCAAATATATGATGCAGGCGTAGTTTAGTGGTAGAATTTCAGCTTCCCAAGCTGACTGTGCGGGTCCGATTCCCGTCGCCTGCTCCAGCAAAAAAACTTCTTTTATCCGCCAAGACAAAAGAAGTTTTTTTGAATGAAGCGCACCTTAGGATCGGGATACGATCTGAGCTACACTGGCGACTATATGCATTATTTTACGTTATTTTTTGAAATGGTGGTGCTACTTAAATGAAACCTATTATTGTGCGTTTATCATATGCTCTTTCTACTATAATAGCAATGCTTTTTTATAGTGTTTGTGTATTCGCATGCTATCTATCACCGCCAATCACGAATCCCTTTGCAGGGGGAAATATAATTGTGGGTTTTTTATTGGCATTTTTGTTGAGTGTTGAGCGACAGGTTCATATCAAGTGCTATGCATCAGCATATATTTCCTCGAAACGGATTATCGTTTCTGAATACTTGTTGAAGGCGTTTGTTATTATTTCATGGGGAATCATTCAAATCATTTGGTGTTTGAAAAGCGGCAAATTGATATTATCTCCTATGATTTATACAGTCATTGCTTTGGCAGCAGAAATATGGCTTTGGGTTCTATCCATAAAAATTGCTGAAAATTGATATTGATACTCCGTAAGACAAATGAATTGATCAAAGTATCGTAATCGTAAAATCCCAGCAGCCGATTCGACTAAATCGGCTGCTGGGGGAAGCTAAAGCGCGTATAAACCGGCGCGTGGGGCGACTTGCTGACTAACTATAACGGCACAACGATCACATACGATGCGATAGGTAATCCCACAAACTGGAGAGACGGCATAACCAACGTCACATGGAACGGCAGACAGCTTAATTCGCTTGTCAAAGGCAATTATACCTATTCTTACCAATATAACGCAGACGGCATACGCACTCAGAAGACGAAGTGGTATACCGGAACGTCAATGGCTGAGATAACGCATTATGTGCTTGACGGAACGAAGATAGTAAAAGAGTATCGTACCACTTCTGCAAACAGCACGCAGACAAATGTCAAGTATTATTTCTATGATGCATCAGGAAGTATAGCGGGATTTGAGTATAACGGGAATAAATATTATTTCCAAAAGAATATTCAAGGCGATATTCTTCGTATTTGCGACACATCCGGGAACACAGTCGCCGAGTACACCTATGATGCATGGGGAAAGATACTCAGCATCAAGGATGGCAGCGGAAATGATGTAAGCGGCAACGCAAACCATATTGCCAATATCAACCCGTTCCGTTACAGAGGCTATTACTACGACACCGAGACGGGATTCTACTATGTATCCAGCCGTTATTACGATCCTGAGATCGGTCGGTGGATTAATGCAGATGGACAGATATCCGGTGTTGGTGGTGATATAAGGGGCTATAATCTATTTGCCTATTGTTTCAATAATCCGGTTAATATGAGTGACCCAACCGGTAATTGGCCGTCTTGGGGACAGGTTTTTGCAGCTGTGGCAACCGTGGCTGTAGCGGCTGTATTTGTTGCCGCAGTAGTCGCATCGGCAGGTGCGGTTGGTGTTGCTGCTGGCGTCGCCGCAGCGAGTATAGGCGCAACCGGTACTATGGTAAGTGCAGCAATTACTGTTGGAACTGTTGGTACTTATGCTGTGGCCGCAGGAATAGGTGCTTGCGCTTTGAGTAATGCAGGTGAGATTCTTACTGGAACAAATGTTATACGTGATGGATTAATGGGAGGAAACCAAGAAGCGTATGATACTGTCCAAACAGCGCTAAATATTGCTGGTGGTGGGGCAATGATACTCGGTCAAACAAACCCAGGAGTTACAGGGAATGCTGCCAAACCGAGCCAAAATGCGCAAACAGTACATAAAGTTCCTACAACTGGCACACCCAACACTTCATTTGACAAACTTTACAGTGGAAATACTGGTGGTTTCCAAAGGACATATTACGATTTTAAAGGGAATGTAAGTTTACAGATTGATTTTACTTACCACAACAATCCTTCAATCCATAGTAATCCACATTTACATATTTGGGGTTCTTCTGGTAGAGGAAATCAAATCAATTTGTGGTATTTGGAGTGATGAATATGACAATACAAGAAATCAAGATTTATTTAAGAAAGCACTTTTTCTTGGTATTCAGATATAATTCCGAATACTACTCGCTCAAGAGAAGTCAATCCTTATTGTGTCCCCAATATAGCTTGATTGCCACAGATGCGCAACCTTATTATCGAAATTCATTAGAGGAACTGTGTGAGCAAGTTTATATTAGTAATGATACCTTACTAATTGAAGCCATCAGACATATTGAAATTCCTGAATTGAACGATCCTTCTTGGGAAACATATGAGGCAGTTCGACACAGTGCTATAGTATATGGAAATGAGATTCATTTTTCATATCATGGAAAAAGCTATTGGATTGCACATACCGGTGATGGGTTATCTCATTTAAGTGATGATTTAGGAAACACTCAAACGTTCAACTCTTGTCGTGACTTGTTTAAAGATGCACGCATTGATGGCAACACCCTTGAGGGCATATGGGAAAAAGTAGTTGTGGATGCTTGTTAAATCCGAGTGTTATTTGATCATACCAGCAAGCATCGCCTTTTGGGGACAAAAGGCAGTTTGTTGGGACAATCCCAATCCCTTAAAGGTTTCAGGAATATTCCTGACAAGTCTGCGTTTGGGTGACCAAACGCGATGCTTGCCAAACTGACTCCGCAAGCAACGAATCATGACGGCACGAATCAGCTTGACAGTGGCTTCTGCCCCTGGCACCCTGTTGGAGCTCTCGGGCTGCTGAGAAAAAAGCCTCTTTTCACGCCTTTCAGCTGCCGGGTACATAACTTAGTCCATCCGAGACGGGATTCTACTACCTGCAAACAAGATACTACGATCCAGAAGTCGGAAGATTCCTGAATGCGGATTGCTATATCGGAGCGAATGGTGATATTCCGGGATTCAATTTGTTTGCCTATTGCAGTAATAACGGTATTTCTTATTCTGATCCTGTAGGAACAAGAAAAGTAGACAACGATTTGACTCCTCCTGATACGATTGTACCATATGAATTTTTCTGTGGTGCTGATTTTTGTACTTATGAGTATCATTTGATTGAATTTGATGTTTTTTCCGAAACGATAACTAACTCAAAAGCTAAAAAGTTGGGAAAAAAAGCAAAATTCATGCAAGATATGCACGATTTGATTTATGATGTATTTAGGAACGCTGCGTTGTCATTTTTTGTGCCAATAAAAACACCCGGAATAATAAAAACAGTTTTTGGCATTTCAAAAAGCGTGCTTAGTATATTATCGTCAAAAGATTATTATGTCGCAGCATGTGTATACACAACGGTAATAGCTAAGTATATGTACGAAGATGAAAAGCATAATAGATTATATATGATTTTGCGAAAAACATATTCTGATTGTGATTCGGCTTATAATTATGATTGGCATTCAGTTACATATGAATCTAAACATCCAGAACTTGAATATTACGTTGGGATCAAGCAAATCGGAATTCAGCCGTAAAATTAAAGGAGAAGATTATATGAGAAAATTTATACTTGTATTTTTGGTGGTTATCATTATGTTTGTGTTTGCTTCCTGCGACGTTGTCTATCCGAGCGTA
>JAZUKE010000063.1:0-28558 GCA_045643125.1 Eubacteriales bacterium
TTCTGTTAAATATATCGGTGACATTGCCATTGTGATATACCCCTTATTCGTTTTTTCTTTTAGTATACCACACTTTATTCGATTTGTAAAGTTTTAATTGAAACAAGGTAGTAGGGGACGGCGTCCTCGACGTCCCGATTACGGCGAGAAGTGAGGAGAGTTGAGAGCAGAGAGCGGAGTTGAGGAAATTATTTCACGCATCCGCGTGAAATAATAACCTCAATGTGCGAAGCACATATCATATCGCGCAAGCGATATATCATACGCCGCAGGCGTATATCACATTGCCGTAAGGCAATATATCATTTCGCGCAAGCGACTGTTCCGTCCGTTTCGACGGCGAACGGCGCGTAAGACGCGACCGCTTTTTCAAAGGCAGATACGCTCCCTATTGCCCACAGGGCGAGGAGAGCGTATTTTTTTACCCTTTCGCATTTCTCTTTGTCCGCAAACCATTCCTTCGGCGCCCAGGACGCGACGTGGTACTCGACGGGCAGCCAGATCTCGAATCTATCTTTGCCGACGGCGCTGCTGACGGCGGAAAGCGTCGCCTCGTCGGTGATGCCGTCAAGGCTGACGTGACAGGACGGCACCTTTTCCGCAGCCCGTATCGCGCTGCCTGCGTCGTAACAGGTAATGCAGGTCCTGACGCCCGTTTCGTTTATCATATTGAAAACGCGCAGAACGTCCTTTTCCGGGAAGCCGAAGAGCTTGTTATCGACTTTTATCATCACGTTGTTTGCGGCGCAGAGTCTGAATACGTCGTAAAGGAGCGGCAGTCTTTCACCTCTGAACCGTTCGCCCCTCCAAAGACCGTAGTCGTAGGAATCGGCTTCGGCGTAGGTGATATCGTTTATGCGCGTCGGATTTTCGATTTTGCTGCCGTCGCTTCTTCTTGCGGTATAGTTTATCGTTTTGTCGTGAAGCACGACTATTACTCCGTCCTTCGTAAGAGCCGGATCAAGCTCTATCCTCGGATATCCCCGCTCTATCGCCGCTTTGAACGACGCCATAGTGTTGCACGGGTATTCCGCTTCCAGACCGCGGTGAGCCTGCAATTCAATTTTCATCACAGAACCTCCGAAAAAATTACAAATTACATATTGTTCCGTAACATAATAGTATGTTTTTGCCTTATTGTCAAGTAAAAAGATTGACTTTGCAAAGCGAAAGATTTATAATAAGAAAAAACACAGTCAAAGGATGTGATGTCTTATGAATAAGTTGAAAACTATCCTTTCTCTTGCTCTTTGCGTGACGTTTCTTTTCTCGTGTTCTGCGGAAAACGCGGAAGATACGTCAGACGAAGAAAGCTCCGCTTCGTCGGAAAGCGTGAGCGAACAGTCTTCGGAGCCGCTTGATTATGACGAAATACTCACTTCCTGCGCCAAAGACATTGATCTGCCGTCTGTCACGAAAACGGACGTCGTTCTTGAAAAAGAATTCGATTTCATCCCGCATCCGACGGATACGCTCGTTTCGCACGGTACGATAGAATGGTCGTCCGACGACGAAAGCGTAATAGATACCGACGGCAAAGTGACACGTCCCGAAAAAGATACTACTGTAAAGCTGGTGGCGAAATTGAAGTACGAAGAATACGAATACGAAAAGAGTTTCCGCGTAAAGGTTCCCGCCGTCACTCCCGACGAGCAGTACGACGGCATTTCCGTTTGGAAAAACGCGATAGACGGCGAAAAGAAGCCCGAAAAGCTCGACGATTTCATCGGCGCGATATATCACAAGGTCGTGTCGTCTTCCGATTCGTGGCTCGGCATCGAAGCGACGGTGACGCTCCCCGTGTTCACCGGTGACGAAAAGCGCACGGGCGACGGTCAGTACGGCGTAAAAACACGTTATCTCGACAATCCGTCGGTCTATCTCGGAAGCGAATCGAAGTACATCACCGACTGCGGGCTTACGCTCAGCCCCGTCAGAGATCCGTCGAACAGATCCGCGATATACCCGGACGGGCACATAGCGTTCCGCCCGTTCTGGAGATATCAGCCGAACAACGGCTACGGCAACTCGAATGTCGCCGATTTCTGCTATTACTACTACCCCGGCGACACCGTGAAAATGAGCCTTTACGTCACGCGCCCCGGATATCTGCAGCTGAAGATAGAACTGCTTGAAGAAACGACGATAGAAGAATACGCCGAATGGCGTAAGAGCTATAATCTCGGCGAAAACTACTCAAAAGTATTTCTGTCACCGGAATTTCCGTCGGAAGGAGTCGGAGAAAAGCTCACACGTTTCAGACGCGTGAACGCGATAGACCAGGTGAGCAACGAGGGCAAGCCGACCAAGGCGACCAACGCTTCGAGCGTGGGCACGGCGTGGAAAGAGGTATATCTGTACCGCAGTATCGACGGCGTTATGTATAAAGTCCCGATGAACACGGAAAGATATTCGTTCATTGATTCGCCGTCGTCGTGGAAGGACGCGATCACTTATTCCTACGACGGGATCGACACGTCGCTCGGCGGCGAAATAGTGACTATAGAGCCGAAAAACAACTGATATGTGTTGACATATAAAGGTAATTATGATATAATCACAATGCAATCCATAAAGAAAAAAGGAGAATTTTTATGAAAATCAAAAGATTCATCGCACTTGCTCTCGCACTCATTCTTACGGCATCGCTTCTTTGTGCCTGCGGAAACGAAAACGAAGGTGAAAAGAAAGCCATCAAAGTCGGCATCGCAGCTCCGGACGTAACTCACGGCTGGGTGGCAGGCGTTGCTTACTACGCAGAAAAATACTGCAAAGCGAACAACCTCACCTACAAGATCACCACTTCGTCCGACGCAGCCGAAATGGCGGCAAACCTCAACGACCTTGCGGTCTGGGGCGCAAACGTCATCGTTATCTGGCCTCAGTGGGCAGGTATGGAAGATTCCGTTGCCGATATCATCGCTCAGGGCATCAAAGTCGTAAGCTTTGACGTCGACATAGCCTGCGAAGGCATCTACAAGGTGACCGGAAGCAACTACGCTATGGGTTACGAAAGCGCAAAATACATAGTTGAAAAAGTCGGTCCCGCTGCCACGATCGCAGTGTTCGACGTTCCGTCTGCCGCTTCCGTTGCCGCACTCCGCAAACAGGGATTCTATGATTATCTCAAAGAAATCAACTACGACCAGAGCAACATATTCGAGATCAGCGAAGCCGCATTCAGCAGAAACGACGGTCTTGCCGATATGACCGACGTACTTGCAAGCCACGATAAGATCGACGCCGTCTTCTCCATGGACGACGAAAACTCCATCGGTATCCTTCAGGCGTGCATCGAAGCCAACAGAACCGACGTCAAAGCCATCACCGGCGGCGGCGGTATGCAGGAATACTTCAAGATGATCGCTGACGAGAAATACGCTTCTTACGGTCTTGCTTCCGCACTTTACAGCCCGTCGATGGTTGAAGAAGCCATCAAATCCGCCATTGCCATCTACAACGGCGAAAACGTCGAAAAAGAGATCGTCATCGACACCAAGATCGTCTCCAAAGAAAACGTTGCAGACTTCATCGACGAAAACAACAAGGTTTATTGATACAGGTATTTTGAATTATTGAGGGAAGCCAATGGAACTTGAGCTTAAAGGAATATGTAAATCCTTCGGCGCAGGTGATGTTCTCGATAACGTCGATTTTCGCATAGGAGAGGGCGAGATATGCGCTCTCCTCGGCGAAAACGGTGCGGGAAAGTCCACGCTGATGAATATTGTCGGCGGAGTTTATCAGCCCGACAGGGGCGGGATATTCATTGACGGCAAAAAAGTCACGTTCTCGTCGCCGTACGAATCGCTTAAAACGGGCATCGCCTTCATACATCAGGAACTTAATCTTGTAAACGACCTCACGGTGTATGAAAATATGTTCCTTTTCGGCTTCCCCAAAAAAGGTCTGCTCCTTGACAAAAAGAAAATGATAGAAAAGACCAGAGAGGTCTTTTCTCAGATAGGAGTGGAGCTTGATCCCTGCGCACTTGTCGAAACGCTTGACGCTTCCTATAAGCAGACCGTGGAGATCGCACGCGCCCTTATGTCGGATTCGTCGCTCATCATTATGGACGAGCCTACGGCGTCGCTGACGAACGCGGAGATTGACCGCGTATTCGGAATAATGCGTTCGCTGAAGAAAAAAGGCATATCAATGATCTTCATTTCGCACAAGCTGAATGAGGTTATGGAAATATGCGACAGATACGCCGTGCTTCGCAACGGAGTTTTCGTAAACTGCGGAAGGATCGAAGACACCACGGTAAAGTCTCTTGCGTCGTCTATGGTCGGTCACGAGATCGTGACGGGCACAGCGCACGCACCCACAGTCTGCGGAAGCGAGATAATGCGTCTTGAAAACCTCACCGACGGCAAGCATTTCTTCGATATTTCGCTTTCGGTGAAAAAAGGCGAGATCCTCGGCGTCACCGGGCTTCTCGGCGACGGAAGAAGCGAGCTTTTCGGCTCGGTCTTCGGTATATACAAGGGCTGGTCCGGCAAGGTCGTTCTTGACGGAAAACTGATACATCCGTCGGCTCCCTACAAGGCGATCGACCGCGGACTTGCTTATCTGCCGAAAAACCGCAAGGAAAACGCCATTATCGCCGATATGTCGATAATCGACAACGGCACCGTAACGACGATACACAGATTCCGCAGAGGTCTGTTCATTGACCGCAAAGGTCAGAAAAACGTATTTGAAAAGCAGGTGGAAGACCTGCACATACAGATGTCCGACGGTGAAATGCCGATAACCACGCTTTCGGGCGGGAACCAGCAGAAGGTCGTGCTTGCAAAATGGCTCATTTCCTCCCCAAAGGTGCTGATACTCGACAACCCGACACAGGGTGTTGACGTCGGTGCAAAGGAAGAAATATATTCGGCGATCGCTTCGCTTTCCGAAAGAGGGATAGCCGTGATCGTTCTGTCGTCGGAAGCATCGGAAATAATCAGACTGTGCAGCAGAAGCATAGTAATGTATCACGGCAGGATAGCCGGCGAGCTTTCCGGCAGTGAAATGACCGAACGCAGCATAATGTACCTTGCCACGGGTGTCGGAAAGGATTCAAAAGAAAAATGAGCAATGACGCAAAAACAGCAAAAAAACGCATTGACGTAAAGCAGCTTTTCGGAAAATATTTCAGCTTTTCGGGGCTGCTGCCCACGTTTATCGCGCTTGTACTTATGATAATATTGCAGAGCGTCGTTATCGGGATAAACGAAGGCTCTTTTTCGGGGATGTTGTCCAAGCAATGGCTTTCGTGGCTCAACATTCTGAGGAACAACGTATACACGGGCGTTATCGCCGTGGGTATGTGCTTCGTGATCGTTTCCGGAGGCATAGACCTTTCCGTCGGCGCATTGGTCGCCGCCGTCGGCGCTTCGCTTATGTACCTTATTGAGCCGAGCACCGGCTTGCTCGCGTCTGTCGGCGTGACCGGCGTACCCGCCTATATCATAGGCATCGCCGCTTCACTCGTTCTCGGCGCATTGCTCGGCGAATTCAACGGCGTTCTCGTCGCATACGGCAAGATACCGCCGTTCATCGTCACCCTCGGCACTATGAAGATATTTCGTTCGGTGACTCAGCAGCTCACAAAGCAGTTCAACCCCGTCGTTCCGGCTCCGTTCAAAAAGATCGCCACTCTCCGTATCGGCGGTCAGGTCATTCTTCCGATATTGTATTGGATAATCATAGTCGTCCTGATGTCCGTTCTTTTCAAAAAGACGGCGTTCGGCAAAAAGACGGTCGCCGTCGGCTCGAACGAAAAGGCGGCAAGGTATTCCGGCATAAACGTCAGCAGCGTAAAACGCCGTGTCTATATGCTCTCCGGTCTTATGTGCGCCGTTGCGGCGATAATCTATGTGGCGCGTATAGGCTCTATGGACTTTGCCAACGCCGGAAGCGGATTTGAAATGGACTCCATCGCAGGTGTCGTCGTAGGCGGCACGGCAATGTCGGGAGGAAAAGGCAACATCGTCGGCGCGTTCCTCGGTATGCTTATCATAAGCTGTATGAACAGCATACTGAATATGCTCGGCGTCCCCACCTTCCTCTGCGACGCGGTAAGAGGTGCAATAATCATCATCGCCGTCCTCGTTCAGAGAAGAGACACAAGAGAATAATAAAAAAGAGGCTGCAAGCCTCTTTTTTAGTTAGGAGTCAGAAGTTATGAGTGAGGAGTTTTTCAAATTTGCAATTTGTAATTATCAATAGTATCCGAATTTTTTGCGTTTGATCACAAGGAAAAACGTCGAAAGGACTACTGCCATTACCTCTGCGACAACGGCGGAATACCACACTCCGTCGCCCTCGAATACCAGCGGGAGCAGCAGGAGCGACGCAAGCTCGAACACGAGGGTACGCATAAACGAGATGATCGCCGACGTTACGCCGTCGTTCAGAGCGGTGAAGAACGACGAGCCGAATATCGCGTAGCCGCAGAACAGGAACGAGCCGGAAAAGATGCGGAATCCGTGTACCGTGACTTCCAGCAGGTCGTCGTCGTAGCTGACGAATATCTTTGAAAGCGGGGACGCGAATATCTCGCCGGACGCAAACATCAGCACTCCGCCGATGCCGAGCAGGATAATGCTCTTTTTCAGTATGTTGTTCAGCTCCGGCTTATTCTGTGCGCCGTAGTGGAAGCCGACTATCGGGGCTGTGCCGATGGCGTAGCCGATGAACGCCGAAATGAAGATCATATTTACATACATCATAACGCCGTAAGCCGCAACGCCGTCTTCACCGAAATACTTCATAAGCTGCGCGTTGTAGATCATTCCGACGAGCGACATCGAAATATTGCTCATAAGCTCGGACGATCCGTTGGTACACGCCTTCAGCAGCGCCCTGCCGTCGAACGAGGTCTTCGTTATGCGGAGCAGGCTGTTGTTGGGGCGCAGGAAATATATGAGCGGTATCGCCGCGCTGACGCATTGGCTTATGACGGTAGCCGCCGCGGCTCCGGCAACTCCCCATCTGAACGCGGCAACAAAAAGTGCGTCGAGCGCAATATTCGTGATGCCTGCGGCAACGGTGGATTTCAGCCCGAGCGACGGCTTTTCGGCGGTGACGTTGAAGCCCTCGAAAACGAAATGAAGTATCTGCGGCACGCAGCCGAGCACAAGCACCCTGCCGTAAAGAATGCAGTACGGCATCATCTCTTTGTCGGCGTCAAGCAGTCTTGCAACTGCCGGCACAAATATAAATCCGAGGACTGTCAGCACCGCGCCCGCGATCAGTGCAGTAACGCAGAAAAGCGAAAAGAGCCTGTTCGCCTTTTTGTTCTGTCCCTCTCCGAGCGTCTTTGCGACGAGCGCGCTGCCGCCCGTGCCGAGCATAAAGCCGGGAGCTGCAAGTATCATTATGAACGGAAAAATGAAATTTATTGCCGCAAACGGCGTTTTGCCCGTGTAATTTGAAACAAAAATGCCGTCAACCACGCCGTATATCGACGTGAATATCATCATTATTATCGACGGCCAGATAAAGCGAAGCAGTCTTTTGTATGTAAAGTGATCGGATAACTGAACTTTTGCCATTTTTCTCTCCTTTTTGGTCCGCAAAGCTCTTCAATGATACCCCATTTTTGCCCGTATGTCAACCCTTTTATGAAAATTGAATATTCATCGTCTTTGCATTGACTATTTGAAATATGTGTGATATAATTAAACAAACTAATTTCAGGATGTATTATTATGGATTGGAACAGCATCTGGTCTAACATTCTCAACTGGGTAATGAACACCGGTATCAAGATCGTTATTGCTCTTGTCGTAATGTTCATCGCCTTTCGTTGCAAGAAAACTCGAAAAGAAAAACGAAAAGAACGGCAAGCTCCAAAACCATCGCTTGAACGCTTATTTACGTCGGCAAAGTCGCGCTTAAAGTCATCGTTACCGTTTGCCTCATCGGCTACCTCGGCATCGACACGAGCGGTATCACCGCGCTCATCGCTTCTCTCGGCGTATGCGTCGGTCTTGCCGTCAACGGCGCCCTCTCCAACATTGCGGGCGGCGTTCTCCTTCTCATAACCCGTCCGTTCAGAGTTGACGATTACGTTGACCTTGCCGGATACTCCGGAGTTATCGAAGACATCCACATCTGCAACACCAAGATCCGCACCCTCGACAACAAGGTCGTTTACGTTCCCAACAGCGTAGCTTCCACTTCCTGCGTCGTCAACTATTCCGAAAAGGAACTCAGACGTGTTGACCTTGAATTCGAAGTTTCCGAAGAAGAAAACGCGAATTCGACAAAGCCAATATCGAATTCCCGTATGAACAGCTCGACGTCAGAGTCATCGACAAGAGAGACAGAGAAAAGAGATAAGCTTAATCAAAAAAAGAAGCCTGCGGGCTTCTTTTTTTGAAGTAAAAAGTAAGAAGTAATGGTGAAGAAGTTGAGGTGATTATTTTCGCACCGTGTGCGAAAATAATTTCCTTAATTTGTTATTTGTAATTGACTCTTGAATCACTTCAAACATTTCACAATATAATATACCACCCCGTAAAGGACGGCGCTGAGGTTGCCGTAAACGATGACGGGGCCGGCGAGCCTGAACATCTCGGCACCGACGCCCATAATGAAGCCCTCGCTCTTTGCCTCTATCGCGGACGACGTTATGGAATTTGAAAAGCCCGTTATCGGCACGAAAAGTCCGGCACCGCAGTGCCTTGCGATCTTGGGATAGATGCCGATGCCGGTAAGAAGCGACGACAGAAAGATAAGCGTCACCGACGACAGAGCCGACGACGTTTTTTCGGCAAGCGAAAGAGCCGTATAAAGGTCGTGCAGCGCTCTGCCGAGGACGCAGACCGTGCCTCCGCTCAAGAAAGCAAAAAGACAGTTTTTTATCGACGGCGACCGTTTTTCGCGTTTTTCAACGTATTTCACATAGTCGGATTTATTCATAAATATTTCACCCTTATCATATTATTGCCCGAAATGTTAAAAATATTATAAAACTATTGACAATACCGCGCAAAGCATTATAATTGTTAAGCAGAAACTTATATATCTGTTGAATACTTATTGGAATAGGATAATCGAATTGAAAACACTTATCACGATCAAGTATCCGCGTGTCCTCAATCTTCGTCAGCTCGTTTACAACGCAGCCGAAAAATTCGGTGACAAGACGTATCTTAAATATATAAGGCAGGATAAATCCGTCGGTGAGATCTCGTTCAAAGGCTTTTCCCTGCTTGTGGAAGACCTCGGCGTTTATTTTTCGCTCCCCGAAAACAACTGCGAACGCATCGCAATACTCTCGGAAAACCGCTACGAATGGATAGTTGCCTACGTCGCGGGCATCGCATCGGGCAAAACGGTCATCCCGCTCGACAAAGAGCTTGATTTTGACCAGGCGACGGGCTTTATGGAGCTTGCCGAAGCCGACACCCTTATATATTCCGCTGCTTTCGCGGAAAAAGTGCGTGCCTTTGCCGAAAAGAACACGAGCATAAAGCGTTTCATCTGCCTTGACGGCTTCAGCGAAAGACCTGCTTCCGACAGATTCACCACGCTTCGCCTCTGCATCGCGCTCGGCGACGAGGAGATCTCGTATTCCGAAGCGGATTTCCGCAAAAAGCGCACCGATTCGTCAAGAGTCTGCTCCATCATCTTCACTTCCGGCACCACGGGAACGAGCAAAGGCGTAATGCTCACCGAAGACAACATTATGTCCTGCATCCAGGCGTCCGCAAATATGGTGAACGTCAGCGATAAAGACACGATTTTCTCCGTTCTTCCCTATCATCACACCTATGAATTGTGCTGCGGCATCCTTACGCCGATATGTATCGGCTGTACCGTCTGCATCAACAACAGCCTTAAATATTTCAGCAAAAACATCCAGCGCTTCAAGCCGACGGCAATGGTACTCGTGCCGATGTTCGTTTCCACTCTTTCCAAAAAGATAGATTCCGGCATCGAAAAATCGGGAAGCACGAAGATACTTGTCAAAGGCGGAAAAGTCGTTGCCAACAACTTCAAAAAAGTGGGCGTGGATATCCGCCGCCTCACCTTCAAGAAGATTCACGATTCTCTCGGCGGCAGACTCCGCACGATAATCTGCGGCGGTGCCGCACTCGATCCCGAGCTTGTAAGAAAGTTTGAGGAATACGGCATCTATATCGCGCAGGGCTACGGCATTACCGAATGTGCGCCGCTCGTTTCCGTCATCCCCTGGAAGAAAGTCAAATACGATTCCGTCGGCGTTCCCATTCCCGGAAGCGTTGTCAAAATTATGGGTACAGACGACGACGGCACCGAATTCGATCTTCCTGCCGGAGAGATCGGCGAAATATGCGTAAAAGGCCCGCAGGTGATGGCAGGCTATTACAAGAATCCGGAAGCCACGAAAGAAGCGTTCAACTCCGAAGGCTTCTTCAAAACCGGCGATTTCGGCTATATGGACGACGAAGGCTATATCTTCATCACCGGAAGAAAGAAGAACATCATCATCCTCGACAACGGCAAGAATGTCTACCCCGAGGAAATAGAAGAATATCTCTACCGTCTTGATATCATAAAGGAATGTGTCGTATGTTCGCGCAAGGTCGATGACGAAGATATGATAACCGCCGTCATCTTCCCCGATTACGACAAATTCAAAGGTATAGACGACAGCGAAATAATCGAGCGTTTCAAGTCGGAGATCGCAAAGATCAACCGCAATCTTCCCTCGTTCAAGCAGATCCACCATATCGAGATCAAAAAGAGCGAGTTCGAGAAGACCACAACACAGAAAATCAAAAGATTCACCGTGTAAGCATCGCTTGACGGCAAGGTCTTTTGCAAATATATTTTTACAAAGAGGTAACTATTTATGTACGAAAAACTCAGAGACATCCTTATTGAAGAAATGAGTATCAACCCGAGCGATATAACTCCCGATGCCGAATTCATTGCCGATCTCGGTTTCAATTCCATCGAGCTTGCCGATCTCGTCGTTATCTGCGAGGAAAAATTCGATATGGAATTCGACGACGACGTGCTTCCGTCGCTTCTTACCGTAAGAGACGTGGCTGACTACATCGAACAGAACTCTTAAAAACCGAATATTTACGCTTCCTCCGTCATAAATTCTGACGGAGGATTTTTTATGCTTTCTATTGTATCATTCCTTTCAAAAGCGGTAATGCTTTTTCTGCGGACGCAGAGCGGCAGCTCGTTTCCGCCGCCACTCGGCAAGGAAGAAGAAAAAGAGCTTTTCATAAAAAGCAGAAACGGCGATTCGTCCGCACGCTCAAGGCTGATAGAACACAATCTGCGCCTTGTGGCGCATATCGTCAAAAAATACTACGTCACCTACAAGGAGCAGGACGACCTTATTTCCATAGGCACTATCGGGCTGATAAAGGCGATAGACTCGTTCGACGTCGAAAAAGGCGCCCGCTTTGCGACTTACGCCGGAAAATGCGTGCAAAACGAGATACTTATGTATTTCCGTTCCCAGAAAAAGCTGTCGCTCGAAAATTCGCTGAACGATCCCGTGGACACCGACAAGGACGGGAATCCGCTGACGTACCTCGACATCCTTTGCAGCGACGACGACATAGCGGAGGAAATAGACTTAAGGATACGCTCGACGCTTATGTACAAGGCGATAAAAGAATCGCTTTCGGAACGTGAAAAAAAGGTGATATCGCTTCGGTACGGGCTGAACGGAGAAGGCAAGTGCTTCCCTCAAAGAGAAGTCGCAAAGATAATGGGCATATCGCGCAGCTACGTTTATAATATTGCTTAATATAAATGAATGGTAACAACATATTAAATACTATATAAAATAAGTGTGACCATTCTTTTTGCTTTATTTTTAAACTGGACAAGCCAGTTGTATTATATAATATATATCATACTGAAACTATGGATGGCACACGGAAAGACGTGGTAAAAATGCAACTATATTATCATAATAGCAGAAATGATTTCAAAAACTCGTATTATCCTCAATCTGTTGAAATAAATTCTGTGGAAAAGTTTAAATCTGTAGTAACCTTCGACCATGTTAGTGCCAAATACATTAACAATTACCGTAAAAAAGATAATTTCATATCTTCTGATTGTTTTATGTTTGATGTTGATAATTCCGAAAGCGATAATCCTGCTAATTGGTTTGACGCACAATATGTTCACAATCTGTTTTCAGATGTGCCAATGTATATTTGCTATTCAAGAAATCACATGAAAATTAAAGACGGGAAATCTGCCCGTCCGAAATTTCATGTATATTTCCCTGATGTTCCGTTTAATGATGCAACAGCATATCAAAATATTAAAGATAAAGTTTGCGATTACTTTTCTGGCTTTGATAAAAATGCAAAAGATATTGCTCGATTTTTCATCGGCGTGGAAACGCCAAACGTTGAATATTATCAAGGCAATACTTTTATCTCTGAATTTATCAATAGCAAGGCAGAAACAAAAGATAATGTTCAAGAAAGAATTTCATCAGCCAAAAGTTCAGCAACTAATAATATTATACCCGCTGGTGAAAGAAACACAACCCTTCACCGATATGCTTTAAAAGTTTTAACAAAATTCGGAAGTCAAGATAATACCGCATATAATAACTTTTTTGAAGAAAGCAAAAAATGTAATCCACCTTTAGATAACAAAGAGCTTTCTGATATTTGGAATAGTGCCACGAAGTATTATACGAATGTTGTTTCAAAATCCCCTTTTTACTCTGCTAAATATATTCCAAAAGTGTATACAGATGTAGGCGAAGCCGATATATTTTCAAACTTGTATATTGATTGTGTACGATATTCCTATTCAACACAGTTTTTATATTATAACGGAAAAAAGTGGGAAGAAAACGACTTAAAAGTTCGTGGTCTTGTTCACTCTTTAACAGAATTGCAGTTGAAAGAGGCACATTGCTTACTTGATAATGCAAAAAAATCAGATGATAGCTTTGATGAAAAATGTGGGTCTGTCGTTTCAGCAAACTCAAAATATGCTGAAAAATATTTAAAACACGCACTTACATACCAAAACACTTGCAGAATAGATGCCACAATGAAAGAGTGTGCACCAAAATTGTCAATAAGTATTTCCGAGCTTGATATAGACCCATACAAACTAAATACGCCGATGGGAACAATAGATTTAAAAACATCAGAATTACTGTCACATAATTCAAAGGATTTTTGTACAAAAATAACCGCAACAAGTCCGGGATTAAAAGGCAAAGAATTATTTGATAATTTTCTTGATACTATATGCTGTAGTAATGTTGAATTGATTGATTATCTTCAAATGATTGCAGGTATGATAGCTATCGGAAAAGTTTTTAGTGAAAATTTAATCATCGCATATGGTTGTGGAAAAAATGGGAAAAGCACTTTTTTTAATCTGATAGCAAAAGTTTTGGGTGATTACACAGGTTATTTATCAGCAGATATTTTTACATCAGATTGCCGTAAAAACAAAAGTGCGGAATATGCTGAACTGCGTGGCAAAAGATTTGTTTTAACAACAGAATTGGCAGAGGGTAAAAAGCTTGATACATCTGTATTGAAAAAATTATGCTCTACCGACCCTATTTTAGCCGAAAAGAAGTATAAAGCCCCTTTTAGTTTTATACCTTCTCATTCGATTGTATTGTATACAAATCATTTGCCCACTGTTACCGAAGGAGATAACGGAACTTGGAGAAGATTGATTGTTGTGCCGTTTAACGCAACCATTTCGTCTGAAAATGATATAAAGAACTATTCAGATTACCTATTTGATAATTCCGCAGAATACGTTTTGAAATGGATTGTTGACGGAGCAAAAAAATATATTGAAAACGAGCATAAAATACAGCAACCTTTTGTTGTATCTCAGGCAATACACTCTTATAAAGAAACTAATGATTGGATGAGTAATTTTATTTCGGATTATTGTTGTGTTGACAAAAGTTATGTTCAACCTTCGGGAGAATTATATAAAGCTTATCGTGAATTCTGCAAATCCGAAGGTGAATCTGCTGTGCAAAAATGCGTATTTAACAATGCTTTGCGTGAAAAAGGATTTCAGTTTCACAAAAACAGCAGAGGGACATTTATTTACGGTGTAAAACTCCGTAAAACAGAATTACCACTTTATTCAGACATTCAAAATAGAGAAATGGTGGTCTATGGTGGTCAAAATAATACTTTTGATGAAATAAATGTTGAATTTTAATAAATAGTTTTATATTCAATCACCATATATCACCATAAAAGCCATTGAAACTGTTTCGGCGGTTTCAATGGCTTTTTTCTATATACATTTATTTTTGATGTTATTCTGATTTTAAGGAGTAAAAACTATCGCCAATCCTCAAAGCGTCAAATCCTTCTTGGTCTGTTGCAACGGTGATTTTTATTTCACGCAATTCGTCAACCATTTTCAACATTTCGGCAATATCTTCAACTGTAAAATAAGATTGCTTTTTTTCTGCACATACTTTTCTCAATAGTTTTTTCATATCTATTTCCCCCAACAAGCCATAGTAAATCTGTAAAATCGGGTGATACTTCAAAAACGGCTATGCTTTCAGGGTTTGATAACATTGTCCGTATGCTCGGTGCGACAGTTTCATCACCGATACAAAAACCGATAAACAGTCCTTTTCTGTATCAATTATATAAAAGGTTTTTTCGGTGTTTTTACTGTATTATGAACAAAAGGCATACAATATCTACAAACATACTAAATCCTGTGAGAACGGGCGATAAAAAGTGAGAACGGTATTATTCGCCTATACCTAAAAGAATGTCAACCGCCTGTCTTAAATCGGGTTTATCACGATATGCCTTGATAACTTTCTTTTCCTGTTCGTTCAGCTCATCATCGGTCAAATATACATCAAGCAAAATGCTCGGTGATACATTTAACGCTTTGCACAATTCCGCTAATATATCGGCATCGGGTCTGTTTATGCCCTGTTCCCAATTTGAAACACGGCTTTTGGTAACGCCTATTGCTTCGGCTAACTGTTCCTGTGTCAACCCAATTTCTTTTCTGTATTTCCGTATTCTGTTTCCGATTTCGTACTTCATAAAATCACCTCGCATATTCATATTATACACAAAAATCAAGAAAAGTAAATAGAAAATCAAGAAATCCTGTACTTTTCTATTGACTTCACAGAATATCTGTGATATGATGTATGAAAGTCAAGAATTTCTGTACTTTTAGGAGGTGGGATTGTGGAAGTGTACAAAAAAGTACGGGCTTACATAGAAAATAACGGCTACAAGCAGGTTGCCATTGCAGAAAAGGCAGGCATATCAAAGGTTACATTTAACGCTATGCTGAACGGCAAACGCACAATGTACGCTGATGATTTGAAAGCCGTATGCTTGGCTTTGAATGTAAGTCCCGAAGTATTTATCGAAATACCGAAAAACTGTTAATCAAAAGGCGTGGTGATTTTATGAAGAATATTGACAACGCCGTACAAGCCGTATTGCTTATGGAAAAGCAGTTGTGCGGTTTGCTGACCGATAAGAAGAAATGGGAAAATACATATATCAAAAAGCAAATCGAGAAACGGGAAAGCGGCGGTATCTTTACATTACAAGACCATATAAGAGCAATGGTCTATTCAATGCTTACATCGGGTGCAAAGTGGGAAAGAATGGAACAGAGCATTGATATAACAACAGGGCAAATCGGTTTTATAGACGAAATCTTTTTACAGTATGATGTTAAAGTACTCTTAAAGACTTCTGTATCCTCTTTATCTGCCGAAATCAGGCAAAAGAAACTCGGAACACAGTACATTGATAATCAACTTAAAGCCCTTATCAATGTAAATATTCCGAAACTGTTATCCATAGAAAAAGAGTATGGAAGTATTGACGGTTTTTATCAAACATACATTGAAAAAGACCCGTCAATGAAATTACTGCTCAAGGCATTATCAAGCGGAACAAGTCCACATAAGTATGTCCAAATGGATATTGCCTTAAATGCGGAATATCTGCGAAATGTCGGTTATGATATTGCGAAACCCGACAGACATATCTGCCGAATACTAAGCCGAGATTATCTTGATTGTTCAGAATATGGGGATATAAACAAAAACGAAATTGCACGAAAGAACGAGGCACTTGATATCGTAAAGGCGATTGCTGATAAGTCGGAAAAGAAGATTGCCGAAACCGATTATATTTTGTGGTCATTTTGTGCTGACGGGTACGGGCAAATCTGTACCTCACGCAATCCAAAATGTGATATATGTTCATCAGTAAAAATTTGTAAAAGGAAAGGATAATTATAATGAGTAAATACACACAAGAGCAGGAAACAGAAATTGTAAAAGACGCATTGTTTCTAACGAAAACTATTGAACTTGAAGAACAGAAATTAGTATGCGTTGAACACGAAAGATTTCGTTCACAACCTGTTGCACCTGTACATCAAAAGTTGAACGCACCTCATATTGAACCTAAAATCCCTGCCCCACCAAAAACAAATTATAACTATAAAGATTATTATAACGAAAATAAAAAAGCAACCATAGCCGGTATGTTTTTAGGCGGAACAATAGGTATGGTTAAAATGGCTAAGGATTATTCCAATAAGAAAAAAGAAATGAACGAAGACTTAGCACATTCACCCGAATACTTACAAGCGGTTGAAGATGCAAAACGAAAAGCAGTAGAAGAGCAAAATAGAGTAAATAAAGAAACAGCAGAACAGCAAGCCAAAATTGATGCTCAATATGCCACAGATTTAGAAAACTATAACAATGTTCTTATGCCAAATTATAAAAGAGACCTTGCAAAATTCGAGGAAATCAGGCAGAAAAAAATAGATATGTTTAGAGAGGATATAGAACTAAACAGAGAAACATTAGAAGCGTTATATCAAGAAACAAAAATAATTTCTCTCACATATCGCAGTATAAATACTCTCCTTTGGCTTTATAATGATATGTCAACATCCGACCACGATATTCGCTATGCGACAGAACTGTATGATAGGCAAAGGCAACTTAATGCAACACTTGCCGTAGGCAGTGCCGTTCAAACCTCAATTAACAATTTGGAAGCATCTGTGAATGGCGGTTTATTTGCTATCTTTGAGGCGATTGAGCAAGGAAACGATGAACTTGCAAAAACGAGAAGAAACGAAAACTTTGCTAACACAATTAGTATTATTCAAAGGCACAACTTAAACAAAATGGTAAAAGATTATACAAAGTAAACCCTATAAAAACAAACATCTCTTTCCGTTTATAAATTTCACCGCAGGACTGCACCCGTGATTTTGCAGTTCTGCGGTGATTTTTTATAAACGATACTTATTACACCGTTTCGTTTATAATATATTCTGATATTTGATTTTATTTTTTGCCACTTATATAATTAAAAAATTCTTTTTCCCGTTCTTCATTTAAGAGCATATCAATAAAATCTAATTCACCAAAATTATCGGATACTCTTTTTTTAACAATTTCTCCAAGTTGTCTAAGTCTTCTCAATTTAACTAAGCTATGAATTCTATTCTTCAAAATGGAATTTGTTTTAATAACTTCGACAAAAGCTTGTGCAGACTCATCATCAAATTTTTCAAACATGGTAGGAATTCTGTATGCAGCACCATCCGCATAAAAATCTGTTCTCGCAAAATATGCACTTCCTCCAATATGACCAACATATGTTTGAGTTAATGCGTTAACATAAGAGAAAAGAAGTTCTCTAGGAATATAGCCAGCATAATTGCTCAGTATTTCTACACATTCATTTTCTTCTGAAAAAACATCAAGATTATTAGTTAAACGTTCTACCACCGGTGCCAAAAGATATTTTTTTGCCTTAGTTGTTAAATATTTTTTTGCTCCGACTTTAGAAATAAAAGTAAATGCATAATCCGTTGCCACTACATTTCCTTTTACTATTTCTTGGTCTACTCTATGACTAATTTGTATGATTACACCTTTAGGCAAAACACGCCAAAGAATGGGTGCTACAATTTCTATATTTGACCGTAATATAGTTGAGCATGTATCTGTAATATATGAAGAAAACAACCTGTTAATCAATTCGTTTTTATAAGTGTCTGGTAAATCAGTAATAGCATCAGAAATAGCATATTCATTTCTATCAAAGTCAGATGTACCCATATTGTCTATGTACTCATCTATATCTATAATTTGAGGGGGATATTCTTGACTCAAAACATATTTAATACAATCTTCAATCATAGAAACAGTTTTTAGCATAGTTGGGTCTGAACTAAGGGGATGCCCATCAAAAATATGACGTGTTTCTTTGGCGTGTTTTAAAACTTTATGTGCTTCCCAACCAATTACGCCAATTTTATATGCTCCATCAATAAGCATTTCATCGTTAACGTAATCTTGAAAATCGTCATAGTTTTTAATTTCTTTTTTGGGGGACATTTCTTTGTTAAATACTTTCAAACTTCTAAAGATGATTTTGTTGCGAAGGTCATCCACTACTGCATTCCAAAAGCTACCAATAGCACTTCTGTAGCCGCCAACGGGAAGCACACGTAAGGTTTCCACAATGTAAGGACTATCTTTTAAATCCTCTCGAATGTATTGCAACCTATCTTTTACTAATGATATTTCCGCTTTTTGCAAAACAGCAATTTCGCTATCTTCTTTCTTAATAATTTCACTATTCATATAACTTTACCCTTCTTTATAAAATACTTTTTAATCCGTTACATCAGTATTGTTTATCCATTTGTTACCTTACTAATTTTTATTATACCGTATTTGCAGTAGAGAATCAATATGACAAGAGTTTTTAATTGCAACATTTTATCTTAATAAGATTATCTTCTAATTCATTGTGTCAAACCCACTACACACTAAATTTACAGTAAATTAAACGCATTTATTAACAAAGTATTAACGGTAGTTGGAAAATCAACAGAAATATATTATAATATAAGCGTAAGGAAAATATCGGGAGGATTTTTATGGTTTACGGTTACGCAAGATGTTCCACGAATGAAAAATTGCAAGACATCAACAGACAAGTCCGAGAACTCAAACGGCAGGGTGCGACAGATACAACGATTTATCTTGAATACGAAAGCGGTACAAAAGAAGACCGAGCCGAACTACAAAAACTATTGAATATCGTTCAGCCACAAGATACAATTATCGCAACAGAAGTCAGCCGTATCACACGCAGTACAAAGCAGTTATGTGAAATTATCGAACTTGCAAAGGATAAACACTTAAAACTTATACTCGGCAATTTTATTGTTGATTGTAGTAAGGCACTTGACCCAATGACAGAGGGAATGCTCAAAATGATGGGCGTATTCAGTGAAATCGAACGCAATATGACAAGTCAGCGTGTCAAAAGCGGTATGGAAAATGCAAAAGCCAAAGGAAAGAAAATCGGCAGACCGTCTGTTACCACAGAAGATATACCGAGTGTGTTTTACAAGCATTATCCAAAATATAAACAGGGCGAGATTACAAAGAAAGACCTTTCACGCCTTTGCGAACTATCCTATCCGACCGTATATAAATATTTGAGTATTGTAGAGGGCTAAAACAGATGAATGTTACAATCATATCCCGTAAGGTAGCAGAAAAATTATTACAGAACGGTTTTCCGAAAAATGTTGCGGTTATCAGCTTCTATGACCCACCTTCAAAACGCACAGTAGAAATCGCAAAACCCGTTGACTATTCGGCGGTAACGGACAGAGTGTTTTCAATCCCCATTCACGATATAGATATAGAAATTCTCGAAGATTACGGCTTGACCTTTGATACATATTTTCCCGAAGTCGATAAACTTGCCGATTTTATCCGAAAGGCAAACGCAGACGGACTTGATCTTATCTGCCAATGCGAATACGGGCAAAGCAGAAGTGCCGCCTGTGCCGCCGCTATCAGAGAGCATTTTAACGGTGACGGTATCAAAGTGTTTGCGGATTACCGTTACTACCCAAATCAGTTGGTATTCAACAAAGTTTTAGAAGCATTAAATAAAACTGAATAAAACGTTAGTTATTCTAAGACAGATAATTTTTTAGAATTATTTGTCTTTTTTCTTTTATATTTATTGTTCGCCGACAAACTAATTTCCGAAACGATTTCTAAAAATGTTTCTTTTAAAAGAGATTCGGACGATACTTTGAAATATTCAGTTACCTCTGTCTTTTGACAATTAAAATTTGAGGCACATATATCTATTGCATTATTATCAATATGAAAATTCTTATCGTTGAAATCAAATATGTATGTCAATGTTGCTTTTAATAATTTTTCAAAATTAGGATTACATATTATTTTGTCTAAAACGTTTGTAAATTCGGAGGGCGAGGGATAAAACGCATTGTTCAAAGTGCGTAGTATAGAGATAGCATTTTCGGATAAGCCAATTTCTTTTTGAATGTCCGTTGCAATATGTGTTTTACAATCGTATTCACATAGCAAATATCCCAACTCGCAATCAAACACATCACACATCTTTTTGAGAATTTCTAAATCGGGCAAAACATGTCCGCTTTCCCATTTTGAAATTGTTTGACGAGACTCAGCAGATAAAGTGAGCTTTTGAGCAAATTCGCCTTGTGTTAATTGTGCATTTTTTCTTTCTGTACTAATTCTTTTGCCGATTTTTTTCTTTAATTCTTCAAAGTCCATGTTGTTAATTTCACCACCTTTTTAGGTATATATATAATTTATGTGGCAGGATTGTTGCTTGATTGTTACATTATATTCTGTTATACTGTTGTTGTCAAGCGAAAGGAGGCAATATTTTGAAAAAAATAATAAAATGGATATTGTTCTTAAATTACCCTTAACAAAATAACGCAGTAAAAAGGACATTTCAGATTGTCTTTCTCCTTAAATGAAACTAAAGGCATCAAATCATATGCGTTTTGACAAGATTGTTTGTCTTTCCGCATAAACATTAGTATAAACTAAGAAAGGTGCTTTTAGAATGAAAGACAATTTAAATACAATTAAAGTAACAGTTTGTTATAATAATGAGGGTGATGACCTATTAGATATTTTAAATAAGTCAATTTGGAATTTTATATCAAACGAGGTTAGAAATATGTATGGTACATCATCAATAACCTCACATTCTACAATAAATGCAAAAAGAATGGTCGCTAATTACGGAGGTAACAAAGTATGTATCCAATAATTAACGACCCAAAAAAGTATAGTGCCGCATTGTATGTTCGCTTATCGAAAGAAGATGAACACAAAAAGAATGCAGACGATGATTCGGAAAGCATAAAGAATCAAATAGAATTGCTTCAAAACTATGCGGCAGAGC
Source organism: Eubacteriales bacterium (assembly GCA_045643125.1). Taxonomy (GTDB): domain Bacteria; phylum Bacillota; class Clostridia; order Oscillospirales; family CAG-382; genus UBA1206. The sequence goes on from JAZUKE010000063.1 coordinate 21,288, forward strand.
AAAAATTAAGTGTTTATGATACCTATATTGATGACGGATATTCTGGCACAAGTCATCAACGTCCTAATTTTGAACGCTTAATAGACGATATTTATAATAAGAAAGTCAATTTAGTTATCACTAAAGACTTATCTCGACTTAGTCGTAACTATATTGATACAGGACATTTTCTTGAGGAAGTTTTCCCCGAAGAAAATGTACGCTATATATCCTTGTTGGACGGTATAGATACATTTGATAAAAATTATTCCGGAGATATTACTCCATTTAAAGCCATACTAAATGATATGTACGCAAAAGATATTTCTAAAAAAATATCAAGTGTTAAACATAATAAGCAACTTAAAGGAGATTTTATCGGCGGAAAGGCACCATACGGTTATATCAAATCTCCAAATGAGAAAAACAAAATTGTTGTTGATGAATATGCCGCAGAAATAGTAAAAAAGATATTCAATCTTGCACTTAGCGGTACTTCGTGCAGACAAATTGCAATGGAACTGAATAGAGAAAATATACCGACTCCTGCTCAATATGCCAATATAAAGCTGTCTATAAAAGGACCGTATTCAGGAAAATGGAGTTCAGAAAGAGTTAGTGCTATGTTGCAAAACGAAGTGTATATCGGAAACATGGTGCAAGGCAGAATGGTTAAAGTGAGTTATAAATCAAAAAAGTGTAAAAGGCTTCCACCAGATGAATGGATTGTTGTTGAAAATACACACGAGCCAATTATTGATAAAGAAACATTCAAAAAGGTCGGTGAATTGATTAAAAGTCGCAACAATACACGAAGCCGTACATACGATTTTTTACTCAAAGGTTTAATCTATTGTCATGAATGCGGATATCCGCTTGGCGTAGTTAAGCGGAATCTATCTGGGAATATTCCAACAATGTATTTTGTGTGTCGAACATATCAAAGATTTACAGAGTACCATACTTGTACTTGTCATTGTGTCAGAGTCGAAGATGTTACATCTGCGGTTATTGATGAAATCAAAAAAGTTTGTCGGGAATACATCAATAACATAGACACAAAAAATCTTTCTAACAAGGCGACAAAGGAAATTCAATCTTTACTCCGCAAACAAGACAGGGATATAGCCGCATTAAATTCCAAGTTGGAGTTTATTCAAAAGAAAATTGACAACGCCTATATGGATAAACTTTCGGAAATAATTGATGCGGATACGTTTAATCGAATATATCAGAATCTATTAGACGAGCAAAAATCAACTCGTAATAGATTAACCGAATTAAGTAATTCGGATTTTACAGCACAAATCATTGATGAAAACAAGATTAAAGAACTTGTGGAGGAATTCATCAATGCCAAAGAATGTAGTAGAGAATTACTTGTAAGTTTGGTTGAACGTATTGAACTTACCGAAGATAAGCAAGTAAAGGTGTTTTTCAAATTCAAGGAATTAAAAAATCCAAGTCATTTATAATAAGCGATATTTGATGTTTCGAGGATAGAAAAGCTTTCTCTTGAAAAAATAAACGCATATATGACAAGAAGTTCAAACAATAACTTGACATAAACGATTTTTGAATATATAATAGGGTGTAATAAAACAAACGGAAGTATTTTTCTATGCTTATAAAATGTCTGTCTGTGCTCGGCATAAGTATGGTGCCGGTCATAGAGCTGCGCGGCGCCATCCCCATCGGCGTGCGTGCGCTCGGTCTGAATTTCTGGCTCGTCGTCGCCATCGCCATTGTCGGCAACCTCATCCCCATACCGTTCCTCATCGTTTACGGCAGGCGCGTGCTTGAATATTTCGCCTCTTTCGAAAAGTTCGGAAAGCCTTTCCGCTGGATATTGTCGCTTGGCGAAAAGAAGGTCGCCAAGATGAAAAAAACGCTGTTCGTGGCGCTCTGGCTCTTCGTGGCGGTGCCTTTGCCCGGTACGGGCGCTTGGACGGGCGCGCTCGTCGCGCTGACGCTCAACCTCAAACTGCGCGAATCTTTCCCGGCAATCGCTCTCGGCGTTTTCTCCGCCGGCGTTATCGTTTCCGTCGCTTCTTACATCGACAAGATCGCGGCTTTTGTTACGTCTCTTTTTGCATAAACGCAATTCTTATAAAAAAATATAAAGGAAGGTAATCAAAATGGAAAAAAGATTCAAAATCGGCGTTATGACCGATTCGTTCAGAACTCCGTTCGCCGTTTCGCTTGACAAAGCGGTAGAAGTCGGAGCCGAGGGCATCCAGCTTTACGTCACAAGCGGAGAAATGCTCTATTCCTCCTTCACTCCCGAAAAGATCGCAGAGACCAACCGTCTTCTCAAGGAACACGGACTTGTCGTTTCAGCCGTTTGCGGCGATTTCGGCGGTCACGGCTTTGAAAGCGAAGAAGAAAACAAGTGGAAGATCCCCGCTTCCAAGCAGGTCGCAGACCTTGCAAAAGCACTCGGAAGCAAAGTCGTCACCACTCATATCGGCGTAGTTCCCGCTGACAAGGGCGGCAATTACGAAAGAATGAAAGCCGCCTGCAAGGAAATAGGCGACTACGGCGCAGCCATCGGCGTTACTTTCGCCATTGAAACAGGCCCCGAAAAACCCGAAACTCTCCGTGATTTCATCATCGACGTAGACTCCAAGGGTATCGGCGTCAACTTCGACCCCGCAAACCTCGTTATGGTCACCGGTGCCGATCCCGTTGAAGGTGTCCGCACTCTCAAGGATTTCATCGTTCACACCCACGCAAAAGACGGCGTTATGCTTCAGCAGACCGAGCCCAGAAAGATCTACACCTTCTTTGCCGAAGGCGGCATCGAAGACCTCAGAATGGAAGACTATTTCAAAGAACTTCCTCTCGGCGAAGGCAAAGTCGATTTCAACGCTTATTTCAAAGCACTTGACGAGATCGGCTATCACGGCTTCCTCACTATCGAACGCGAATGCGGCGCCGATCCGTTTGCGGACATAAAGAAAGCCGCCGACTTCCTGGGAGAAAGAGCGACAGTCAAGCTCGTCGGCTTCATCGACCATTATCTTGACGAGTGGCACGCAAATAACTATCCGCAGTTCCTCAAAGACGCTGCCGGCGACGAATTCAAGGTCGCTTACGCTTATGCCGAAATGGACAGCCCCAAGACCGGCGTCACGACCGATCAGTGGTGCGAAAAGTACGGCGTTCAGAGATGCAATACCATCGAAGAACTCGTTGCAAAATCAGACCGCATCATCGTTCTTTCCCCGGATAACCCCGAAAGACACTGGGATCTTTGCCAGCTTCCGCTCAGAAGCAAAAAGCTCGTTTACGTTGACAAGACCTTTGCGCTTTCCAAGAAAGTGGCTCAGGACATAGTTGACCTCGGCGAAGCCAACGATACCCCGTTCTTCTCCTCCTCCGCTCTCCGTTTTGCTACCGAACTCAAAGGCTTCCCCACGGATGATATCGCTTTCGTTTCTTCCAGAGGTCCCGGCGACTACGAGATCTACGCCATCCATCAGCTTGAACCTATCGTCATTCTTATGGGCAGCAAGGTCAAACGTGTTATGGCTGTCGGCGCAGGTCAGCATCAGACCTTCGTTATCGAATTTGAAGGCGACAGACGCGCCATTATGACTCACTACGGCTGGCAGGGCCCCGATTTCTGTATGACCGTCAGCTACAAGGACGGCAGCACGAAGATGATCAACCAGATGTCGAACACGTTCCCCAACTTTATGCTCGACCTCTGCGACTTCTTCCGCACCGGCGATATCAAAGCTAAACACGACGATACCGTCGCCATTATGGGTATCATCGAAGCCATCCACAAAGCTGTCAAAGCTCCGTGCGAATGGATCGAAGTGTGAGTTAAAGAATTACAAATTACAAATTGCAAATGCCAAATTAAGGAAAAGGATTTTCGGGGCAACCCCCGAAAATCCTTTGCTTTTTCTGAAAACTGAAAACTGAAAACTGAAAACTTCCCCGTTATTTCGCTTTCTTCTTAACTATGACTACAGCCGCGATCGCTGCGATGACCACAACTGCCGCGACGACGGCGATAATGATACCCGTATGGCTTTCGTTGTCGATCGCCGGTTCGGGGGTATCGCTTGCTTCTTCTTTGGACGCTTCTGCGCTCGTTTCTTCGCTTGCTTCTTCGCTCGGCTCCTCCGGCTCGTCAAGCGCATCGGTGCCGTAGACCTTGATCTCGCTCAGCCAAAGGAAACTGTCGGAAATATCGAAGTCGAATCTGACGTATCTCGCGTTCACTTCATCCGACAGAACAAGCTCAAAATCGCCTGTTTCCCATATGTCGCCGGTATTTCTGTCCGTTCTTTCGGCGTCACCCGCAGGGGTGAAGTTTTCGCCGTCGTTTGAAACGGAAACGCTGACCTTTACATCCTTCGGCAGCGGGACCTGCCATATGGAGTTGCCGAACATATCGCATCTGAACGCCTTGACGGCGAACTTTTCTTCAAGGTCGATCGTTATGCTCATCCCCGTTCCCCGGTAGCAGCCGCATTCAACGGCGTCTCCGGTATTTGCTGTCCTGCCGTCGGTGAATTTATAGAGGCAATTTCCGTTTTTGTCGATATCGTACCACAGGTCGTCAAACCATTCGTCTCTCGGAGAAATGTCGCCGCCCGCAGTATACTTCTTGCCTTCGGAAATGTTGGGGTACTTTTCGGCACCGTCGATGAAAACGTCGCTGTCGCTGTAAGTGACGGGAGTGTACTTTGTCTCTTCGGCTTTCGCGGCACATTCCTGCAGGCGCTTCACGTCTTCTTCGTCAAGATAAGCGGTGTAGGTGTTGCCAACGGGCGACACGCCGAAAATGGTGTACATAAGCGAACACGCGATAAGGTAGCTGCCTTCCGCGGAATGGTGGCTGAGGTCTTCGGCGTAAAGGTTTATTTCATTGGGGTAATAGTCCTTGTATGCGTAGATATACGCGACGGCAAGCGGCGAAACAAGGCAGCCGTATCTCTTGCCGAGTTCGGTATAATTCTTGTAATGCTTTTCGCCGTTGGCGCGCATCTGTTCAAAGGTATCGGCGTAGGAATAGCGCATATAAAGCACGGGAACTGCTCCGTTTTCCCTTGCAAGCGGAACGAGAACGTCAAGCGCGGGGCTGCTCGTTTCAAATTTTTCGGCAGCGGCGCCCTGGAAAACTATGTAGTCGTATTTGTTGTTTTTGAGTTTGTTTCTGTACGCCTTGCCTCTTTCGTGGTTTTCGTCGGCAAATTCGGAAAGGTAGGCGCTGCCGAACGTGCAGTAATCGACCTTTACTTCGATGCCGGCGGCTCTGCAAAGTGCTCTGAATTTGATGGGCGAGCCGTTGAAATACGTTGAGCTGTTGCCCACGAAAAGTACGCGCTTTGCGTCGTCGCTGACCTTGGGAGCGCGGTTGTACCAGACCTTGAGCTTCATATTCTCTTTGTCGAACGAAGCGTATATATCGCGGTCGATCGTCATAGTGGCATTGTAGAGCATCGCGCCTTCCATTGCCTGCGATTTTGCGCTGCCGAGTTTGTTCGTGTTTTTACCTGCGGTAAAAGCGACTGCAAATCCGTGAGGAGGCACGTTGATGAAGGTCTGGCAGCTGCCGAGCTTGCCGTCCGTATTGGGCATAAGCTGACCGCCCGCTTCGACGATGTGCCCGTCGGAGTTGAATATCATAACGTCTACCTGTCTGAAATCGTATTCGGAGGTGTTGACCTTGATCTTTTCGTCGGTATCGTTGGGGAAAATGACCAATTCGTTGGTTTTGAGTTTGCGGTTCAAGCCGTTGACGTCAAATTCATAGACGAATTCAAATGTTTCGTCTTCGCCTTCGGCAAACGAAGCCACGGCTCCGACCGGAAGCGCAAGCACGATGACGAGGAGCAGAGCGAGCAGTTTTTTCATAATGATTATCTCCTTTACTTCTTTCTGTATTTATCAAGTGCCGTATTGAATGCGCCGTACAGTATGGTTATGATATACGCCTGAACGAGGCAGACCACGACGCCTTCGACGGCTCTCGGTATCCACACGACAAGGAACGAATACTTCGCCCAGGTGTCCGCCATAGTCAGTTCTTTGAGGATGAACGTATTGAGCGTGGTGACGACAAGTTCGGACGAGAATATGGCAACGAATATGCGAAGCCCGTAATTCTCTTTCTTCCCCTTTTTGGCGTTTGCCGCCGCGATGAAATACTCGATGATCGCTGTCGCAAGCCCGAAAACACCTACGAGCGTCAGCCAGAACGTGGCAAAGTTGCGGTAAGACGCAAGGTTTTTGCCGAAATTGTTATCGGAAGCAAGCACGAATCCGCTTTCTTTAAGTGCCGCGACGGTTTCTGTCACGGCTTCTTCGTATGTGACGACCTCCACACCCGCTTTTTCAAGCACGTCCCTGTACGCCGCGTCTTTCGGGATGCAGACGGTTTTCACGTTTTCGCCGACAGTCGGTGACGTGACCTTTATATTGGCTTTGACGCCGCCGTCATCGAGCGAGGACGGTATCTTTACGGTCTCCGTGTCCGGGAGAGCGGAAAGCGTGTAATTATCGGTGTTGTTCACCCTGTCGGTGACAAGGCGGGTGACGAACGAAGCGTCGCCGTTTTTGACGAAAGCCTTTGACGGCATTTCATCCGCGGAAGCGTAAACGCCGCCCTTTATTCCGTCAGACGCAAGGCAGGCGTAAAATACGATGCCGATGACGGTGATGACCGCGAAAAATCCGACGAAAACTCGGCGCAGTTTTTTGTTTTCGGTCTTGGCGAAGGCAAGCCAGATAAGCCCTTTGATAAATCCGCCCGCAAACGCCGTGAGCGTGAAAAGCGGGTTGTAGCCGCCCGACGGAGCGATTATGCAGCCGATTATGTCCGACGCGGCTGACGAAAGTCCGCCGAAAAGCGGCCCGAACAGAAACGCGGGGAACGCGGTGAATATGCCGCTGAGCCCGACCTTCATTCCCTCTCCTCCGAAAAGCGGGACGGAAAGAGAAAACAGTTTGCACAGCGCCGCAAGCCCTATGAACATCGCCGTCAGAGTGAGACGCTCGACGTTTGACCTGACGCTTTGCTTCGTGAACAATTTTTTCATAAAAAAACACCTCTCGATATACTTGCAGAGAGGCCGATTCCGTGTACGGGCATTCACCCGATGCAGCGGGATGCAAAGAGATCACCGCCGGAAAACCGTTCGTCCGTGTGACAACTCCCCGTTCACAAGGCACTGTACGCAATCTCTTTTACTCTGCGCACACATTGTATATCATTTTTGCGCCCGTGTCAACGGTTTTGACGTGTTTTTAACTTTTTTTGTTCAAAACTA
>JAZUKE010000064.1:0-15679 GCA_045643125.1 Eubacteriales bacterium
CTTTCTGTAATATGCGTTACAGTTGGTCAACGTGTTTTCGACGCTGCTGAGGATCTCAGCCATATCGCCGAGGACGACTTCGAATCTGATCGAATTGACGCCTTTGCTGAGGTAGAATTTGAAATTCTTTCCGTCAAGCTCGGACTTGCCGTCGTACATACCGCCGGTCTGCCATGCGTCGTCATAGTTGAAGCGGCAGTTGGTGGCTTCGGCAAACGGTACTTCACCGTTGATATAGATCTTTCTCGAAACATACATACCTTCCATAATGGACTGTTTGTATCTGAGAACGATATTGTAATATCCGTCTTCGGGAACTTCGATATTGTATTCGACCCACTGACCGACGTAAGTCCATTTATCGCCGCCGATGCTGTTGAGTCTCTGAAGAGCTGCATCCTGCGGTTCGCTGATGGCAGAAGTTCTGTCGTTGAGCTGATATATGGTCTTATCGGAAGTGTAAGTCGGATATTCGGCCTGAATCTTTACCGCATCTTTGCCGCTGTAATCTTTTGCGCCAGCTGCGTCGTGAGCTGCTATGTATTCGGCATAGGTGGGAAGAGATGTGAACGGGCAGAGCTTGATGCTCTTGACTGCAACGGGTTCACGAATGGTCGAGAACGTGATGATATGTTCGCCTTTGGTAAGAGCGAAACGGAGCGGATCGGGATAGTAGCCGGCGGAATCGCGGAGAAGCTGCGTATTCCACAGAGGATAAATCTCTTTATTGGGCTTCATTTCGTTTCCGGCGTTGTCGCGCTGGAAAAGACGTACGTTCTTGGTCTGATCCTTGACGGCATCGATAAATCTCGAATCAAGAGTGTTATAGGTGACTTTCGTCTCTTTTCCGTCGGCGCCTTTTTCATAAACGGCTTTATAACCGTTTTCGGCATCGACTACGTTGTAGACGTCAGTCCAGCTTCTTGTAAGCGAGATGGAACGTGCTTCCTTATAGGGAACTGCGCCGTCGATAAGGATGATCCTTTCGATATCGGTGGATTTGCCTTCGCAGACGACTTCCCCGTCTTTTTCGATAACGACGTCACCGGACCAATATTCGAATTCGATGCAGTAATAAGCATCTTCGGGAACATTGACCTTGAACGATACCTTGCCGTCGTCGCCCATAAGAAGGACTTTGCCGTCGGTACCGTATTTGTCGCCGTTGTCAACAGCCACGGTAGCAGTCGTCTCTTCGCTGTCATATTTGGTAATGTCAACGTCGAGGCTTTTCTTTGCATTCTCGAAAATAAGGTCGTTTTCTTCAAGGTAGTCTGCATAACTCTTTGAAGTCAGGACACTTTTGATCTCCGAGAGCGAGGTTCTTACCAGCGAATCCGACCCGTTTACGCTTTCAACGAGTGCATCCGCCGAGATGTCGGCTACGGTGAGGCAGCTTGTCATTACGAACAAAAATGCCAGACAGAAACCGAGCATCCGCTTGAGTGGATTTTTCAGTTTGCTCATAGTGATCCTCCTGCGTGAGATTTGACAGTTAAACGACACATTACTGCCGCAAAGACAGCAATACACCGATTTAATTATGCTAAATTATAGCCTGTCTTCGTCATTTTGTCAAGGGTGCATATAATATATAAGAATTTTTTAGGCACTTTAACACCACCGCCGAGAGATGTCGACATTTCGACGCCTTTCAAAGCCCGTAATACACTATGTGCAATTTGACATTGTCAAAATTGACACACTTTTATAATTTTATTATTCTCTCCGTTCTCTTTGCAGGCGTTCTTTTCGTCTTCAAGGCGAAAAAAGCCTTGAAATACGGCATTTACAAGTATTATTATATATAACCTGAAGTCCGCGTGTGCATCGCAAGTCACACAATTTATAAATTTTGTTAAAATATATTTTTAGACAAAAATATACAACTCCGATTTTGCCGGAGTTGTATAAAGAAAACATTATTTATTTTTTTGTAAAAATTCGTCGATTTTTATTGACGTTTTGCACAAATATCCGTATACATTTTCTACATATCCAAATTTTCAACAAAACATTTGTTTGTGCGTCGTTTTTTACATATTTTTGTCATTTTTTGCACGTTACGACGATTTTCGACCGTTTTTCCGTTTTTCGGTTATTCTGCGTTGCCCGCCATAACGGTCACGATGAAGCCCTCGGAATTGTCGCCCGAAAGGGTGTAATCGCAATTTTCGGGTATCTTTATCTCGGTTTCGCCCTTCGTATTCGCCTTTACATAATAGATATAATAACGTTTTCCGTCCGAAATTATCGAGAACGGATTGTCGTATGTAAAGCGTTTGCAGAAGTCGATGTATTCTTCAAGGCACTGGTTGTTGAGCTTCATAAGGAATGCGTGAGGTCTGCCGACGTATCTGAAAAGCGAATCGGAGCCGTCGTGAAGCGTTAGCGATTTTTTGCCTGCCGGGTATCTGAGGACAAATCCGTATTTATCGCAGTTTTCGGCAAGCCAGGCAAATCTGCCTTCGCTTAAACTTCCCTCCTCTGCCGGAAAGACAGTACACATAAACGCAAGCCCCGTGTTCAGCTCGCTGCCGCCCGCCATATCGGTGTCTTTTCCGCTTGAATAGCGTTCAGCCTGATCGGCTTCGCTACGGAAGCCATAGGTGACGGTAAGGGCATTGCTGCCGGTAAATGCGTTGAGTGCACCAAGCATCGAGTTGAGCGGAGAGATGATATCGAAAGATATCTGTATATCAAGATCGCGGAGCTTGAATACCTTGCTCGTATAATCCTGATAATTGTATATCTTCATCAATATCGGAGTATTGGCAAAATCGTATTTCTGATTGTTGTTTACGACGATAAGGTCGCCCTTGTGAATGTCGGAATACGGGACCTTGACCGTTTCGTAATTCGACGGAAGACCGGGGTCTTCCTTTGAAACGTCGGTTTCGCCCGATTCATCGGAAGTTTCGGTCTGCGAGACCGCGTCTCCGGACGAAGTGTCGACCACGTCGCCGGATCCTTCGGACACGTCATCACCGGGGTCTACTGCTTTTTCGAACATAAAGTTTGCAAGCAGCACCGACAGTATCACAACAATGACGCCGAAGCAGGCAACTACCGCGATAAGGTTGATAAAGCTGTAACTTTCATTTGCCTTTTTGCCCATAAATGACGTTCCTTTCATAATATAATCATATTGAAGAAATTACCGCCGCGCCAAGCGCGGCGGTAATCCATAAAACGATTATCAGTTCTGTTCGGAGAGTTTCTTGAGTTTGAGATATTTTTCCTTTGCTTCGATCTCTGCTCTGTCGAAGAGTACCTTTGCTCTTTCGGGGAAGAACAGATTGAGGGAAGAATATCTGGACTCGGTATTGATGAATTCCTTATAATCGTTGGTCGGTTCCTTGGAATCAAGGGTGAACGGGTTCTTGCCTTCTGCGGTAAGACGAGGATCGTAACGGAAGGTATGCCAGTAGCCGGCTGCAACTGCAGCTTTGGTTTCGAGCATAGAGGTTCCGAGACCTTTCTTGATACCGTGGTTGATACAAGGAGCGTAACCGATGACGATGGAAGGTCCATGATAGCTTTCAGCTTCGCTGATGGCTTTGACGCACTGGTTGTAATCGGCGCCCATAGCTACCTGTGCAACGTAAACGTAGCCGTAGCACATAGCGATGCCGGCAAGATCTTTCTTCTTAACGGCTTTGCCTGCTGCCGCGAACTGTGCAACGGAGCCGGTAGGAGTGGACTTGGAAGCCTGTCCGCCGGTGTTGGAGTAAACTTCGGTATCGAAGACGAATACGTTGACGCCTCCACCGGAAGCGAGAACGTGGTCGAGACCGCCGAAGCCTATATCGTAAGCCCAGCCGTCGCCGCCGAAGATCCACATAGACTTCTTAACGAAGAGATCCTTCATCGCAAGAGCCTGTTTGTAAGCGTCTTCGCCGTTATCGGCATTCTTTATAGCGTTTTCGAGAGCAGCGGAAGCGGCAACGGAAGCCTTGCCGTCGTCCTTGACTTCGAGCCAAGCCTTTGCGGCTGCAGCGAGGTCAGCGTTTTCGGAAGCAGCGAAGCCTTCGATGATCTCGATGAGTTTTGCACGGCGCTGTTTAACGGCGGTAGCCATACCGAGACCGTATTCGGCGTTGTCTTCAAAGAGGGAGTTAGCCCAAGCAGGTCCTTTGCCTTCCTTATTTACGGTATAAGGAGTAGAGGGAGCGGAGCCTCCCCAGATGGACGAACAGCCGGTAGCGTTGGCGATGAACATTCTGTCGCCGAAGAGTTGGGTTATGAGTTTTGCGTAAGGAGTTTCGCCGCAGCCTGCGCACGCGCCCGAGAACTCGAGAAGCGGCTGTTTGAACTGCGAGCCTTTGACGGTATCGGGTTTGAATTTAGCGAGTATTTCGGGGTTATCGGCATATTTGTAGCTGAGGTCGAAATACTGCTGTTCGCTCTGCTGAGTGGAAGCGGACTGCATAGAAAGAGCTTTTTCGCCCTTCTTGCCCGGGCAGATCTGTACGCAGCTGCCGCATCCGAGACAGTCGAGTACGGAAACGGTAACGCCGAATTTATATCCGGGCATAGCCGTCATAGGAAGAAGCTTCATTTCGGGATATTTTGCAGCGTCTTCGTCTTTCATCGCAACGGGACGGATGGTAGCGTGCGGGCAGACGAGAGAGCAGAAGTTACACTGGATGCAGTTTTCGGGGTTCCAGACGGGAACGTCAACCGCAACACCGCGTTTTTCGTAAGCTGCGGTACCCTGAGGAGAAGTGCCGTCGGCTCTGTCGAGGAAGGTGGAAACGGGAAGCGTGTCACCTTTCTGAGCGGTAACGGGTTTGAGGATGTTATCAACGAAGCCGACAACTTCAGGTCTGCCCTCGGTAGCCTTGACTTCGACTTTTTCATCAACTGCATTTGCCCAGGATGCGGGGATCTCTACCTTGACGGCTGCATTTGCGCCTTCTTCAATAGCGGCGTAGTTCATATCGACAACTGCCTGACCTTTTTTGATGAAGGACTTGTAAGCAGCTTTCTTCATATATTCAATAGCGTCGTCAGCGGGGATGATGTTGGCGAGCTTGAAGAATGCAGACTGGAGAACGGTATTCGTTCTGCCGCCGAGACCGAGCTTCTTGGCGATGGAAATGGCGTCAACAATGTAGAAGTTGACTTTCTTGTTTGCGAGGTCGCGTTTTGCCTTTGCGGGAAGAACGGCGTCGAGTTCGTCGGCTGTCCACTGGCAGTTGAGGAGGAACGTGCCGCCTTCTTTGATATCGGCAGTGATGTCATACATATGGATGTATGCGGGGTTATGGCAGGCAACGAAGTTCGCATTGGAAACGAGGTAAGTGGAACGGATGGGGTTATCGCCGAATCTGAGGTGGGATACGGTGATACCACCGGACTTCTTGGAGTCGTATGCGAAGTAAGCCTGGATGTATTTATCGGTATGGTCGCCGATGATCTTGATGGAGTTCTTGTTTGCGCCAACGGTACCGTCGGAGCCGAGTCCCCAGAACTTGCAGGCAACGGTGCCGGCAGGAGCGGTATCGGGTTCGCTTTCGATGGGAAGAGAAAGGTTGGTAACGTCGTCGGTGATGGAAAGAGTGAAGCCGTTGATGGGAGAAGCCGCATCAAGGTTCTTGTATACGGAAACGACTGCGCCCGGAGTGGTATCCTTGGAGCCGAGGCCGTATCTGCCGCCTACGATAAGAGCTTTTTCGAAGATGGTGCCGCGGACTGCGGAAACAACGTCGAGGTAAAGCGGTTCGCCGAGAGCGCCCGGTTCTTTTGTACGGTCAAGAACGGCGATCTTGGTGACGGTTTCGGGGATGGCGGAAATGAAATGTTTAACAGAGAAAGGTCTGTAAAGTCTGACTTTGAGAAGACCGACTTTTTCGCCTTTAGCCATAAGGTAGTCAACGGTTTCTTCTGCGGTGTCGCAGATCGAGCCCATAGCTACGATGAGCTTGTCGGCTTTGGGATCGCCGTAATAGTTGAAGAGTTTATAATCGGTACCGATCTTTTCGTTGATCTTTGCCATATAATCTTCAACGATGGCGGGAACTGCATTGTAATAACTATTGGAAGCTTCTCTTGCCTGGAAGAAGATATCCGGGTTCTGAGCGGTACCGCGGAGAACAGGGTGATCGGGGTTCAGCGATCTTTCGCGGAATGCCTTTACGGCGTCCATATCGACGAGGTCTCTGAGGTCTTCATAATCCCAGGTCTCGACCTTCTGGATCTCGTGAGAGGTTCTGAAGCCGTCGAAGAAGTGCATAAAGGGAACTCTGCCCTTGATAGCGGAAAGATGTGCTACCGCGCCGAGATCCATAACTTCCTGTACGTTGGAAGAGCAGAGCATAGCGAAACCGGTCTGGCGGCAAGCCATAACGTCGCTGTGGTCGCCGAAAATGGAAAGAGCGTGAGAAGCGAGCGCACGTGCGGTGACGTGGATGACGCCGGGGAGAAGTTCGCCGGCGATCTTATACATATTGGGGATCATCAGGAGAAGGCCCTGGGATGCGGTGTAGGTGGTCGTAAGAGCGCCTGCGGAAAGCGAGCCGTGAACGGTGCCGGAAGCGCCGCCTTCAGACTGCATCTCCACTACCTTGACGGTCTGACCGAAAAGGTTCTTGCGTCCTTCAGCCGCCCATTTGTCGGTATATTCCGCCATCGGGGAGGACGGCGTAATAGGATAGATACCGGCAACTTCGGTGAAAGCATAGGACACATGAGCGGCAGCATTGTTGCCGTCCATGGAAATCTTTTTTCTTGTTACCATAAAACATATACCTCCGTTTTTTTCATTGCCATTCATTCTATCACATCTTTTTCAATATGTAAATACGTTTTGCAAATTTTTCCCGATATTTTTATTTTATTTGCACTTTTTTTGTTTCGGTAAATATTTTTTTGTCACAAAGCGGAATTTTGTTTGAAAAAGACTTGAAAAATGGATATTCTTGTGGTATTATCATTGTGTATCGTTATAAAGTGCGTTATTTTGCGCACCATAATACATATTTCCCTTGCCGGAGGAAGTTATGGTAAGAGTGATAACCACGTTCGCCCTTAACGGAATAGACGGCATCCCCGTGTACGTCGAAGCAAACTCGTTCAAAGCGAGCGAAGCGAAAATAACGCTGATAGGTCTTCCGGACACAGCGGTGAAGGAATCGCTCGAACGTGTCCACGGTGCAGCCGCGTCCTCCGGGATAAGGCTCCGCACGGGGCGTGTAACCGTAAATCTCGCACCCGCGGACGTGAGGAAAGAGGGTTCGTCGTTTGACCTGCCGATACTGCTTTCGATGCTCGACGATTCGGTGGCTGCGGGCCTTGACACGTCGGGAAAGGCTTTTGCGGGCGAGCTTTCGCTGACCGGCGAAGTACGTCCGATAAACGGTGCGCTTTCAATGGCGATCGCCGCGCGCGACAACGGCATAAAGGAAATATTCCTGCCGGAAGCCAACGCCGCGGAAGCGTCAGCCGCAGAAGGCATAGACGTATTCCCCGTTTCAAACGTAAATCAGCTGTGCCGTCATCTCAGAGGAGATGAACCGATACAAAAAACGGTGTTCTCGAAAGAAGCTTTTTTGCGCGAGTCTTTCATATCGTCGCTCGATTACGGCGACGTAAAGGGTCAGGACACCGCAAAAAAGGCAATAGAGATCGCCGCCGCAGGCTGCCATAATCTGCTTATGATAGGTCCTCCCGGTTCGGGAAAAAGTATGCTTGCGTCGCGTATCCCCTCGATACTTCCGCCGATAACATTGAAGGAAGCGATAGAAACCACGCGCATCCACTCCATCGCAGGCGCTCTCGGCAACGGAGTTTCGCTCGTTTCGTCGCGTCCGTTCCGTTCGCCGCATCATACGATGTCGACCGCTGGACTTGCCGGAGGCGGAAAGAATCCGAAACCGGGAGAGATCTCGCTTGCTCACCACGGCGTGCTTTTCCTTGACGAATTCCCCGAATTCGACAAATCGGCGATGGAAGTGCTGCGTCAGCCGCTCGAAGAACGGCTCATAAACATCACGAGAGTGAGCGGCACGGTGTCGTACCCGGCATCATTCATACTCGTGTGCGCGATGAATCCCTGCAAATGCGGGTGGTACGGTCATCCGACTCATCAATGCACCTGCTCGGAAATGTCACGCAAGGCTTACGTTTCAAAGATATCCGGTCCGCTGCTTGACAGGATAGATATTCAGGTGGAAGTCCCCTCGCTCGATTACGCCGGAGTTTCCGATACGAGACGTTCGGAATCGAGCGAAGAAATAAGAAAAAGAGTCATTGCCGCAAGAGAGTTTGCAAAAGTCCGCTTCGGCGACGCCGCAATGGCAAACGGGCTTATGACTCCGTCGCAGATACGCCGGTTCTGCATAGTGGACGACGAAGGAAACGAGCTGCTGAAAAAAGCCTACACCTCTATGTCGCTTTCGGCGCGAAGCTACGACAGACTGCTGAAAGTCGCACGCACGGCAGCCGATTTCGACAGATCGGACGATATAAAAAAGCGTCATATCGCGCTTGCTCTTCAGCTTCGCACGCTTGACAAAAAGTATTTCGGCTGATCAAAATTTTCCATTACTTAACATAATTACGAAAAATAACCCGCTTTTCGAGTTCCGGGATGTGGATAACTATGTGGATTATGTTGATAACTTCTGTATTTTTAAGGAGTTTTCCACATACCGAACGGTTTTTGGGGTGTGGATAACGCAGAAACAATAATGTTTTCCGACGTTGATTATGTCAACACCCTCTTGTCTGATGAAAGGAAGCGATCGCATTGGATTACGACGGAAACGAACTTCCCGAAGAAATACCCGCAGAACGTCCGCCGCAGAAAAAAGTGACGATAATAATAAAAAAGGTCTTCAAGAATACTTTTATAACCATTGTTGCCGCAGTATGGATATTGATCTTGCTTTCGATATTCCTTCGCCGCGACGACAAGATACTGAAAACGCCGATACTTTCCGCAGAGGCAAGGAGCATCTACGCGGAAAACAAGGACGACTTCACCGTTTACGAAGTGCATACCAAAGAGCATATGAATTACGACGGATCGTTCCAATTGGTCAAGAACGTCTACGCCGAAAAAGCGAACGAGCTTGAGATCGGACTGAGGATAGCGTGGACACAGCTCCGGTACTGCGAAGAATGCGGACACATCTACACCACCGACCAGCTTGACGAACAGAAATCCGAGGACAAGCCCGACAAGGGAATCATCGTCAGCTGTGAAGCAAAAGGACACCACATCGTCCGTGCGCCGGAGACCGACAGAGGCATCGTTTGGGCGCTGACCGATTCGGACGGGAACGTTTACGAAGAGGTAAACAGAGAAAGCCGCATCAAAAACCTCAATTTCGGCTTTTTCAAGATCAAATACGAATACGTGCGCATTTCGTTCGGCAAGGTATATTTTGACATTGCAAACAATATAATCAATACAGCAGGCAAAGAAGAAGTTACAGATACAGGCAAAGGCACCCTTTACTATTTCCGCATATACGACAAAGTTACCGGCGACACGCTATTTTCGACGTGTCTGTACGATAACCAGACCTATATCGAGGAGATCGGATACGAGAAACCCGATAAGGACTATATCAGTTGAATTCTGAAAGGACGCATCAAAAATGACCTATAATATTTTTCAAAAAATGATGTATGTGATACTCGCCATAACGGTAGCGTGTGCGGTGGGTGTTGCAAACTACATCTATCTGCCGTCGGAGTCGCGTATTCCGGACACCAAGCAGACGGCGGCTTTCCTTGACAGATATTACGAAACCAACGAAAAGGTCCTGAAGGAGCTGTTCCCCTACGAGGAGCCCGTCATCACGCTTGAAGTTCCTTACAATATGTCCTATACGGCTGCGGAATTCCAGCAGTTCAACGGAACGTATCTCGCCAAGTCCGAAGAAAAGATGCCCAATTCGTATATGAAAAACATCTGCTTCTGCGGCGACTCGCTCAGCTGGCATATGACCTGGGCAGGAAACAAGCCTCTTGAAAACTACGACGTCGTGGGTATGATGGGACTTTCCGTCGGCGACTTTGCCACTTGGCTCGATCCCGAAAACCATTACTCGAGCTACAACCATTCCGACGACGTTTCCAAAACGACTATGTATTGGGTCAAAAAGCTTCAGCCGCGCATCATATACATAATGCTCGGCACGAACGGCGTCAACTATTACGACAACGAGACTCACATCAGACTTTACAAAAAACTCCTCGACAATATCGCTTCCGTTTCTCCGAAATCAATAATCGTCATCTGCTCCGTTTCCCCGTGGAACAAGCTCTGCGGCGATTCGATTTCGACCGTGACCGCACTCAACAGCAAGATAGATCATTTCAATATGATGCTTCTTGAACTCGCAAAAGCCAGAGGATATTATTTCCTCAACGTCGCCGAAGATCTGCAGTCGCAGAAGACGAGCGGAAATGAAATAGCCGGACATCTGAAATATGACTATACGATAGGTGACGGTTATCACTGGAGCGATGCCGCAAGAAGCGCATACATCAACTACGTTCTTACGCATCCCGTCCCCGGTTTTAATTGATCTGCAAAAGAAATGCCGTCCTATCACGGACGGCATAACTGATTTATAATACATTTTATTTTTTGAAAGAAGTATTGATATGGATAATATGAACGCAAAGGAAAGTGAAGTATTCCGCATTAAAAAAAGCAGAAACCTGACTCCCCTGCTTGCTTTGCTGGCATTTCTTATGGCGTGTGCATCGGTTTATCTTCTTTATATATATTTCACTCTCGACCTTAGACAGCCGTTTGAAACGCTTTTCCTCGTTGTCGGCGGAGTGAGCGCGGTCTATTTCACCGTATGCTTTTTCAACCTGCTTTATCAGTCGATCTCTCCGAAAAACGCGCTTCTCATTTCCGAGGACGGTTTTCTTGACCTTGTGAACGGCGGATGCGGCGTAGGTTTTGTCAGCTGGGCGAACGTCAGCCGTCTTGAAATGGCAGGCGGCGATAAGCCGTATATCGGTATCGGACTGCTCGCAAGCGAAAACGTCACCGAAAACGCACCCCAAAAGCTCGTCTCCCTCATCGAGTCGCGCACGGAAAACGGTCAAGCCGAGCTTATGATACGCCCGTTCGACATATCCTGTTCCCTTGAAGAAGCGTATTCCGCTCTCCGCGATTTCAGAAACCGCTATTACCGCAATATCGAATCCGGCGACACGAACATTATCGACACGGTAGACAAGACGCGCGCCATAAAGCTCCCCGACACGGTCAACGAATTCGACAATATCTTCAAGGAAAAAGAGATCCCGGAAGCCGAAAAAGAAAATCCGAACGTAAAGACCGGCGACCTTTCAGTTGACGATACCGATGCCACCCAAGAAAGCAAAAAGACGATCGACGAGATCCTCAACGAGCTTTCAAGCTCGGTGAAAAAAGAATCCCCGCAAAGCGAAAAAAGGCAAAGCAAATTAACCCAGGAAGACATTGACGAGCTTATCAGATTGCTGAAAGACAAAAAATGAAAAGAATAACGGGCGTTCTCATTGCTTTTTCCCTTATATTCATACTGTTTTCCTGCGCTTTTACGTCCGGTGAAACGAACAGTACGGACACGTCGGAGCCGTCGTCACGCGATGATCCGGAAAGATCGGAAGAAGAATATTCATACGATTATTCCGACCCGAACGTTTCCGTTTACGGCAGATACGGAAAAAAGTATTTTGAACTGATGGAAAGCGGAGTTTACTGCCGCAAAACGGTCGAAAGCCGCTCTGTCGGCGGCGAAGCGTTCCCCTACACGGTCACCGTGTACCGCAAAGGCGAGATTATGAACGTCGTGATAGAAGAAAGCTACGGCGTTAAGACGAGTTATATCATCAGAGACGGTAAGCAGATCATCCTCGATCCGTTCAACAAGACTGCTTATGTATACGAATACGACGGTACCGTATACGAAAAACCGCTTTGGAACGGTATAATCAGGCTCAAAAGCGAGGGGACGCAGGTTTTATTCAGCACTCCTTACGATTACGAAACTTATACCGACAGCACGGGCTTTGAGTTCACCGTGTTCTACACGGAAGGCGTCCCCGAAAGGTACCGCAGTTACGACGAAGAACGCCTTGACACCATTGTGATAGATTTTACCGTAACGGATGATCTTTCGGGAGCGGTATTCGATATCCCCGGATCTTACACCGTTACGGATCATACGAAATGAATCCCGATACGCGGCAAGGATAATTATGAAAAAAATAAAAAAACTGTTTGAATTCGTTTTTGATTTCTTCAAATGCAGACCGTACAGTGCCATTCTGCTGTTATGGATAGTCCAATGGATATGGTACGGCGTGCTCAACCATATACAGACACCCGAAACGAGCCATATAATTTATTCGGCTCTCGACGACAGCATACCGTTCTGCGAATGGTTCATAATCCCCTATTGGCTATGGTATCTATATATAGCATCGGCTCTGATATATACACTTATCAAATCAAAAAAAGACTTTCTCCGCATTGTGACGTTGGTCTTTCTCGGTGTGTTCGGAAGTCTGCTTATCTGTACCCTGTACCCGAGCTGGCATCTGCTCCGCCCGGAAACTATGCCGGACAACATACTGTCTCGTTGGGTGCAGTTCACCTATACACTCGACAACCCCGCCGTCATATTCCCGTCGATGCACGTTCTCGTGGCGTTCCTTATCTCAATAGGTCTGACGGCTGCCGAGAGTATGAAAGGCAAAACGACGGTAAAGGTCTGCTGTTGGATATATACCGTCATCGTTTCGGCGTCAACGGTTTTCGTAAAGCAGCATTCGATAATCGACGTTGGCTTTGCGCTGCTGTTCATTCTCCCTTATACCCTGCTCACATACTTTGTGATAATGCCGAAAAGACGGTTTGAAAAGAAAGACGGAGCACAAATAGTTACGAAATAATAAAAAGGGAGAAATTTCTCTCTTTTTTTATTGAAAATCAAAAATTCTGTCCATTTTGCGGTTTCTGAAACGTAGTATAAGCAGAAGACCGAAAGGAAGTGAAAAAACGTGAACAGACTGATATGCGAGCATCTATGCAAAAAGGCCCTGTCAAAGATAGGAAGCGGCGACAAGACGCAGCTTTCGGTGATTTACGACTGTCTCGGACGTCAGATCTACACGCTTGCACTTTCTGTCCTCAGGAGCGAAGACGACGCGGAGGACGCGATGCAGGATACCTTCTTAAAAGTGTTGAAACACATTGATACCTACCGTAATGACGGCAGTGCGGTGTCGTGGGTGCTTTCCATAGCGAGGAACGCTTCCCTTGACATTATGAGAAAACGAAGGTATGATCTTGACATCGACGAGATCCCCGTCAGCGACGAGCCGTCGTACACCGACGACGATACGGACGCGAACGAACTGCTTTCGCGTCTTGACGCAGCCGACAGACAGATAGTGACGCTTAAAACCGTAACGGGACTGAAATTCAAGGAAATTTCGGACATTACGGGCTTATCGGTCACCGCAGTCCAGAAACGGTACCAACGCGCTCTGGAAAAACTCAGAAAAACAGACAGAAAGGAATAAACGAAATGAAACCCGAAAAGAAAATCAAAAAATATTTTGATTCGGTTTCCGTACCGTCGAGCCGGGACATACTCCCGGACGAAGCGTTCGGTTCGGAGCAGTTCGGATATGTGCCGAAAAAGAAAAGCCTTGGCAGACAGTTTGTCAACGGCGTCGCTTACGCGGCAGTGGCTCTGACTCTTATGGCGGTCATCTGTGCAGCGGTCGTTATGCCGTCGCTTTCTCCCCGCGTACAGCCCGGTGACGGCGAAGCGGAATCAAAGGCAGAAGAATCAAAAGCAGACGAGACGCAGGAAAACGAACGTGGATGGAGCTGTTGGCTCCGCAAAACAGGCAAGGAAGAAATTGACGGACTCGTGTTCGACTTTGACAAGCTCGACTCCGGCGTACTCAATATGACTGCCAATGAAAAAGGTAAGCGCTACGTACAGGTTTACCGCATAAGCGGCGGCGATCAGATAAATGGAGACAACGAATTCCACACGGACGAAGAGCTTTCGGCTTTGTCTCTTGACGAAACAGTCGCGGCGATCGTTCCGGCATTCTGGCAGTGCAACGTGGTTTCGAACGCTGCCAAAAGGCTCTGCATAGTAAATCCGCTTGCGAGATATGCTCTTCCTGCGGAAGCCGAAAAGTATATTGAAGAATACTCCGCTTCTACCGTAGTGACCGAACAGAACGAGGACATATACCTTGACGGCATACCCACTTCGTTCGCGGCAATGCTCGAAATCATCGAAGCGTACGGCATCGACGAAAAAGACTACATCGGCGCTTACGAATATAAGCCGCTTTTCGGAAGCCATCCCGAATACGTCACGCGCTGGCTCGGTTACTTTATGATCTACGCCGACGCAGAGCTTGAGAAGGATTTACTCGCGGATGATCTTCTTGTCGCAAGACTCGATCCCATTTCCGACGCAAGTTCGCAGATCGGTTATATTTACACTCCGGCAGACGAAATGAACTTTGTCCCGACTGACGATCCGAAAACAAACGGAAAAGACACGAAGAACATCGGCGCTTCCCTTGCAAGAGAAATAGACTATTACTATTACAGATTCCTGCTTGATAACGATATGCTCGATCCGAGTGTCAAGGAAGAAGACATTTACGTTCAGAAATATTTCGGCACATATCACGGCTGTTCCGTTGTATATATGGGCGGCGATATGATAGCCGTAACGGAAGCCGAAAGAGATGTTGAAGTCGGCGGTCACGTCATCACCTTCCGCGACGGACAGATATGCTGGGTTTATAACGACGGCAAATTCCACACCGTTTCGGAAGCTTATGAAAAAGGTCTCATCAACGATAACGACGTATTGACATTCGGTCCTCTTGTAAGCGTAGAAGACCTGAATCCCAAGGATATACCTGCGGAAATACTCGCTGCGTGGTTCGAAAAATTCGGGTACTACAACATTGCCGATCCGTATATCGACACACTCTACCGCACGGAAAACGGCGGTTATGTGGTACTCATCGTGAACCGCGAAGCTCTTTACAATGATGTATTCATTACAATGGATCTGTACGGTTACGAATTGTGTTTCGGCAACAGCAACCTTCCCCTGTACTACGAAAACGGTGAGTTATACGATTTTGACGAATGTCCTCTTACCGAAAAAGACGCAAAAGAACTTGCGAAAATCTTCGGCAATTCGCATAATTCCGCTATCGACGAATAAAAAAATGGGCTGCGGCTTTCGGCGCGTGCCCGTAAGGATGTTTTTTAAGCATTTTCATCACGCGCCGAAAACGAAATAAATCCCTTACGGGATTTGTGAAATATCCTGCGGATGTGAAATACGTCTGCGGCGTGTGAAATGCCTGCGGGCGTGAAAAAGGGATTTATTTCATTTCACATTGCGAAGCAATATTTCACTATTCGGAAATTATATATAATTCCCCTACTTGCTATGGTATGAGACAAAGATACCCGCTGAAAAGTTTTTTCAGCGGGTTGTTTCTTTTAGCTCGATAAATTAGAATTTGATTGCAAAATGATTAATGTTTTCTACTCTTGCGATTCTTTTTCCACTGACCGATTTTATCAAAAGCACCCAAGCAATGCAAGGCATACAATACCAATGAAGCAACGGCAAGACCACAAACAAAAGACATAATA
>JAZUKE010000065.1:0-16102 GCA_045643125.1 Eubacteriales bacterium
GTCGGTGCCTCTTGCTCTTGCGTAAGCGCAGGCAAGCGGTGAATCGTCAAGTCCTTCGATATCGTCAACGAAGCAGGCTTTTTTCAGAGTATCGGAAAGCTTTATGCCGACAGCCGCGGAAGTCGGGCTGACGTGTTTGAAAGACGTGACTGCGGGAAGACCGAGAGCTTCTTTCAGTTCCTTTACGAGCTGCCAGGAGTTGAAAGCATCGAGAAAATTGATATATCCGGGACGACCGTTGAGTATCTCTATCGGAAGCTCGCTTCCGTCGTTCATATATATTTTTGCAGGTTTCTGATTGGGGTTGCAGCCGTATTTGAGTTCAAATTCTTTCATTTACGTTTACTCCTTATTTGTTTTTATTTATGATACGTTCTTCGACATTCAGAGTCTTGAGATCGACGTAGCGGACAAAGAGAGAGATTTTATTGTTCTCGTCAAGCGAATCCCACAGCTCGTTCGTGAAAGAATCAATATCGGAAGCGATCTTTACTCTTTCGGGTTCACCCTGAAAAGTCGGGATCGGGTTGCCGTCGCAGACATAAGTATGGATGAAGTGTCCGAGCCCGTTTACGGACGGATAGGAATAAGTATATCTTGCACATTCGGTACCTTTTTCGTCGATGCTTTTGAGTATGTTCATCTGATAGGTGAAATCATTGTTTTCAAAAGTGAGAAGTCCGCTTATGCGCGGAGTGAAGTTCGGCGAATCGGGCTCAAAAGTGCGTTCTTCGAGAGAGGAAGCAAAGGTCTTTCCGTTTTTCAGTCCGTCGTATATCGTATCGGTCTGATTTCCGTTGGTAACGATAAGGTTGTTTTCGTACTGACGCACTGCGGCGTAAATGATAAGGCTGGGATCTTCGACTTTTGAAACGTCAAACGGTTCGGTAAATACTTCGCCGTTCTTTTCGGCAAATATACGGTTTCTGGAGTTTGCGCTTCTTCCCATTATGAAATATGCCGCGACTGCGTTTTTGCCGTCTTCGCTTTTGCCGATGATTATACCGCGTCCGGGATAGGTGTTGCCTTCAAGGAGTCCGCTTACTGAATTGATTTTATAGATTTCCATACTTATTTTCCTTTCTGTTCGACTTCGGGTAATATGAAACGCGAAACTTTTTCGACCGATTCGGGAAGTATCTTCCATTCAGCCTGTTCCATAACTCTTCTCTGCAGTTTTTCGGGAGTATCGCCTTTGCGTACTCTTACCGCTTTCTGTTCGATTATTTCGCCGCCGTCGGGTACTTCGTTTACGAAATGGACGGTCGCACCGGTGATCTTTACGCCCTTTTCAAGCACCGCTTCGTGAACGTGCAGTCCGTAAAAGCCTTCTCCGCAGAACGAAGGTATGAGCGACGGATGTACGTTGATAATACGGCGTTCGTATTTTGCGGTAAAACGAGAGCTGAGGATGCACATAAATCCGGCAAGCACGATGAGGTCGATATCGGCTTTTTCAAGTTCTTTGATAAGTCTGTCTTCAAAGACCTCGCTGCTTCCGCATTTCTTTCTCGGGACCGTGACCGTGGGGATGCCGGCTTTGTCGGCGCGTTTGAGCGCGTAGGCGTTTTCGTTGCTCGATATGACGAGTACGACTTTTCCGCTTGTGATGATCCCCGACTGCTCGGCGTCGATGATCGCCTGCAGATTAGTGCCGCCTCCAGAAACGAGGACGGCTATATTGACTGTTTTCTTTTCCATTATTTCACCATTTGCTTCAGCAGAAGAATATTTTGTCATCAGATTTAACGATATCTCCGATAACGTATGCGTCGATGCCGTTTGCTTTGAGAATGTCAAGCGAGGTCGTAACGTCTTCCGCAGGTGCGACTATGCTCATTCCGACACCCATATTGAACGTATTGAACATATCGCGTTCGCAGATATTGCCTTTTTTTGCGATAAGATCGAATATGGGAAGCACTCTGACGTCGTCGCGTTTTATCCTTGCGCCGTAACCGTCGGGAATGCTGCGCGGGATGTTCTCGTAAAATCCGCCGCCCGTTATATGCGAGATACCCTTGACTTTGACCTTTTCAAGGAGGGCAAGCACGGGTTTTACATATATTTTCGTCGGAGTAAGGAGAGTTTCGCCGAGCGACTTTCCGCCGAGTTCGTTAAGCGGCGACGTGAGGTCGGCGTTTTCAACGTCGAAAACTTTTCTGACAAGAGAAAAACCGTTTGAATGTACGCCGGACGAAGGAAGCGCGATAACGACATCTCCTTCTTTTATCTCTTTGTTGTTGATTATCTTTGCTTTGTCAACGACACCAGTGCAGTAGCCGGCAAGATCGTATTCGTCTATCGGATAAAATCCCGGCATTTCAGCGGTCTCGCCGCCGATAAGAGCCGCACCCGACTGAACGCAGCCGTCGCAGACGCCTTTGACTATATCCGCGATCTTTTCGGGTACGTTTTTGCCGCACGCGATATAATCGAGGAAAAACAAGGGTTTGGCACCGCAGCAGATAATATCGTTCACGCACATCGCAACGCAGTCGATACCGACGGTATCGTGTTTGTCCATAAGGAACGCTATCTTGAGCTTCGTTCCGACACCGTCGGTTCCGCTTACGAGAACGGGTTTTGCGATACCTTCAAGGTCAAGCTCATAAAGACCGCCGAATCCGCCTACGTCGGAGCAGACTCCCGACGTAAGAGTGGAAGCGATATGCTTTTTCATCAGTTCGACCGCTCTGTAACCGGCGGTTATGTCAACACCGGCAGAAGCGTATGATTCCGAATAGGATTTTGTATTCATTTCTTATTCCTTTCCGTTCCAGCAATAGGTGCAGAGTTCACATTCGTCAAGTCCTATCGCTTTTATGATGTTTTCCGTCGTCTGGAATTCAAGGGACGCAAAATTGAATTTTTCGCATATCGCTTTTCTCATATTCTTTCCGCGTTCCGTATTGCCGTCGGCGTATTCGGCAATATGATCGAAGGCTTCCTCACCTTCGAGCTCGAGGATAACGCGCCTTGCTATGAGTTCAAGGTCGCTCGTCGCACGCGAGAAGTTGAGGAATTTGCAGCCGTACATTATGGGCGGGCAAGCCGAACGCATATGCACCGACTTTGCGCCGTTTTCATAAAGAAATTCCACCGTCTCTTTAAGCTGAGTTCCCCTTACTATGGAGTCGTCAACGAAGAGCAGATCCTTGTCTTTGATAAGCTCCTTGACGGGTATCTGCTTCATTTTGGCGATCTTGTTTCTGTCCGCCTGGGAGCCGGGCATAAAGCTGCGCGCCCACGTCGGCGTGTATTTGATGAATGCCCTTGCGAACGGGATGCCGCTTCTGACCGAATAGCCGATAGCGTGAGGCGTTCCCGAATCGGGTACACCGCCGATATAACTTATATCCGGCATAATACCCTTTTTGATATCCTCTTCGGCGAGAAGTTCGCCGTTGCGGTAACGCATTATTTCCACGTTTTTGCCTTCGTAGGTAGACGTCGGATATCCGTAATAAGACCACAGGAAAGCGCATATACGCTTTTTCTTTCCGGGAGAAACGAGCTGTTTCATACCGTTCGGGGAAAGCTCCACGACTTCACCGGGACCGAGTTCCTTTACGTCCTCGTAACCGAGCTTCTGATACGCAAAAGATTCAAAAGAGACCGCGTAGCCGTTTTCGCTTTTTCCGATCTTTACGGGCAGTCTGCCCATTCTGTCGCGTGCGGCGATTATTTTGCCGT
This sequence comes from Eubacteriales bacterium, assembly GCA_045643125.1. Classification (GTDB taxonomy): domain Bacteria; phylum Bacillota; class Clostridia; order Oscillospirales; family CAG-382; genus UBA1206. The sequence goes on from JAZUKE010000065.1 coordinate 3,697, forward strand.
CTTCTTTGAGAATGAGGATGGACGCCGTGCCCTTGATTGATTTCTGTGCAAATTTGATGCCTTCGGCAAAACTGCTTTTCTGGTCGATGAGCGCCGCGAGAAGTTCGGTAGTGTTGACTTTTCCGCCTGTCATCGAGTCGAAATGACCGCCCGAAAACGAAAGGTACTGTTCGATAAGCTCCTCGGAATTGTTGATCACGCCTATCATACAGACGGCATAAGTACCGAGATTCGATCTGACGAGCATAGGCTGCGGATCGCTGTCGCTTATACAGCCTATTGCGGACGTGCCTTTCATTTCGTCGAAAATGTGTTCAAATTTAGTGCGGAACGGCGAGTTTTCGATATGGTGTATCTTGCGCTGCAAACCTATCTGCTCGTCGTACGCGGCAAGACCGCCTGACTTCGTACCGAGGTGAGAGTGATAATCCACTCCGAAAAACACGTCGGTAAGGCAGTCCGTGTTTGATGCTATTCCGAAAAATCCTCCCATTTTTCTCCTCCGGATCAGTTGAAGAAGAGCTTGGAGAGAGTCATCGGATCAATATACTTGCCGTCCTTGTAAACGCGCATATTGCCGGATGCTATCTCGTCTATAAGCATAACCTTTCCGTCGGGAGCATAACCGAATTCGAATTTGATATCGTAAAGGACAAGTCCTTTTTCTTTGAGATCGTCAGCGACTATCGCGGTGATCTTCTGCGTCATCGACTTGATATCGTCGTACTGCTCGCCCGTCATAACGCCGAGATCGACAAGCCCGTCTTTGGTGACGAGCGGATCGCCTTTTTCGTCGTTTTTGAAAGTGGTTTCAACATAAGCGGGAAGGTCTGCGCCTTCTTCGATATAATCGCTGTAACGGCGATAGAAGCTGCCTACTGCCTTGTAACGGCATATTACTTCAAGACCTTTGCCGAATACCTTTGCCGGGAGAACTTCCATAGTGGTATTTTTGAGGTCTGCGCTGACATAATGAGTCTTTATGCCTGCGGCATTGATTTTTTCAAAGAAATAAACAGACATACGGAGGTTTACGTCACCGACTCCGTCGATGGTGAGCCCGACGCTGTTTTCACCCGGATCAAACACTCCGTCTTTGCCCGTGCAGTCATCTTTGAATTTCAGAAGATAATTGCCGTTGTCGAGTGAATAAACGTTTTTGGTCTTTCCGGTGTAAACAAGATTCTTTTCCATAAATGGTGTTCTCCTTTTATATTGATTATTTTGGCTTTCAAAGTTGTGATGCTATATCCGCATCTTTTTTCAGTACCGCTTCTCTGTCGGCTTTTCTTTTATTATCGAGCTTTTCGGCAAGAGCTTCGTCGGTGACGGCAAGTATCTGCACGCAAAGCAAAGCGGCATTGACTCCTCCGTTTATCGCAACGGCAGCAACGGGTATGCCGGAAGGCATCTGTACTGTCGAAAGAAGGGCGTCCATGCCGTCAAGAGCTGTTGATTTACAGGGTATTCCTATTACCGGGAGCGTAGTATTCGCCGCTATCGCGCCGGCAAGATGAGCCGCCATTCCGGCGGCGGCTATAATTGCGCCGAAGCCGTTCTCACGCGCATTGAGCGCAAATTCCCTTGCTTCCGCAGGTGTACGGTGAGCGGAATAGATGTGTACCTCGTAAGGTACATCAAAGGCTTTGAGTGTGTCTATCGCTTTGTTTACGATGGGAAGGTCGCTGTCACTCCCCATAATGATGCCGATTTTTTTCATAATTCTTCACCTCTGAATAAAAATTAAAAAAGGGCGCATTCTGCCTCTTGAAAACGAAACAGATGTGCCCAGACGGTCGGCTGTATATCCCTTCCCCGTTCCTCCGCGGTGCTCCGCGTTTATCCGTCAGTAGCGGGGAAAGCGTATCTTCGATACGACTATATATTAACATAGCGGACGGCGTTTTGTCAATGGTAAATTGTCTATATTTACGTCCAGCGTATTGCTTTTTTTATATGTTGTGCTATAATCATATCGAACGGTGGTGTTACTTACGGAATTTGCAATACGAAAAACCGATATTTCCGATCTTCCGGAGCTTGAACGTATCTATGATACGGCGCGCAGGTTTATGAGAGATCACGGAAATCTTTACCAATGGATAGGATATCCTACGGAAGAACTTCTGAAGCACGATATAGAAAGCTCTGTCAGCTACGTCGTGACATACGGCGGAAATGTCTGCGGAACTTTTGCGTTCTTTACTTCCCCGGATCCGACTTATGCCGTCATCGAGGACGGAAACTGGCTGAACGATGAGAAATACGGCACCGTTCACAGAGTCGCAAGCGACGGAACACACAAAGGCGTACTTGCTTTCGTTATGGATCACTGCTCGGGAATCATTGACAATATCCGTATCGACACTCACGCCGACAACACCGTTATGCAGAACGCACTTTCCAAGCTCGGCTTTGAGAAATGCGGCATAATCCATTTAGCCGACGGCTCACCGAGAATAGCTTACCAAAAAGTTTTTATTAAGTAATCCGGAGGAATCATTTATGGAAATAAAACCGCTTCGTATTCTTTCGATAGGCAACAGCTTCTCTATGGATCAGCAGACCTACGTTCATCAGATGGCAAAGGCCGCAGGGCTTGATATTACCGTTATAAACGCATATATCGGCGGCTGCACCTTCAAACGTCATCTCTGCGAGCTTACGCAGTCGAATTATCAGTATCAGAAAAACGGCAGCGAAGTCGTCGAAAACGGATGGAACCTCGACAGATTCATCGGGCTTGGAAATTGGGATTTCATCACGTTCCAGCCCGGTACCCTCCATCTTAACAGACTTCTGCCGGAGGAGCCGTATTACTTTTCGCAGCTTTTGGAATACGTCAGATACAAAAACGATAACCCCGACACAAAATATGCCTACAACTTCTCCTGGTCTGACGGCGACGTTTCCACACGTTACTTTTACAACGATTATTTCGGCAGAAACAGAGAGGCGATGCTCGGCGAATTCGTAAAGATGGCAAAATGTGCGCTCGAAAGCGGAGTAAAATACATAATCCCCGGCGGATATGCCGTCGAAAACGGTTTCAAGGTCTACGGTGACAGGATCTACCGTGACGGATTCCACGCAAGCGAGATCGCAAGATATATGCACGCCTGTCTTTGGTTTGAATTCTTTACGGGGCTTGAAGTTCCGGCTTCGTACTCGCCCGAAAATCCGTCGTTTTCCGGCGGCATACTGCCGACAGAAGAAGAGAGAGCGAACGCCCGCATCTTCGCCCGCAAGGCGTTGGAGCAGGTAAAAGAATGGGCTGAATGTCCCGAAATATTCAGATAAAACGGAGTTGTTTATGAAGATAATCGACCTTCACTGCGACACTATAATGGAGTGTCATTTCGGAAACGAAACGCTGAAAACACGAAGCGGTCATATCACCGCCGAAAAACTGCAGAAAGGCTCGTCTCTTGCACAGTGTTTTGCGCTGTACCTTACAAAAGGTCATCTTCCCGACGAGGAACAATGGCAGCTTTACAACGATATGTACGGCACTTTCCTTGCGAATATCGGTGACTGCAAGGATATCATCAGACGTGCGTACACCGCAGACGACGTGGCAAAGAACGCTGACGACGGATATATTTCCGCCATTCTCACCGTCGAAGACGGCGCGTGCGTCAACGGAAAAGCCGAACGCCTTTTGAAAATGAAAAACGACGGCGTCAGGATGATCGCCCTTACTTGGAACTACGAAAACTGCTTCGGATTCCCCAATTCAGCGGATTCGTCGCTCCATTCAAAAGGGCTTAAGGATTTCGGCAAAGAGTCGATTTCTTTAATGAATGATCTCGGCATCATCGTTGACGTGTCACACCTTTCCGAAGGCGGATTCTGGGACGTTGCAAAGATAACGACAAAACCGTTTATCGCGTCGCACTCCTGTTCACGTTCCCTGCGTGACCATCCGCGCAACCTCACCGACGAACAGCTCAAAGCGATAGCCGAAAAAGGCGGTGTCGTGGGTATAAATTTCTTTTATTCGTTCCTTACCGACAAAGGAAACACGACCTGTATAAGCGACGTGATCGCGCATCTTGAGCATATACGCAAGGTCGCCGGAATCGACACGCTTGCGTGGGGCTCTGACTTCGACGGCATCGGCGGCGATCTTCAATTCGGCGATTTTGCCGGTTTCCCGATGATACTCGACGAGCTTTCAAAGCACTTCACGTCTGACGAGATAGACAAAATAAACAATCTCAATTTCCTGCGCGTTCTCAAAGAGCAGAACGTATAAATCCGCGGTGAGTTCGTAACCATCCTCACCCTAATCAAAACTAAGGAGTTTCCATTTCAATGAACGAAAAAACAAAATATCTTGCTCAAAGCGGCATCATCGCTTCCCTTTACGTCGTGCTGACGATGATAAGCACTATGCTTTCACTTTCAAGCGGAGTCATTCAGCTTCGGCTTTCGGAATGTCTGTGCGTGCTGCCGATATTCATACCGTCGGCTGTCCCCGGACTTGCGATAGGCTGCTTCGTCTCAAACCTCGTTTCGGGTTGTGTGATCTGGGACGTCGTTTTCGGTACGCTCGCAACGCTTGTCGGCGCGATTTTTACTCGCCTTATGCGTAAGACGGGCATATTCGCCGTCATTCCTACCATAATCGCAAACGCCGTGACGGTGCCGCTCGTACTGACTTTCGCCTATCACGTCAAGGAAGCGTTCCCGATACTCGTCATTTCCGTGACGACGGGAGAGATACTTTCGGTCTTCCTTTTGGGCGGACTTCTTTACAGATTGATGAAAAACAACGAACAGCTCTGGAAATAGAAAGGAAAAACTATGAGCAGAACCATAACAGTCAAAGGAACGGGGCTTGTCAGCGCCGCCCCGGATATGACCGTCGTTGATCTTACGGTCAAAACCGTCGATAAAAACTACGACATTTCGCTTTCGCGTTCTTCGGAAAAGCTCGAAGACTTGCAGAAAGCTCTCACGGATATCGGATTTTGTGCAAATGACCTCAAAACCACTTCGTTCAACGTATATGCCGAGCGTGAGAACGTCTGCGACGAAAACGGACGTTACAAGAGCGTCTTTGCCGGTTACGCCTGCGTGAACTCGCTTAAAATCGAATTCGGCTTCGATACTGCGCTGCTTTCAAAGGTGCTTTCCGCCGTCTCCGACTGTATCGCCGAGCCGGAACTGAACATTTCTTTTACGGTAAAAGACAAAGACGCGCTTTGCGAAGAACTGTTGAAAAACGCCGCTTATGACGCAAATAAAAAAGCAGTCATCCTTGCTTCGGCGTCAGACGTGAAGATAGGAAAACTGCTTTCCGTAAACTATGATTTTGCGTCGGTATCTTTCAATTCGCCGACATCCTACGCGCTCGATAACGCCTGTCTGGGAAAGGCGAGAGCCGTAAACGTGAATATCACTCCCGAAGACGTAAGCCTCAAAGACAGCGTGACTTTCGTTTGGGAAATAGAATGATTCATATCAGATCTGCAAAATAAGCAACAAGCGCAAGCGCCGTACAAAGCCCCGCCATAACGCAGGCGACGACGACGTGTACTTTCTTGTTGAGTGCAAGGATTCCGAAAAATTCGCGGATGAATCCGTTAGGCCAGAAGTACCATTTCGTTTTGCTGGCGATGCCTTCCGCGTCAAGCCCCGCCATACGCGCAAGTATGCCGCTGCGGAAAACGTGGAAGTTTGTGGTGGCAAACGCGACTTTGGCGTTCGGGTTCAGTTTGTCAACGATGCGTTTTGAATACAGCATATTCTGATAAGTGTTGGCTGATTCTTTTTCCGGGTATACCTCGTCGCTTTCGGCGCCGTGAGACAGCAGATAAAGCTCAATGGCACTTCCCTCGCTCATAACCTCGTTTGCGCCTTTACCGCCGGACGGGATATAGAAGCACTTTTTGCTTGTTGCGATCTCCTGATCCCACGCAAAATGCACCGCCTTGTTTGCACGTCCCTTGAGCAGCGGAAGAAGTCCGCCGCGTTTATCTATCGAACAGCCGAGGATGATTATATAATCTTTGTCGTAGGCAGGTATCTTGCGTACCGCGGCGTAGCCCATAATGACGCATCCCGCAAGTATGCACTCGAAATAGCACATCATAAGAAGCAGGAACATCGGTATAAACGTGTTGAGCAGCGTGAAAAGACGCGACGGAGACGCAAAAACGGTTCTGGAAAGTATATCGGATGCGACATATATTCCCGCGGTGCCGCCTATGTAGAACACGGCAAGCAGGATGCTGAGCAGATTCTTCGGTCGGAAGCCTTCGTGACGGATAAGCGAAACATTGCTGATGCCGAGCACGATACACACGATGAAGATAACGGGAACGGCTATATTTGAAAAGCGATACGGAAAATCCTTGAGCAGTTCAAAAGCGGCTTTATATGTTATTTCCGATGCCGAAAAACGGAAATACAGCACGTCCGTTCCGAGAGTCAGCAAAAAAAGTATTCCGGCAATATATCCCACATTCGTATAGGAATAGAAATTGTTTTTTACTCCTCTGTCAAGACGGAACGCCAGATAAACCGAAAGCAAAATAAAGAGAACCCCTATTTCGTCCACAACGTACAATGCGCTGCCGAATAAGTACGTTAACACGGTAAGCAGGATAATTATAAAAGATATCGCGCATACTCGCACTATATCCCGTCTGTTCGATTCATTCAAAGCGATCACCTCATAAGCCTATTATAACACAATATTGCATTTTGTCAATCATATAAAATCGCCCGTATATGTTGACTTTGACAATGGATTGTGTTATATTTTTATTCGGAAAATAAATATTCACGAAAGGAATCGTATATGAAAAAGTTTTTGACATTGTTTCTTATATCGGCTATGTTCCTGTCTTTGGCTTCCTGCGGCGAGAACGCCGTCGAAGTATCGGAAGACGTTTCCGAAGCGGTCTCCGCAGAAGAATCGTCGGAAGTCATACCACCGCACGAGCCGTATGGTATCGCTTATGCAAACAACGCCGACAGCGAAGCCGCTGCTGCCGCCGTCAGGGATCATATCGCGGAAAAAAGCGGTATCGACTGCGTTCTTGACGCGATAGAGACTGAAGAAGACGTAAAAGAAGGTACCGATATCGTTATAGGCATCATTCCCTCTTTCGTCGAGATTCCGTATACTCCGATGTATCACGGCGATCACGGATATGTTTCCAAAGACGGAAAAGTTTACATATTCGGCGCAGACGCGGATTCATTGATGAATGCGGCGATCGAATTTGAAAACGACTGTGTTTCGTCCGACGGTATCGCCGAAGAGATCACCGACAAGACAGTATTCCTCGGCTTTCCGTTCGCAAGTGACGACAAAACGGTAAACGGTGCGCATATCAAGGATTTTACCATAGCCTGTGCCACGACGGAAAACGAAGCCAAATACGAAGATATCGCAGCGTTTCTCAAAGAACATCTGCTTGCCGAAGGCAACTTTGAACTCCCGATATCCACGTCCAAGACCGCAACATACGAAAAAGAGATCGTCATCGGCTACACCGCAAGACGCGGATCGCTTTACGAATCCAAAAAAGAAGCCGAATACGGCATTGAAGACTACCGTATACTCATCAAAGGCACAAAGGTTTATATCGAGGCCAACAACGCCTGCGGCGCATATCACGCTGTGATGCACTTTTTGGGGCTCTTCAACGGAGAGGATATCAAGGATCAGGATATCACCGGCAGTCATCCGCTTATAAAAGTCGCCTGCGTCGGCGACTCAATCACTCAGGGCAACAACTCGGCAGACTACCACAAGACCGCATACCCCGTTTATCTGCAAAGAATGCTCGGTTACGACTACTATGTGAAGAACTACGGTGCTTCCGGCTATTCGGTAGTATTTGAAGATCAGTATTCATACAGCAAGGACTCACGTTATAAAGCGGCGCTTGACCTCAAAGCCGACGTTATGATATTTATGCTCGGCACAAACGACGGCAACCCCAAGGACGGTCTTAAAGACTGGGAAGGTACTAACCGCGAGCAGAGATATTACAACAACGTAAACGAATACCTCGATTCGTTCCTCGAAACAAATCCCGATATGCAGATATTTATGTGCCTGCCTGCTCCGCTGTTCTCTCAATCCACACGCTGGGGCGATTGGGAAGAATGGGCAAGAAGAATCGTAGACTATGTAATTCCTCTTAACAGAAAAATAGCGGAAGAAAGAAATCTTCCCATAATAGATATCTACTCCTGGGCTGTCGAACACCCGGAAATGTTCCCCGACGGGCTGCATCCGCTCGAAGAAACGTATTGCGATTACGCAAAGCGCGTTTACGACGAAATTATGATCGAGTGGAATAAAAATAAATAATCAGTTTGTGGTCGTTGTGGGATTTATCATTCTCAAAGCCTGCGGCGGCAGCATTTTTGATCTGCTCCCCGGCGGCAATAATACCCCGTCGAATCAGCCCGACAACACCAATTACGCCGACTACCTCGTTGCTTCCGAGGAAACGGAGCCTGGTACGGGCTGGTACTACACCCGTTGGCTCACCGAGCTTTCAGCTGACACCTCAAGGCCTACCATTGATATCGCAAAAACGATAATAGACGACTTCATCACGTCTTCCACCAACGCTTCCGCAAACGCAAAAGTCACGCTTTCGATCGTTGACCTTGCCGAGCTTCACGGCACGCTCCCCGATTCGTTCAACAGCTTTTCGGTTTCCACCAACAACATCATCAAATCGAACGGATATAAACAGATCTCCGATGCCCGTGCAGGCGTTCGTCAGTTCTCTGCCGAAAACAAGCTCAACCAGGTAGACCTCGTTGACTTTGCCGAACGCATCGGCACGAACGAATCCAAAAACCTTGCTTCCGTGCTGAAAAGTTCCGTAAAATACAACAGAACGACTATGTCGCACTGCAACGGCATAAGCATATATTTCCCGTACGAATCCACAAATTCGATGAACAGCGCCGTTGCGCTGAACAATGCAATAGGTATTGACGACGATTACACCAAGTGCATCAAGTCGTTCGCAAGCCTTGAACTCGGCGGTCAGGTCACCGCTGCGGCATCACAGACCTCGTCTTCTTCGTTCGACCTCGGTTCTCTGCTCGGCACCATCAGCGGCGGCTCGTCCACTTCCCCCGTCAACGCGCTTCTCGGCTCATTCCTCGGCGGAGGAGCCGGCAACGGCATCGACGTTTCTTCCGTACTCAGTCTGCTCGGAGGTTTTTCCGGCAAGAGTATGCCCGAAAATCTCGCTTGGGCAGATACCGAACTTATCGCAGACAACGCCGAAAAGATAGCCGCAAGCTATATTGATCCGTCCCACCTTGTCCCGACGGAAAAGAACGGCAGAAAAGTCCTGTCACTCGCCAAAGATGAATGGAAACTCATCTCCACCGTCGAACTCAACGTCTTCGTCAAAGACGGCGACGGCTATATCGACCTCGGTCTTGACAACGTATTTGAATTTGACGGCGACGACCTCATTCTCAGTTTCGACGGTACATGGCTCACTCTCAACAACGAAGTCTGCGCTTACTATCTCGTTTCCGCAGACGACGAGAATGACACATATATCGGACGTATTCCCGCTCTGCTCAACGGTCAGCTCGTGAACATTCAGGTAGTATTCAGCGGAGACGATGCAAAGGTCACCGGCGCTTATCCGATGTATAATGACAACGATATCGACGTTCAGGCAAAGGGTATGATAAAGATCGTCAAAGGCGATGAAATCGAATTGCTTTGCGACTATTACTCTCTTGACGGCGAATACTCCGCTTCCTACACTCTCGGAACGAAGATCACCGTCAGTTCCGAAAACCTCAAAGTCGTAAACAAAAAGATCAACGCAGAAGACGTTGACGTTATGTACCGTCTTACCGATATATACGGCAACCACTTCTGGGTAAAAGCCGACGTACAATAAAGAAACAAAAACGCTCCGTGAATACACATTGCGGAGCGTTTCATTTAAGAAGATAAAAAGTAAAATTATGATAAATACCGATTACAAAACCGAATGTCTTGATTTTCTGCTCGACAAGTCCTGCCTCAGCGAAAGATACCATCCGCTTATCGCGTATAAAGAAGCGCTGATTCCGTGGCTGTTGTCCCGCAGATGCAAAGCTAAAAGTGATATACAAAAACTTTCCGACGACGATTTCGCCGGAATCGGGCTGAATGACGCAGGTATTATCCTGCTTTTCAGAAGATTTCTCACGCTCTACGCCCCGTCGGCGCAAAAATTCCGTGAAATAGAAAAGCTTTGCAAAGGAAGCGAAAAGACCGAATCTTTCCGCGAACTGTATTACCTCCCCGGTGTAAAGTATGTACGGGCGAATTTATACTATCTTTCGGGATATAAAACGCTCTTTGACATCGCTTCGTCATCCGAAGAAGAAATACTCCGAAAGACTGCAGAAGCCATTTCCGAAAATGCCCTTGACTGCATCGTTCCGCTGCCGAAAGAGGTCAGAACTCATATAGCGGTCGCAAAAGCGTTCACGATATAACTGCGTAAAAAATCCGCCGAAGGATTTTGCTCTCTTCGGCGGATTTTACTTTCGGAATATTCGGCTTTTCGCGTTTTATTTGTTTCTTTCAAGGAACGCTTTGTATTCGTTCCAATATCTTTCGGCTTCCTTATAGCCGGTATGCGCGATTGAATCGGGATTGGAGAAAAGTCCCTGGAAGATGAAAACGAGAGTGCGGTCAACGTAAGGCGTGACGGCTTTGAGCTGAGCTTCGAGACGCGACCATTCTGCGGGAATGAGCGGCGTTTCCTTTACGTTGTCCTTGCCTTCCCAGGTAAAGGTCTCAACGTCTGCCCAAAGAACGCTTCTCTGCGATTTGTCGTGCGCTTTGCGAAGAACGGAGAAAGCGCGTTCGGATCCCGCGATATCGGTTGCGTAGCAGCCTACGGTGTCCTGATATGCGATGATATCAACGTCGAGCTTGTCAAGCTGGCTCACGAATTTGTCGTCATAAACGGCGCTTGACGTGCCGTAAGGAGCAGTAAGTATCTTTGCTTTCGGCATAAGTTCGCGTCCCTGCTTGGAAGACACGTTGATATATTCGATGAAATCATCGTTGAAATACGGGTGCAGATAAGATTCGTTTGCCCAATACCAGCCGTAAAAGCTCTTGTGATGCCCGTATTTTTCGGCAAGTTCTTCCATAAGAAGACTGCGTATCTTCACGTTTTCTTTTGCCATAAGCGGGAAACCGCCGACATAGTCGTTTGACATAAATACGTTCATTCCGAGCTTGTCGCAAGCGGTCATAACCGTTTCAAGCGGATCTGAAACAGCCATTTTCGCCTGAGGCGCAAGCTTTGTGGGGAAGGTCGCAAGACCGTCTTCGGCAACGGTGTTGCACAGCACGATATATTCGATCCCTACGGAACGCATATCGGCAATAAGGGCTTCCCATTGTTCGGCGGAATAGCCTATGCAGGCGTTGTTCCAATAATAGTGACGTCTGTCTGCCCAATAGATCGAAAACCAGGTACCTGTGATCGGTTTGATGATGCTCATAATTTTTCTCCTTATATTTTTTCAGATAATTCTTTGCATTTTAACGCAAAGTCTTTTATTGATGCGTTGTCGTAACCGGTTATTCCGCTTGAATAGGTGTCACACATCGGCGACGCAAAGCGTTCCGGTATATTCTCCGCTCCGACGAAAGCGCCCATAAACGATCCGACGGTGGCGCAGTTGCAGTCGGTGTCCATCCCGCAGTGAAGAGCCGTGCATACCGCATCCGCAAAGTCGCCTTTTGCAAAGAATATGCTTGCGACGCAGACGGCTGAATTGTTTATCGCGTGGACGAAACCGTACTTCTGGATTTCGTTTTCTGTTCTTTTCTGCAGTTCGTCTCTGCTTTTTGAAGTAAGTCCGATCTCCTTTGCCTTTTGCATCGATATATAGAAACGCGATTTTTTCGGTACGAATGAGATCGCTTTTCCAAAGCACCCGTCTATCGTGTCCGTGTTGAACGCCGAAGCAATAAGGGCGGCAAAGAACATTGCGGAATAAATGCCGTTCTTTTGATGCGACAGATAAGCGTCGCTGAAAGCCGCCTTTGCGGCTTTTGCCGGTCTGCCGGCGGCACAGTAGGCGTAAGCGTCTATCCTTATCTGCGCGCCGATCCATTCGCGGTACGGGTTGCGGTAAAAGTTGACCTTTGCGTTTTTCAGCGTTTCCATAGCGTTTTCGGGACGTCCCCACGGACCGAACGAATCGACCGCCGCAAAATTGAGATACGCCTGATTCTCTGCGGTGCAGATATATCTGTACGGCAGATTATACATCCAATGTGCGCCGACGTCGTATGTGTCAAAATCATATCCCTTGCTTTGGAGCAGCTTATAACCGAGGACGGTGAAACGTATATCGTCGTCCATCGGCATACCTTTGA
>JAZUKE010000066.1:0-55008 GCA_045643125.1 Eubacteriales bacterium
AAATCACCCGTTCAACGGGTGGTTATGATTTCATCTCGACAAATCGGGATTTGTTTTACAAATGAGTGGTAATAAAATTCATAATCGGGCAGAGCCTGCCACTCGGCACTTGATGTAATTATATCGACGATTTTGTCATGAACAGCCATAAACTTTTTACCCTTACTGCCGTCCGGCGTATTTCCGAGAGAAACATTCATACAAGTAATTGTTTTGGTTTTTCCATTGTACGATACAGTAATAATAATATTTCTTGTTGGGTCGGTTCCACCTTTTAACGGATTGTATTCGTCTGGATATGTTTCTGGTTTCATATTGCTAATCAAAGTAAATATTTCTGCTTTTTGCTCGTCCGAAAGTAAAAAGGTTGTTGTGTAATCTTCGATTTTGGTTGCGATTTTCTGTTTAACAAGTCTTCCTGTTTTGCTGTCATAGGTACTGTCTCCATTACAATCCCACTCAATATAAAAGCAGAAATCAGCCGGAACGTCCGATCCTGTTATGTCAAGAGCAAGCATAAAATCGTCAAGTTCGGGATTTTTTACATAGAAATGCGTCAGTATTTTGAAGCTTTTATTCATCCGCCAAACGGCAAAAATATCTTGCAAGTCATCATGACGCTCGATGCTTAAATACGATCCGTCCGTCATACTCACGCGCACACCGTATGGAATGTTCCTGACACGGTCATTGGTAAGCCACTCACATCTGTCGTCTGTCTGTCCGCCGTCTATTTCGACAATTTCGGAAGCGTTGTATAATCTTACGAATTCCGCCGTCTCCGATTCGTTGAGATCATAGCTTTTGACATTCGACATCGACGTAATAAGATCAATATGATAATCAAGCTGCCATGCGTGCAATTCTTCCACGTTTTCGCAATTTATACCGTGACTTTTTTCAAATCCGTTTTCGACCGTCGGTTCAATATTGCTGATGATCGCTGCGGCGAGAACGAGCGCGAGGCAGGCGGCGATCCCGGCGTAGCCGAGATATCTGAATATCCGTTTTGTTTTGCTCTTTTTCGTTTTTTCGGTTTTCGTCATATTTTCGGAAGCCATTTCCCGGATTGCCGTAACGGCTGATTCATCCGGGATAAAAAACGATTCGTCTTTTATTTCATAATAATGACGGAGTTTATCATACATTTTCATAAATACATCACTCCTTGAAATACAGTTTGAGTTTGTTCATCGCACGGCTGTAACGTTTTCTGACCGCAAATGCCGTGCATCCCATAACGGAGGCGATCTCGCTATGTGACATACCGCGGTAAACCTTCATTTCGACGATGAGCCTTTCATTCGTCGTCAGAGTTCCGAGTGCTTCGGCGACCTCGACACAAATCGTGTCGTCGCCGCATATTCCGACCTCCGGAAGCTGATCGTCGTCAAGCAGATCAACGGACTGTGCGCCTTTTGAAGAACGGAGTTTGTCGAGCGCAAGATTGTGCGCTATCGCAAGCACCCACGCTCTGGGGCTTTTTCCTTTTGTGTAGAGGTTTGCTTTTTCGGCGATCTTCAGCATAGTGTCCTGCAACACATCCTCGGCGTCGTGACTCGACCGTGTCAGCTGATACGCGATCGAATATATCACTCGTCCGTATGCACGATAAACAAACGCGAGAGAGTCCATATCACCGTTTGCAATCTCAACGAGCGCGTTTTCACATTCATCTTCGGATATCAAAATATCTTTAAGCACCATGTCACCTCCTTTGTCCTTCATAATGCATTACGTCCGGCGTATGCAAAATGTGACATATTTTTTGTTTTATCTTGAATTTATTTTTGTTTTATGCTATCCATTGGGGATATACCGAAAACGATACAAACTACAAGTCCGTAAGCGAGCTTATCGACGACCTCGTCGATTCAAGACGAAACGGCTGCAATCTGCTGATGAATGTCGGGCTCAAAAGAAACGGACTTATACGTCCCATAGAAAAGGAAATGCTCTCCTTTATGGGAAAATGGATAAAAGAGAACAAGGATTTTGTCTATGACGTCTTCCCGACCGATATCACGTCCGAAAACACATACACTGCGACAGACGGCAAATACCACTACGTCATAACGAGAAGCACGGGAATGTCTGCCGAGCCGTACTCCGCGACAGCACAAAAAGCAAAGCGTATTGTCCTTGACAACGCTGTCATTGAGTCGGGTATATGGCTCGACAACGGAGAAGATATAGTGATGACCTCGGAAAATTCATTCCTTGAAATGCCGTTCCGCTACGGAACGAGCCTTGCCTCCCACAGAGTTGCGCGTATCGTATTGAAGCATAAAATATAGATAAAAATCACCTGCCGGAATATTGCAGGTGATTTTGCATTTTGTATGACCAAAGTACAGATATTTGCCGACCTCTCACGCCCGCAGGCACATCATTTGACGAAGTCAAACATCATACGCGAAGCGTGCATCACGTTCCGCCGACAGGCGGAACACATCACTTCTTTATCAGTACCATCCGTGTGCTGCGGAAACGAGATTCTGCGCGTCGAGGTTGCGGTTGTATATGGACGAAGCGTGCATAAGGATTATTATATATTCCTTGCCTTCGTTCTTCGTGCTGAGTGCCAGGCAGTAGCCGGCTTCATCGGTCGTGCCGGTTTTAAGACCGGTGACGTAAGTTTTGTCGATAAGCGGATTGGAGTTATTGTACCACTGCGGATTTCCGTATTCGTTTCTAATTTTATAACCGTAAACCGTCTGTATATACGAACCTTCGGTCGCGCATATCTTACGCGTGAGCGGATAATTCTTAAGCACCTCGGCGCCGATTATCGTATAATCGAGCGCGGTAGTATAGTGATCGTCGTCGTGATATCCGTCCGGGCACGCCATATGCGTGTTCTTGCATCCGATCGCCTTTACGAATCGGTTTGCTTCCGCAAGAAACGCGTCAAGCGCGTCGTCGATCGAAGCGTTCTGATCGCCCAGCAGATTTCTGCCGATAGTCACGGCAAGCACATAGGCAACGTCGTTGCCCGAATGAAGCAGAAGACCGAGAAGCAGGTTTTCGAGGTCATATTCATCGCCCGGATAGAGATACATCTGGCTGGATCCCGGACCGATGCGCTTGATTTCGGGTCCAACGACCATTACCTGATCTTCGGGTATGTACTTTTCGGAGAGCATCGCCGTGACGAGCTTCGTCATCGACGCGGGGTATGCCTTTGCATTCTCGTTTTTGCCGTAAAGGAGCTTATCATCCGTCATGCAATAGACGGCGACGTAATCGGCATCAACGACGCTGTTGATATATTCGGTCGGGAAGGTCGGATCGCTTATTATTTCCGCTTCGGATGATTCTTCCGACGGTTCCTCGGACGGTTCTTCGGATGGCTCCTCGGATATTTCTTCGGAGCTTTCTTCCCTGCTTTCCTCTTCCGAAACCGCGGCTTCTGACGATTCTTCGGCAGGCGAAGACGATTCCTCGGTCGTTTCCTCGTTTACCGTGCTTTCTTCGCTTGATTCAGGCGCTGCTTCGGAAACGGCAGAGCTTTCCGTCTGATCGGAAACATCGCCGGGCACGTCCCTTCTCTTTGCAAAAAGGCAGGTCAGCAATACTATAAGTGCCACCGCAAGCACGGACATTACGGCAATGCCGATATTGCGTTTTCGTCTGTACATCATTTCCATTTTATTCATCTTTAATCATTCGCCTTCTTATTCTGCACAAAAGATATCGAATCGATCGCTATGATCCCGTTCGTTTCAATGAGTTTGAAATACAGCGGCTTTATCGTGTCGGACGGAACGTCACCGCGGAACGTGCCGTTATTGTTCATTATTTTGTATCTTACTATATATTCGGACACGACGGATCCGTCGTTTTTGTCGTCCGCCGATCCCCTGTTGAATACCTCGACGCTTATTGAATAAATCTTCTGCATCGTGAATTTTTTGGGAATTGTGTAATATCTGAAGAAATTTTCCGTAAAGAATGTGGGGTATTTTTCATAATCACCGGAAATGAGGCAGACAAAATACTCGCGGAAAAACGCCGCGTCAGCGCCTTCGCGCTCATAGACCGAAAGCGGTGCCATACCGTGCCAGCTGTCGTCACCTTCGTATTCGGAGCCTATCGTAAATACGTCCCCGTACTCGTTTAAGGTGATGTTGATATCCTTTGAAGCGTATATCGGATCGCTGAATATGTCAAAGTCGTAGTTCACGTCGGAAAACGTGATGCTTTCGTCAACGACACGGGTCGGGATCTTATCGCTTTTGAAAATCAACGATATGGCAAGCGTTATCCCATACAGGACGGCAAGGGCGCCGAACGCCGCAAGAACGATGAACGCTGCTTTTTTCAGTCGTTTTTTATCCTTTTCTTTTCTTTCGCTGCTCACAAAAAACACTCCGCATAAATCACATAACTGCCCGGAGCCATAAAGCTCCGGGCAGTATTGGTTTTGCCGTCTTAAAAATCAGCCGACAAATTTTTTAAGGTTCTGCATACCGACGGTGACACCCTTGATGGCGTCTTCCATACCTTCGAATTCGATCATAAGGTATCCGTCATAGCCGGCACGTTTCAGAGCGTTGATGCACTGTTTAACGGGAACGTCGCCGTGACCGATAATAGCGCCTCTGAGGTAGTTGCCGCCTCTGGACTGGAAGAATCCGCTGCCGGGGTTGTCGCCGTTGCCGGATTTGATGTGGAAATCCTTGGCATGTGCATGGAAAGCATAAGGAGCCATAATGCCTACGGAACGGGGATTGTATTCATCCGCGCACGAGAAATTGCCGATATCGACGAGCGCACCGAAGTTGTCGTTTGCGACTGCGTTGATGAGTTTTTCAACTCTTTCGGCGTCCTGAGCGAAGAAGCCGTGGTTCTCGATGCAGGTTTTGATACCCTTCGTTGCGGCGTATTCGGTAACAGCTCTGTAACCCTCAACGAGTCTGGGGAGCGCGTTGTCAAATCCGCGGGAATGCTTTGAAGAGGTATAAAATCCCGGTGTGGCATCGTGACGCATAAACTTGCAGCCGTATGCCGCCGCGATATCAACTCTGCCCTTTACGCGTTCGATCTCGGCTTTGAGATCGCCGCCGGAGCCGTTGATGAAATCGCTGCCGACGCAGAAGCAGCAGGCTTCGATACCGACCTGTTTGCAGTAATCGCCGATATCTTTTGCGTACGCTATGTACTCTTCCTGAGTGGCAAATGCGGGGCCTTCGACTATATCGACGCCTTCGCCGCCGAGTTCCTTTACTTTATCTATGCAGCCCTTGATGCCGAGCTTGTCGGGGTTTGCATATTCGTGAAAGCTGTATAAACTGATTCCTAATTTCATTGTTTTTCCCTTATCGCTTTGTAATATTTGATAGTCGTTGAACGATCAGTCAGCCTGATCAGCGAGAGTTACGAGAGGCATCTTGGACCAGTCGTTTCTGCCGATGATGCCGCCGCCGTCGAGGTAACGAACGTTGGTCCACTTATCGCCTACTGCACAGTTGAGCGAGAAGGAAACGGAGATTTCGTCGCCTGCTTTGGGAGATTCGATATTCATTTCGGTCCAAGGAATGAAGAATTCGTAAATGATCTGCTGGAGATCTTCGGTGTGGTTGGTAACTTTGCATTCGCCGGTGAACGCACCGCTGCCCATCCATACGCAGTAGATGGTTTCGCCGTCATCGTTTACGGCAAAGCCGAGCTGACGCATAACGCCTTCGTTGACTGCGGTAGTATCTTTTGCATGGTCAAAGTGCTGTGCAACGTAGTCGGAATACGGAGACTGGTTCATTACGTTGACCTGGATGCAGGTTCTGTTCCACATAGAGGGAGCGTTGTTCTGAGTGTACGGGCAGGAGTGTTCGGTGGTGTCAACTCTTACTGCGGCAAAGAGACCGTCATCGTTCCAGGTAAGGAAGATTTCGCCGGTAACGCCGTAGTTGCCTTTTTCGAACTGAGAGTAATCCCAGAAAATGTTTTCGATATCAACGATGGATACCGAGTAGTTGTCCCATTCGCCGTCTTTGAGTTCGCCGTCGATGGTGGGAACTTCGTCACATTTGATAGCGGTCCAGGAGGATTCGTTTCTCGGAACGCAGGAGATACCGTGTACGTAGAAATGATCGCCGTCTTCGAATTTGCTGAGATTATTATAAATCTTTTCGTTGTTTTTGGAAACAGCGAGAACGAAGCCGTAAGAAGGAACTTCTACGATAGCTTTTTTATCGGAAGCTTCATCAGCGGCGATGTGGTCGGTGACCTGGAACTGGAAGGTTTCGGGATGATCGTATTCAGCTACGTAAATTTCAAATTCGGACCAGTCGTAACCGGTGCCGAGAGTAGCCGACCAGCCTTCGCTGGTGTAAAGGATGGAAGCGCCGTGCTGAGGTGCTACGTTAACGCCGGTGAGATGGATAGAAGAAGCATCATCGGGGCCTTCGCTGGTGCCGATAGCGTGATCGGAGTAGGAAACGTATGCGGGGATGTTGCGAAGAACGTATTCGAGCTTGTCTTTGGCTTCATCATAGGTCTTGAGAAGCTGGATATCGTTTTCGGGAATACCAACGATGGCAATGAGGTCGCCTGCAGCGAGAGCGCCGGCAGCGGCTTTGCCGTCTTTGTTTTTGCCTGCGCCGTCGGAATGAACGGCAAGAAGGATCTGACCTTCTTCAAGAGTGATCGCAGGATCGCTGCCGTTGCCGGGAGTGGTGCTGATTACTTCATAGAGGCATTCTTCCTTCTTGGAAAGAAGAACGTTGGTTGACCATTTGCAGTTGCCGGCAGCGATAGCTTCGGATTTGGTGAAAATTACAACGCTTTCGCCGGTAACGATACCGTCGATGGTAACGGAAGAAGCAGTCTTAAGGAAGTTGTAGGAAACTTTTTCTACAACGGGTTCGGAAGATTCTTCTGCGGGAGTGGATTCTTCGGCAGGAGTGGATTCTTCAGCGGGAGTAGACTCTTCAGCGGGTTTGGATTCCTCAACGGGAGTAGATTCTGCTGCAGGTTTGGATTCCTCAGCGGGTTTGCTTTCGGCAGGTTCGTCGCCGCCGCAGGCAGCAAGCGTGAAGACCATTACGAAAACAAGAAGAAATGCTACGAGTTTCTTCATTTCATTTTTCTCCTTTTTGGTTTTTGTTTTTTATTATTTTGGTCACACCCACAGCGGCGGCGATAAGGGCAACTGCCGCTCCGAGTGCAACAAATAACCATACTTTGCTTCCGCCTTCCTTTTCGTTCACAGGCTCTGACGGAACGTCGGACGAAGGATCGGAATTTTCCTCTTCGGTATCACTAATAAAATACACCGATTTTGTCGTCGTGTCAAGTATTATTTTGTTCATATTAACAATACTTTGCTCAAGTTCTTCGGCTTTGGAGCCGGAAGCCGAGATAACGCAACCGTTTTCGGGTATTTTTGAATTTTCCGTGTACAAAGCTGAAATTATGTTCATATCGTTGTCTACGGAGACTTCAAACACCTTTGAGCCTTCCGATGACTTGGTGCCGGTCGATTCGACCTTATCGTAAAGCACGGCTCTGTTTTCACCGAGGGAAGCGTTGGCGCTGCCGTAGCGGAAAACCTTTTCGACAACGAGGATATCCACCGTACACGGTTCGGAAACGTTCACGCCGTCGGTGACGGTAAACGTAAAGCTGTCTTCTCCGACGTAATCCTTTTCCGGCGTATAGACCACGAATCCGTCGCGGTCGATCGAGACCTTGCCGTGTGTCGTCCTTTCGACGGAATCTATCTTAAGCTGCGTCTTTTTGGTGTCGGCATCGGTTATGGTTATCTTGCCGTTGGTGTTGGAGCTGTTCTTTTCGATAATAAGCATCCCGTCAAATTCTATTACGGGAGGTTCTTTTTCATACTTATCGCTGACGTAAAGATAGGTCAGATCGTAAGGCGTGCGGTTGCCGGCAAGCGCCTGCTTATACAGACATCCCGGTTTGCCTTCGATATAGTACATAGCCACGCCGTCCTTCATACATCCGAGAGTGGCGGCAGTACGGATATAGTCGTCGTATCTTTCGGCAGCGGAACCGGAAATTTCCATTTCGACGCCCATACCGTGCTTTTTCGCGTAGCTCATTGCGGCATTGCAGGCGCCGAGCTGTGAGTCACCCGTTTCGCTGTCGGCAGCTTTGGGGAACGCATATCCGCTTTGCAGGCAGGCGATATCGAAGCCCATTTCTTCCCAGAGGGCAACGCCCGGTGTGCAGTAATACGGGATCCACGACGTTCCGTAGCCCTTGGAATGGACGTAATCGTTGAAATGCTTGACGAAATCGACTTCGTATTTGCTGTCGGAGAAATTGATAAGCTCGCTGTACCAATAAAAACCCGTGAAGCGGAGATGAGTGAATCCCGCTTTTTCGTACATATCGAGCGCTTTGTCGATATACCATTCGATGATGGCGTTTTTGCTTTCGAGCGAATTGGGGCTGACGGAGCGGTCGCCGCCGAGCTTGCCGAAAGCGACGGAAGAATGGCTCGGATACGGAACGCTGATGAATACGTTTACCTTGAAATCGTCGGAAAGACCGAGTTTTTCGATGGCGCTTGCCACCGCATCGTCGAGGGCCGCCATATTTATGCGGCTGCTGCCGGAAAGACCTATCGTATTTTCGAGGTACGCTTCCCAGCCCACCTGCTTCTGAAAGCCGAAATCGTCACTTCCGGGAGCAAGCGGAATGAAGAGGAACGAATCGAACATTGTATCGACGGCATTCCCTTTTGAATCGAGATACGCCACATAAGGCAGGATCTCGCTTTCGCTGTACGAGCCGATGGCACTTTCCGCACCGTTGTAATATTTGCCGTTGTAAAGAAGCACGAGGTTTCTCGTATCGTTGAGAAGCTCGTTCTTGTACGACTTGAACGCTTCGGGATATTCGACGTTATCGTAGCCGTGTTCCTTTGCGTCCGCGCCGGAGTCAACGCCGAGTATCTCTACTTCGTCAGCGAAAACGTAAACGTCCGACGAAAAACGGAATCTCACGTATTTTGCCTTGTAATAGCCGTCGAGCGTTTCGGATATCTGCACTCTGCGCTGATTCTTGTCGGCGATGACGGTATCGTCGCGGTACGAATAGGCGGTATACCATTTCTCGCCGTCTTCGGAAACGGAAAGGTACATTTCACGCGGGAGATATATGCCCGCACCCGTACCTGCGAAAAATCCCGCTTTGAAACCGTCAACGTACTTTATGCTTCCGAGGTCGAATTCCACCGTGGTATATGCGCCGCGGTAAAACCTGAGGTAAGCGGAATCGCTCATCGAGTTTCCGCCTTTCTTTCCGTCGGTAAGCGCGAATTTGGGATCCTTAAGAACAAGATTGGGGTAAGTATAAGAGGTCTGCGCGTCGAGAGTCACCGTGTATTCAAGACCTTTTACAAGGTTAGTGTCTTCGGCTGATGCCGGAATTGATGCGAAAATACTTGCTGTCATTGCCAGAATCACCGTAAAAATAATAATTTTTTTCATAACTGACTGTCGATTCTCCTCACATAATACCGCGGCAGCTGATCCGAATTGGGATCATATATCGGCTTTCGTTTATTTAAGTATAACATATCCTTACGCAAATTTCAAGTATTTGCTTTATCCAAAGCAAAAAAATACCGCACCGTCTTTATGCAAGCGATGCGGTATTGATAAATTTTATAAATTATGCAAGTTTTACGCAGATGCAGAACAGTCTGAGAGCGTCCTCGAGACTTTCGATGGAAGGATAAGTCGGAGCGATCCTGATATTGCTGTCCTCCGGATCCTTTCCGTAAGGGAACGAAGCACCCGCCGACGTGAGTTTGAGTCCGGCTTCAGCCGCAAGAGAT
This sequence comes from Eubacteriales bacterium, assembly GCA_045643125.1. Classification (GTDB taxonomy): domain Bacteria; phylum Bacillota; class Clostridia; order Oscillospirales; family CAG-382; genus UBA1206. Next base: position 9,812 of record JAZUKE010000066.1, read on the forward strand.
ACGACCTTCTTTGCTTTTCCGGGCTTGACGTACACGTTGATGAAATATCCGCCGTTCGGCTTTGAGAATCTGAATCCCTCGACCTCGGACGCAAGGCGCTCGAAGTATTTGTAGCAGAGTTGGAATTTGGGGTAAATGACCGATGCGTGATGAGCCATTATCTCGGGAAGGTGTGCGTTGAGAAGTCTGGCGTGACGCAGCATTGCGAGTTTATCGTAACCGATGGTCTTTATGCCCATAATCTTGAGGAACCACTTTTTGTTTGCTTCGCTCATCGCGGTGCAGGATATACCGGCGCCCGACCAGGATATCTTGGACGTTGAGGTGAACTGGAATATCATATCCTCATTCCCGTTCTTTTCCGCTTCGGGCAGAATGGGAAGCAGCTTATCCGGCGTGTCGGTAAGATCGTGGACGGCATAGGCGTTGTCCCACATAATGACAAAATCCTTTGCCGCCGGTTTAAGAGAAGCAAATTCCTTTACCACTCTGTCGGAAAAAGTGATGCCCGTGGGGTTGGAATATTTGGGTACGCACCATATACCTTTTACGGTATCGTCGTTTTCGGCGTAGGCGCGGACTTTTTCCATATCGGGGCCGTCGTCAAGCATCGGAATGGGTATCATTTCAAAGCCGAAAAGCTCGGTTATCGCAAAATGACGGTCATATCCGGGAACGGGGCAGAGGAACTTGCGTTTTTCCTGTCTGCTCCACGGTTCGCAGCCTTTGAAGCCGAACATAAATATCGTGGAAACGGTATCGTACATAATATTGAGGCTTGAATTGCCGCATACTACCACGTTTTCGGGTCTTACGCCGAGAACGCCGGCAAACATCCGCTTGGCTTCGGGGATGCCTTCAAGGCAGCCGTAGTTGCGGCAGTCCATTCCGTTTTCGGAATAGCAGTCCTCGTTGGATGATATTTCGGTAAGGAGCGAGGAGAGATTGTCGAGCTGCTTCGTGGACGGCTTTCCCCTTGACATATCAAGGACTTTCCCGCTGTTTTTATATTCGTTGTACTGTGACTCAAGTGAACTGAGATCCAATGCGATTCATCTCCAAAGTAAAAGAAATTATTATCAGAACTCGGCGCTTCCCGCTGTTCTGGGGAAGGCTTCGACGTCGCGTATGTTCGACATACCGGTGATATACATAATGAGACGTTCAAATCCGAGTCCGTAGCCGGCGTGTTTTACGCCGCCGTATTTACGAAGCTCGAGATACCACCAATAGTCTTCTTTTTTGAGTCCGAGTTCTTCGATCCTCTTTTCGAGATAATCGAGTCTTTCTTCTCTCTGCGAACCGCCTATAAGCTCACCCACACCGGGAACGAGCATATCGGCAGCGGCGACGGTCTTGCCGTCATCGTTCATACGCATATAGAACGCTTTGATCTCCTTGGGGTAATCGGTGACGAAAACGGGTTTTTGGAATATCTTTTCGGTAAGATATCTTTCGTGCTCGGTCTGCAGGTCGCAGCCCCAGTACACGGGATAGTCGAATTTTGCATCGGCTTTGGAAAGCAGTTCAACGGCTTCGGTATATGTTATTCTGCCGAAATCGGAATTGACAATGAGTTCGAGTCTTTCAAGCAGTCCCTTATCGACGAACTTGTTGAAGAATTCAAGCTCTGCCGGGCATTTTTCCATAACGTATTTTATCGCGTATTTGGTCATCGCTTCGGCGGTGTTCATATAGTCTTCAAGGTCGGCAAACGCCATTTCCGGCTCGATCATCCAGAATTCCGCAGCGTGACGCGGAGTGTTGGAGACTTCGGCTCTGAACGTAGGCCCGAAGGTATATACGTTGGAGAAAGCGAGTGCGAAACATTCGGCTTCGAGCTGTCCCGAAACGGTGAGGTTCGCGGGCTTGCCGAAGAAATCCTTTGAATAGTCCACGCTTCCGTCTTCAAGACGCGGCGGCTCGTTGATATCGAGAGTGGTGAGGCGGAACATTTCGCCTGCGCCCTCGCAGTCGCTTGCGGTGACTATGGGAGTGTTGACGTAGACAAAGCCGTTCTTGGCGAAGAAATCGTGTATTCCCTGTGCGGCTGCGGAACGTACTCTGAACACGGCGTTGAAAGTATTTGCACGCGGACGGAGATGCGCGACGGAACGCAGGAATTCGAGTGAATGTTTTTTCGGCTGAAGGGGATAATCGGGAGTAGAGGTACCCGTAACTTCTATCTCGGACGCCTTTATCTCAAACGGCTGTTTGGATTCGGGAGTGAGCACGAGCGTTCCCGTGACTTTGAGGGACGCACCGATATTCTGTTTCGATATCTCTTTATAATTATTAAGTATGTTATCCTCTGCAACTATCTGGACGGGCTTGAAATAGGTGCCGTCGTTGAGTTCGATAAAACCGAAAGCGTTGGAAAAACGGCTGTTTCTTATCCAGCCTCCGACCGTTATGGTCTTGCCGTCGTAATCGGCAGGCGACGCGAAAACGGATGCAACTTTTGTTAGATCCTTTTTGACTGACATACTGTATCTCCTTTCAAAAAATGTCAAATGTAATTGTGATTATAACACCAAATTTCAAATTTGCAATAGTTTTTTGCATAATTTTGATTTTTATTATGCAAATAATATATATATCGAGGCTTTTGCATAATTTGCTTTGCCCGGACGGACAAAAAAATGTGCAATAAGTCAAAATACGGTTGACTTTGCCGAAAGGATGTGGTAATATATACTCGTTAATTTGTGCAAAGGGATAATAATAGAAATGAAAAAATCAGTATCCATTTTTATGTCAGGCGTTATGATCCTGTCACTCATTTTTATGCTTGCTTCTTCCCCGGTGTTCGCCGATGAAAGCATAAAGACCGGCTCGACCGTCCTTTTCGGAAGCTATGAGCAGGATAATAACGAATCGAACGGAGCCGAAAGCATAAAATGGCGTGTTCTTTCGATCGACGAAGAAAACGGAAACGCATTTCTTCTTTCAACGTATATACTCGATATCGGGCTGTTCAACGACAAAAGCGGTGATATCTGCTGGGAAAATTCCTATATGAGAAGCTGGCTCAACTCGTATTTTCTCGATACCGCGTTTTCCGAAAAGGAGAAAGCCGCGATCGTGTCTTCGGAAGTGAAAGCCGAAAGCAACCCGAAATATCCCGATACCTCCAACGGTAACGATACGGTCGACAGCGTTTTCCTGCTTTCGTACAACGAAGCCGTGTCGCTTCTCCATTATGCCGAGTCGGGCTATATGGATTTTTACAAATACAACGGCGAAGAAGCCTATATCAACACCGATATGATCAGCTTCTACACGCCTTATGCAGCCGCAAAAGGCGGATACACCCAGGATTTCATCAAGACCGGGTTCTGGTGGTGCAGGACGATGGGCATCGACAGCGGAAACGTCTGCAACGTGGCAAACACCGGCTACGCAAGCACCTACGGTCATTTCATCACTATGAAGACCTACGGCATACGTCCCGCGATACGCGTAAGACTCGATTCGCTCACTCTTACCGACGACGAAGTGATGCCTTATTACGGAAAAGACGACGAAGATCCGGATGAATCAAGTGCCGCAGAATCTTCGGAGGAAATTTCGGAGCAGGTTTCGGAAGAACCGTCCGAAGAAGAATCCGAAGAGATTTCGGAAGAAATATCGGAGGAGTTCCCTCCCGAAGTGTCTGTTGAGACAAGCGAATCCGAAGCAAGCGCGTCTGACGTTTCGGATGAGATATCGGAAGAAAGCCCGGCGCTTTCCGAAGAAGACACGTCTTCCACGTCCGAAAACAGCGAAAATTCCGACGATATATTCAATTCATCCGAACCGGTAAGAAACAAAATGCGTTATGTCGGTCTTGTCGTCGTCATTCTTGCAGCCATTCTCGCCGTCGTTCTGGTAAGACGTGTAACGAATAACGGTGCGAAGCACAACTGAAAATCGAAATAAGCACAATTATTAAAATATATTTTGGAGGATCTGTTTATGAAAATCATCGTTTGCGAAAACTATGAGGAAATGTCAAAAGCCGGCGCCGCAATAATCGCCGACCTCCTCAAAAAGAAGCCGGACTGTGTTCTCGGTCTCGCTACCGGTTCTACTCCCGTAGGAATGTACGAAGAACTCCGCCGTCTCAACAAAGCCGGAGAGATCACCTTTAAGGATGTCACTTCCTACAACCTCGACGAGTATTATCCTCTCGCTCCCGAACACGATCAGTCTTACCGTTATTTTATGAACCATAACCTCTTTGACCACATCGACATCGACAAAGCAAAGACTCACGTTCCCGACGGTCTTGCAGCCGATCCCGACGAAATGGGCAAAGCTTATGACGCAGCCATCGAAGCAGCAGGCGGAATCGACCTTCAGGTACTCGGCCTCGGCCCCAACGGTCACATTGCTTTCAACGAACCGGAAGAAGAACTCTATGCCGGCACTCACAAGACCGCTCTTACCGAAAGCACCATTCAGGCTAACTCCCGCTTCTTCGCTTCCAAAGCCGACGTTCCCACTCACGCAGTTACTATGGGTATCGGCTCCATTATGAAAGCCCGCAAGATAATCGTTCTTGCAAACGGCAAAGTCAAACATCCCGTTATCGAAAAAATGCTTTCCGGCAGAATCACCACTTCCTGCCCGGGCACTCTCCTTCTTGCTCACGCCGACGTTACTCTTATCGTCGACAAAGCAGCTTACGAAGGCTGACAGATTTGATCAAAAAAGGCTGCGAAGGCAGCCTTTTTTATTTGTTTTTGGGTTTTGAGAAACAAAGATATGCGAGGAATGCTATGATGATCGCCGAGATGATTATTATTACCATACCGATACCGCCTTTATCTTTTGAAATAAACGATGAGAGCGATGACTGCAAGGATCGCAAGCACGGTAAGGACGACCTTCCACTTTGCCACGGGATAGCGTCCGCCTGCCTTTCCGGTCTGACCGTTCACCATAAAATTGTATATCTTTTCCTTATATTTGAAGCTCGAAAGCCACACGGGAAGCATTATATACTTGAATTTTACGTTTGCGTGTTCGGTAACGACTTTAAGGCTTTCAACGTGATCCGCGCCGTGTTCGTCCCTGATCGCGTCGGTGATAAGCCCTTCAAGCTCGGAGCTTATTCTGTCGCGTCCCGATTTCCATGCGTCGTTAAGACCGACAGAATACCTTTCGGCAAAATATCCCGCAAGGTATTCGGGCTTGTACAGCACGGCAGACGCGGTGTCGAACGGCTCGATCTTCCGGATAGTGTTTTTATCGTAACGGTTCGTACCCGGTATCAGCACGTCGTCAAAGAATCTGCCGTATGTGCCTTTGGTATTATACCAATCCGTTCTGGTCTCCCTTTTTCCGTTTACGGTAACGGTACGGTCAATGCCGTACCGTGCCGTATAAGTGCTGTATGTATCGGAATCGAAAGTCCAGAACGGCAGATAAACGCCCTTGAAAGCGTCCGCTTTTGCATTTTTGCGGACGATACCGGGAGCGAAAATACGTTTTTTGATCCATTTTGTGAATCTTTCGGACGCTTCCCTGACAGTCACTCTGAAGCCGCACACTCCGCCGGGAGCCATCGCATCGGGAGCGCCTGCTTCCGTGACGAGAGTGGAACCGCAGTACGGACACACGTCGGCGATCTGAAGTTCGTCGTAAACGGACTCGGCGCCGCACGATCCGCAGATAACGGATTTTGTTCCTTTGCCCCAATCGTGGTTGGCGTAATCATCGGCTTTTTCAAGATCGGTCTCCGCAAGGAAGTGCTTTTCAGCCGTTTCTATATCTCTGACGGAGCCGCAGTATTCACAAAACAGTTTGCCCTTTGAGGGATCGTAGATCATAGTCGCACCGCAGGAATCGCATTTCCTGTCGGTTTCGTCCATCGTATCGACTATGTTGGGAAAATAACCGTCCTCATATTGATTTTCGTCCATAATGACAGCGAATGATTATTTGATGTCGTTTTCGTCAAAACGGTCGCCGCATTCCGGGCAGAATTTGGGCGGATTCTTGGGGTCTTCCGGCTCCCAGCCGCATTTGTCGCATTTGTAAAGCGGTTCGGATGCGGGTTTCTTTGCGCCGCATTCGGAGCAGAATTTACCCTTGTTGACCGCGCCGCAGGCGCATTTCCAACCGTCAGCGGGTTTGGGAGCGCCGCATTCGCCGCAGAATTTGCCGGTGTTGCCGGTCTTTCCGCAAGAGCAGGTCCAGCCTGCCGCGGGTGCGGGTGCAGGGGAAGGAGCATTTTTCTGGCTGTCAGCCATAGTATAAAGCTGTGCCGCGGTATTGGCGCCGACGCCCTGAGCCATATTGAGTCCCACAAAGCCGTTCATCGCGCCGCCTTCATTGCCTGCTGCGGTGTTCATAGCGTCTATCGTACCGCCTACCATACGGGCTGCCGCGGTGCGTGCGTCGAGAGTCATTGCGGTTTCTTCCCACTGGGTGATCTTCTTTCTCTGATCTTCGGGGATGGAAGGAACGCCGAAATTCATTGAATAAACTTCGATACCGCGTTTGCCCCAGTCGTTTTTAAGTACTTCGTTGAGCGCGTCGCGGATCTCCATATTGTGAGCGGGGATCTGGTCGTAGGAAACGCCTTTTGCGGAAAGAGTCGCAAGAGCGGGCTGAAGAGCCATAACGAGTTCGCCCTTGAGAGTGGCGTCTATTTCGCTGCGGTTGTATTCGCTCGCTACGTTGCCGGTCACGTTGGTGTAGAACAGAAGCGGATCGGTGATCTTGTAGGAATAGATACCGTTGCAGCGGAGGTCAACGGAAAGCTTGTAGCCGAGCTGTTCGTTGATGACGACCTTGAACGGAACGGGAGAAGCCGTGCCGAATTTGTTGTTGGGGATTTCCTTGGTGTTGAAATAATATACTCTCTGATCTTTGCCGGTGTCACCGCCGAAGGTGAAACGCTTGCCTATGATCTTGAACGTCTCGATTATGCTTTTGCCGAGGCTGCCGGCAAAAATGGAAGGCTCCGTTGAGGTATCGTATTTGAATTCGCCCGGTTCGGCGCATACTTCAACGATCTTGCCCTGCTCGACGATTATCATACACTGTCCGTCGGCAACGGCGATGAGCGATCCGTTGGAAATGATATTGTCGTTTCCTTTGGTGTTGGAAGAACGTCCGGAAACACGTTTCTGTCCCTTTACGACGAGAGTATCATTGTCTAAAGCGTCGCAGTAGAAAAACTCTTTCCATTGATCTGCAAGTGTTCCGCCGAGAGCGCCGAGTCCTGCCTGAATAAGTCCCATAATTAAAAGTCCTCACTTTCAAAAAAATATTATAATATACTGATTGGATTATAACACAGTTTCTTTTTGTTGTCAATTCAATTTGATATTGAAATGCACGATTTTTTGTGGTATAATCAGTAAAAATCAATACAAACGGAGCATACTGTCGTGTCTATCCTTGTCTGCGACGGCATTTCGCTGTCTTACGGAACAAAAGAAATACTCAAAAACATATCGTTTTCGGTCAACGAAGGCGAAAAGGTCGGCATCATCGGCGTCAACGGTGCCGGAAAGTCCACGCTTGCGAACATAATCGTCGGCAATATAATCCCGACGTCGGGCAGCGTGTTCATCCCCGGAAACGTATCGGTCGGAATGCTGTCCCAGCGTAGCGAGGACGATTTCAGAGGCAAGACCGTCTACGGCGCTGCCGTATCCGCTTTTTCGGAGCTTGTGACCGCCGAAGCGGAGCTTGAAGATATGCTTTCGCGCCTTGCGTCAAAGCCGTCGCTCGTCACGGAGTACGAAAGACGCAGGCACGACTTTGAGATAAAAGGCGGAAACGAATACAAAACGAAGGTAAAATCAATGCTTGCCCGCTTCGGTTTTCCCAAGGAGACCTGGGATTCCGACGCCGACAACCTTTCCGGCGGTCAGAAGACGCGGCTTGCTCTCGCTTCCCTCCTTATGTCCGGCAAGGACGTGATAATACTCGACGAGCCGACCAACCATCTCGATGTCGATACCGTTGAATGGCTCGAATCGTTCGTGTCTTCGTCGCCGAAAACTTTCCTTATAATATCGCACGACAGATATTTTCTTGACAGAGTGACGAACGTGACGGTCGAGATAGAGCATCTCACGTCAACGAAATATACCGGCGGTTACACCGCGTTCAAGGAAAAGAAAAAGCAGCTCGCTGAAATTCAGCAGAAGCATTACGAATTGCAGCAGAAAGAGATAAAGCGTCTTGAAGCGTATATAGAAAATCAGATACGCTGGGGCAGAGAAAAGAATTTCATCGCCGCGAAGTCGCGTCAGAAAGCCGTTGACCGCATAGAACGGATAGAAAAGCCGAAGTCCGAGCCGAAAGCGATGAAGCTTTCGATACACACGACGTCCTCGAGCCATTCGGTGCTTTCGGTGAGGAATCTTTCAAAGTCGTTCGGAAATCTGAAACTGTTTGAGAACTTGTCGTTTGAGATATCAAACGGCGAACGTGTGATGATCATCGGCGCCAACGGGTGCGGAAAATCGACGCTGCTCAAAATAATAAACGGCATCATCGAGCCGGATTCTGGTATAAGCGAGCCCGGTTACAGCCAGGTCATCGGCTACTACGATCAGGAGGTGCAGCTTCTTGACGAAAACAACACCGTCCTCGACGAGCTTATCGACGCCGAGCCGTCGCTGCTTCCCGTACAGGCGCGCACGATACTCGGCTCCTACGGTTTCCGCGGCGACGACGCTTTCAAGCAGGTGAACGTACTTTCCGGCGGCGAACGCGCCCGTCTTTCGATCGCAAAGCTGGTGCTGAAAAAGGTATCGTTCCTTATCCTCGACGAGCCGACCAACCACCTTGACATTCCCTCGAAGGAAGCGTTTGAAGAAGCGATAGCATCTTACGAAGGTACGGTGCTTGCCGTCTCGCACGACAGATATTTCATAAACAAGCTCGGTACTCGCATCATAGAGATCGACCGCGAAGGCTACGACGCGGGCTACAACGATTTCAGAGGGAGCTATTCCCTGTTCCTTGAAAAGCGCGTGAAAAATCAGCCGAAAGCGCAGGAAGCAAAGCCGGGGAGTTCGAAAAGCGAATTTGAAAACGCCAAAAAAGAAAAATCGAACAGAAAATCAAAGGAAAAGCGTTACGCTTTCCTCACGGACGAGATACCCCGTCTTGAAGAAAAGCTGAAAGAGCTTGAAAAGGAAATGACGGAGAACGCCTCCGATTACGTCCGTGTCGGCGAGATAGACGCCGAAATGACGACCATTCGGGAAACGCTCGATTCCTACTACGACGAATATCTTTTGATAGAAGAAGAAAACGAGAGCCGGTAATCATATATCGCCCTTTACGGAAATATAAATGTAACAAAAAAACCGGGAGGTAAACAATGTTCATTTATACCGTGAAGGCTTCGAGCCTCAAATTCTTTGCGATACTGCTTGCGTCGGTCGTCTCTCTTGCCGCACTTATTGCGATAATCCCCGAATACGGCAGTACGGGTGACGTAGCGGTCATATCGGTGGATTACACCGATATGAAGACTAACGAGGACAGAGTAAAATTCATAAACGGTTTCGGTTATGAGGTCGAAAAAGACAGCTATATCACCGAAAACGTGACTATCCCCGAATCGTTCGACTCGGCGTATGAAAAATACAACGAGATCCAGCGTTCGCAGGGGCTTAATCTTAAGAAATACAAAGGAAAAAACGCGACAAGGTATTCGTATTACGTCAGGAATTACGACGGGTACGACGGCAGAGTGATATTCACGCTCCTCATATACAAGAACCGCGTCATCGGCGGCGACGTCACGGGGATCGACGCGAACGGCTTTGTCCACGGATTTGAAAAGGATTGAAAACGCTTCTTTCCGGCAATAATAATGTCGGAGAGTGATGTTTATGCGCGATCATCCGTTTGTGGCAGGTCTGGTCGTGGGACTTTTCGCCGCCTTGATTCTGATATTGGCGGGATTGATTTTTTATCCGGAGCTTGTGTATATCTACCGCGTCGCAGACAGATATATCACGGAGATGGGCAAATGACTGCAAGACTTGACAAGATACTTTCCGAAAGCAATATACTTTCACGCAGCGAATCGAAAGCCGCCGCAAAAAAAGGCAGGCTCGCCGTGAACGGCGTCACGGTGAAAACGTGCGACGTCAAGATCGGAGACGACGACGTGATAACGCTTGACGGAAAAGAAATAACAAGGCGGCACTTCTTTTATATTATGATGAACAAGCCGCAGGGGTATGTCTGCTCGACAGACGAGCCGGGAAGCAAGACCGTGCTCGATCTGCTCCGTCCCGAAGACAGAGCGAGAAATATGTTCCCTGCCGGCAGGCTTGACAAAGACACCGTGGGACTGCTTCTGATAACGAACGACGGCGCCCTCGCCCACGATCTGCTGTCGCCGAAAAAGCACGTCACAAAAAGATATGAGTTCAGATGCGCTCACCCGCTTTCGCCATCCGATAAGGAAAAACTCGAAAACGGCGTGCTTATCGACGGCGAGATGACGAAGAAAGCAAAAGTATCGTCGGACGGAAACACGGGCAGCATTACGATAACCGAAGGAAAATTCCATCAGATCAAAAGAATGTTTATTTCAGTAAACAATTCGATCGAATTTCTGAAGCGCGTTGACTTCGGTCCTCTCACGCTCGACACGTCGCTTGAGGAAGGCGAATACCGTTTTTTGACAGACAAAGAGACGGAAATGCTCATAAATCGTGAATAAAAAGGTGAATAATTCATTTGATTATGCAATATAAACAAACACGGTAAGGAAATTTTGGATATTTACCCACTTCCATTTTGAATTGTTTTTTGCTATTATATACGATAGTAATTGAGCGAGATATGTCATCTTGCAACTCAGGAGGTTTATAAATGGCAAGCGTACTTTTTAAGCACATTTACAAAAGATATCCCGGCGGAGTTACCGCTGTATCCGATTTCTGCCTTGAAGTTAAAGACAAAGAATTCATAATCCTCGTCGGACCTTCCGGATGCGGAAAAACCACTACCCTCAGAATGATCGCCGGTCTCGAAGAGATCACCGACGGCGAGCTTTTCATCGACAACGAATGCGTCAACGATAAAGCTCCTAAGGACAGAGATATAGCAATGGTGTTCCAGAACTATGCTCTTTATCCTCATATGACAGTTTTCGATAATATGGCTTTCGGTCTTAAGCTCCGCAAAATAAGAAAAGACGAAATCAAACGCCGTGTTGAAGAAGCCGCAAGAATACCTGACATTTCCCACCTCCTTGACAGACGCGCCAAGGCTTTGTCCGGCGGTCAGAAGCAGCGTGTCGCTCTCGGACGTGCAATCGTTCGTGAACCTAAGGTATTCCTTCTTGACGAGCCTCTTTCCAACCTCGATGCAAAACTCAGAGCATCAATGAGAAGCGAACTTACCAAGCTTCATCAGAGACTTAAGACCACCTTCCTTTACGTTACCCACGACCAGGTAGAAGCTATGACCATGGCTACCCGTATCGTCGTTATGAAAGACGGTCTCATTCAGCAGGTCGATACCCCTCAGAACCTTTACGACTATCCGTGCAACATCTTCGTTGCAGGCTTCATAGGAACTCCTCAGATGAACTTCCTCACCGGTACTCTCGTTCAGCCCAAGGGCACCAACGACGTATGGTTCGAGTTCGCAGAAGGCAAAGCAAAATTCAAGATCCCCGCAGACAAGTACGAAGACGGTCAGCTTAAAGACTACATCGGCAAAGAAGTCATCGTCGGTGTTCGTCCCGAACTTCTCCACGACGAAGCAGGCGCAGCAGAACGCTTCCCCGATTCCGTCATCGACGCTTACGTTGAATTCACCGAACTTATGGGCGCTGAGATCTATCTCTATCTCGACATTGCCAAAAAAGAAGGCGACGACCTTGATGACGCTGTCAGCATGATCGCCCGTGTTTCTTCCCGTTCGAAATCCAAAGCAGGCGACAACCTCAAGATCGCTATCGACACTTCCTGCATCCACATTTTCGACAAAGAAACCGAACAGTGCATCGCTCACTGATTTTGATTTGACATTACATACTTACGGTGTCCCCGATAGGAGACACCGTATTGTTTTATTGATATTTTTTAACAAAATTTTTTCAGCAAGTTATTGACAATCGCGTGATTGTGTGCTATAATCAGTTAAACTAAAAAAGCACAAGGAGGTATTTCATTATGCTTTCCATAAAAAACCTTTCTAAATCCTACACAAAGGACAAAAAAGCGGTCGATTCTCTTTCGCTCGACGTTGAGGACGGCGATATTTACGGTTTTATCGGTCACAACGGTGCCGGAAAGACCACCACGCTTAAAGCGATAACGGGTATTCTTCCCTTTGACGAAGGCGAAGTGGTTTTCAACGGTATCGACATTGCAAAAGAGCCGATAAAGTACAAATCGTTCCTCGCCTATATACCCGATAACCCCGACCTGTATGAGTCAATGACGGGGATCAGATATATAAACTTCGTTTCCGACCTTTACGGCGTTCCGCAGGAAAAACGCGACGCGAATATAAAAAAATACGCCGATACGTTTGAACTGACCAACGATCTCGGCTCGCCGATATCGTCGTATTCCCACGGTATGAAGCAGAAGCTCGCCATCATCTCGGCACTCGTTCACGAGCCGAAGCTGCTCATCCTCGACGAACCGTTTGTCGGTCTTGACCCGAAAGCGGCTCACACGCTCAAACAGATTATGAAGGAAATGTGCGAAAACGGAGGCTCTATCTTCTTTTCCACTCACGTTCTCGAAGTCGCCGAAAAGCTATGCACCAAGATAGCGATCATCAAAGACGGCAAGCTCATCAAATGCGGAAGCACCGACTATGTAAGGGGCGACTCCTCGCTTGAGGACATCTTCCTTGAGCTTGTTGATTGACGGAGGTGATTGGCTTGTTCAGGCAGATCCGTCTTCTTACCGCCGCAGGTTTTTCAAATATATTCAATTTCCGATTTCTCAACAAAAAGCAAAGCGGCGGCAAAGGTAAAAAAATTGCGTTTATCGCGCTTTTCGCGTTCATAGGCATATATATGGCGGCGATCTCGGGCACTGTGACGTATATGCTCTATACAAAGCTGTTCGGCAAACCGGAGCTTGAGGTGTTCAAAGCGTTTATTCCCTGCCTGTATTTTGTACTTGCAAGCGCGCTTTCGCTGATAACCGGCATATTCTCGTCGCAGGGCTTTCTTTTCAAAGCCAATGACTTCGATATGCTGTTCTCGTTCCCGGTCTCGACGAAGGCGATACTCATTTCAAAGTTCCTTTTATTCTATTTTTACGAACTGATATTCACGTCGATCACGATAGGCGTTTCGGATATAGTTTATATGGTGCTTGACGGCGTAACGGTATGCGGCATCCTCGCAACGATCGCCGGCGTGTTCCTTACTCCGCTGCTTCCGATGATGATAGGCACGCTTATTGCCTACGGCATCTCGCTGCTCATCCGCAATTCGGCTCACAAAAACCAGATAACGACGATACTTACCGCACTTTCGAGCGTTCTGATCTTTGTGGTGATCGAAGCGAGTGCGCTTTCTTCCGAAAACCTTGTGGATTATATCGTCAAAAACGGAGGCGACCTGCTCAAATCGTTCCGCGACTACTATTTCCCGGCAGGATGGTACACAAGCGCATTCAGCGGCAGTTTCCTGTATCTGTTGTTGTTCACGCTCCTTAACCTGATCCCTCTTGCGCTTCTTCTGCTGCTTGCAAAGAATTACCGTTCGCTCGTTGCGTCCTTCAAATCGGGCGCAAAAAAGGCGAAATTCGCGTATTCCGAAAGCAAGGCAAAGACAAAAAGTGTGCTTATGACCTGCTTTTTCAAGGAATTCAAAAAGCTGTTTTCCGTGTCAGCGTACATTCTTAATTCCGGGATCGGCATAATAATGATGTTACTCTTTCTGTTCACGCTTTCAAATTTTGAGGAAGGTCTCGTTTCGGATTTCACTTACTACGTTTTCATTGCCCAAATGATATTCGTATGCACGATAGCACCGACGACGAACTGTTCTGTCTCGCTTGAAGCGAAGACGCTCTGGATCTACAAGACCTCCCCGGTAAACGAAAACACCATACTCACCGCAAAGGCGATGGTGAACTACGTTCTGTATATACCGGCGGTCGTAATCGTTTCGGTCATCGCTTCGATAATACATTCGTTTACGTTTTTGCAGACGCTCCTTCTTATCGCTCTGTCGTCGGCTGCCGTGCTTGCGGTATCGTATTACGGACTGCTGATAAACCTTGCACTGCCTAAATTCGACTGGACAAACGAAACCCAAGCGATAAAGCAAAGCTCGTCTGTGCTTGTGTCAATGTTCACTGTTATGCTGTTCAACGTCACGTTCATAGGCGGCTCGGTATTGCTCATCATCTTCAAGGACGTTTCCATTGATCTGCTTGTGGGTATTTACTTCATCCTCTACCTTGCGCTGTATATCGTGTCCAAAAGACTCTGCGCCACCTGGGGCGTCAAAAAGTTCAGAAAACTTTGAACAAAGCATAAAAGACGGCTTCCGTTAAATGCGGAAACCGTCTTTTTCAGTTCTAATATCTCAAAAAGTCCAACAAGAGATTTAGCAGATAAATAAGGAGCATTGCGACGCCGTAATACAAAAGTATCTTCGGAATTATCATCTTTTTGTTGTGTTCCTTGCGTCTTTCATCCTCGGCTATATTCTGCAGGACTTTTTCGTAATCCTTTATCTTCTTCTGCAGCTGTTCGTCGGTAAGCTCTTTTTCGTAGCCCTTGAAATGCTCCTTGTTGACGAAGTGGTTGTCGTTGGCGCGTTTCAGCTCTTTTACCGTATCTTCGAGCTTGGTATCGTTTATTGCGATGAATTCCCATTCCTTGTCGCGTCCGCAGATCTCACACTTATCGTAGGAAATCAGATTCTTATGACCGCAGCAGCAGAGCCAGGCGTTCTCGGTCTTCTGCGGTACGACGACCGTGGGATGGTACTGTTCCGCTTCGCTGTAAATGTTGAGCTTGCTGTATGCGTATTGCTTTTCGTCGTCGAAATCGGACATTCTTTTGCTTTTGTTCACCACGACGATATCGAGCCTTTCGCTGCGATTTCCGACGTAATCGACCGAAACAAGTTCAAGTTCGATTTTTTTGAAATAACTTTCCGGCAGCCTGATATACGCCGCGCTGCCGAAAAACTCGGTAGAACGTATATATTCCGGTGCCGTATTGCGGCTGAAACGCTTTTTGACTTCCCCGGAAAGTTTTCTGATCCCGAACGAGACGTTTTCAAAAGAATACGTGAACGGCACCTTGACGTAGGGGATATTCATATCGCGGTATAAGAGAAGCCGGACGTTGAACGACTTTATCTCTTTTTCGGAAAGGTTCTGAAAAGTGAACGACGCAAAAAGCTCGTGCGTTTCGGTATCGGAAACGACGTAGCCTTCCTGCACCTGAACGGGAGAGCCTTCTATGATCGACGTGAATTCAAAGTATTCGACTATTCTGAAAATGCGCTGTCTGTCTTTGCGGAGCTGTTTTTTCTGCTCCTTGGTATATTTTACGGTGTCTGACATAGCGCGTCCCTTTCAGAATATCCGTTCGGGATCGTCGAGCGTTCCTTTTACGGTATATGCGTCGGTGCGGACGAACCTGCTTCCGTCTTTTGATACGAGAGCCGCCGATTCGGCGTATTCGATGCGTTTGAATCTCACTTCGTATTCAAAAGTCTCATCAAAGGTATAAGGCTTATATTCGTTCGCTTTCTTTGCGGCGTCAAACGCTTTTTCGTATATTTCGCGGCAGACCTGCTTGGGATGGACGCAGATGCAGCTGTTCCAGGCAAGGGCTTTTTTCGTTACAACGGTATTGATGTTTCCGAAAGAAGCGATCGCCTGCGATACGCACACGTTGTCGGAGGACGCAAAAATGACGGGACAGCCGTATTTGCCGGCGATAGCGGCGTCTATCTGCATTTCGCCGACGTCTTTGCCGTTGATCTTCTGATACTGATATGTAGCGGACGAATAAACGTGGGCAAGCACGGCGCTTATGGTGTCGTATGCGTGGTAACCGATGAAAAGCACGCCGTCAAAGCCCGTTTCGATATCGGGGAAACGCTTTTTGCTTCCGGCACCCATAACGATCTTTACCCTGTCGTCAAGCTCGTCATAATTAAGATTGTATCCTTTTCCGTGGCAGTCCCAGACGTAGACCTCGGTCGCTCCGGCATCGTAAAGAGCCTTCGCGGCGGCGTTCGTCTCGCGCGTTGCCTGTTTGCAGGCGTAAGCGTAACCCGGTGTGTCGAACCCGAGCCCTTTGCCGTATTCGCCGATAACGCAGGCAATGCCTTCGAGATCGACGCTGATATAGAATCTTCCGCCGAATTTATACATACCATATTCCTCCATTCATTCGTATAATAACATATATACTTTGCTTTTTCAATATATTTGTAAATTTTATTGCATTTTACGCAGGAATATTATATAATAGTGTGTAAATGATTTCAAAGGAGAAATGCCTTAATGAGCGGAAAACTTAAAAGCAAAAAACTTTTTGTGCTTGATATGGACGGCACTATCTATATTGACGGAACGCCGATAGAAGGCGCGATAGAATTCGTGTCATACTGCAAGAGCCACGGTATAAGGATCGTTTATTTCACCAACAACGCTTCACGAAACATAGAAATGTATTATGAGCGTCTCCGCCGTATCGGTTTCCCCGTCGATGACGGCGACGTATATTCGTCCGCAGACGTGACGATAGATTATCTGCTTCGCAATCACCCGGGGCAAAGCGTTTATCTTGTCGGCACTCCTGCGCTGGAAGAATCGTTCGTGAACGCGGGCATAACGCTGACAGACGGCTCTTACGCCGATATAGTCGTGTCGTCGTTCGATACCACCCTCACTTACGAAAAGCTGAAACACGCGTGCAGGCTCATTCGTGAAGGGGCGATATTCTATTCCACTCACCCCGATTTCAACTGCCCCGTAAAGGGCGGATTCATACCGGACAGCGGCGCGATATGTGCGCTCATCACGGCATCTACCGGAAAAACGCCCAAGTATTTCGGCAAACCGTGTTACGAGACCGCCGAATATCTTGCGCGCAGCGTAGGCGTTGACTTTGATTCCACCGCCGTTGTCGGCGACAGACTTTACACCGATATCGCGCTCGGCAAGAATCACGGGATAACGTCCATCCTTGTGCTTACCGGCGAAAGCAGTATGGACGACGTGAAAAGCGGGAACCGTCCCGACCTGATATACGAAAGCATAGGAAAGATCATTGACGACCTTGCATAAATACCAAAATGAAAATCGGTCAAAAGACTTGATTTATTTTTCAGATGTGCTATGATGTAGTCAAACAATAATACTTAAAGAGATGATTGAATTATGGCGATATATTATCGCTCAGAATTACCCTTAAAGAGGCTTAAACTGATCGACGAAGAAAAGCTGCAAGCGCTAAAAAGCAGGAAATGATCTGAATTAAAAACATAAATACGCCGGCTGCTTTTCGGAGCGACCGGCGTATATGTTTTTGTGTTTTACGAATACCAGAGAGTATTCAGACTGTTGTTGTATTTGAAGATGACAAGCGTAAAAGCAGCCTCGGCAGCGATATCGAGAATGATAAGGATAAGTCCGAACACGTTTGAGATACCGACCGAGCCGACAAGTCCGAGTATATTCACAAACGCCATAAGAACGTAGAAAACGGCAAGTATCACGGGGATCTTTCCGCAGTTTTTGCCGGTGCGGAGCGAATTCACAAGACGTTTGCACATAACGACGACAAAAGCATAGCGGACTATTACAAAAGCGGAAAGCGCAAACAGAATTATAAATATCGTCTTTGCCTCAACCTCGTAACCGATCATCTGCGACAGTTCGTCGAGCAGTGCGGTAAGCTCTTCGGCAAGTAGCTCTTCGTCAAGTTCCGCTTCCTTCAGAAATTCGTCAAAGGACGTTATCATAAGAAGCGACGAAGCGGCAAGAAGTCCGCCGAGGACTATCATCGTTATCGCGTAGCCTTTAAGCACCGAAAAGCCCGCAGTCCTCACACCGGGGTAGTTTTTTGCGTTGCAGGAAACGACAATGAGTATCATCCCCACTACGCCGATAAGCTGGATCGGTATGGTGCTTGAAAAATTCAGCACGAATTGAAGTATGGGCAGCGCGATATATATTGCCGACGCAAGTATAAACAACGGGTTTTGTCCCGTTTTTTTGATATTGTCAATGACGGGATTGCCGGAAATGTATTCCGGATTGGTGAAACTCTGCTGATTCGGATTCTGACTGCCGTTCATTTTTCTGCTCCTTCGCTCAGATTTCTGATGATCTCCTCTATTCCCCGTTCGTAAGACGGGAGAAGCGGATCTACAAGTTCTTCAAATCGTTCGTCAGCCGTTGCCGCGAACGCATAAATACGCATCAGCGACGTATCACCGCTCCCGGTAGTATTATACACGATACCGATATCAAAATCAAGACTTTCGCAGATAAGTGACAGCATTTCTCTGTCTGTTTCGTCAAGCGACAGAGTTTGACAAACGGAAGATATATATACGTTCCGCAAGTCGTGCCTGCCGTAATAGCCGAGCAGTTCAAGTGACGCGCACGCCTGTTCAAGATGGAGCGTGTTAGATTTCGGTATCCCGATGACCGACAGCGAATAGAGGTCGCAAGGCGTTCTGTATTCGCTTTCTTCGCTCTTTTTCGGCATAGGAAGGATTCCCACGTCGGCATCATACCCTTTTTCCGTCTGCTTCACGATCGAGAGCGTATACGGCATAAACAACGCTCTGCCGGAAAAGAATATCTCCTTTTCGGTCTCGTGCGTGGTCTTCCAGCTTCCGTAATTCTCGGCGATACCCGAACAGGACGGATCGGAAATGACGGAAATGAGTTTTTCAAAAAAACTTACGTTTTCCGCTTTGCCGATATTCCGCGTCGGTTTGCCGTCAGTGTCTTTTAGGACGGTGCTTTCGCCGCAGGACGTCATAAAAGCGGCGGCGTCATCGGATTTGGAAACGATACCGAATACCGCGTTTTCGGACGAAAACGTCATTTTTCCACTTGCGGCTTTCTTTGCGTATTCGTACATTCTGTCAACAGTCCATTTGCCCGAACGAACGACATCGTACAGATCGTCTTTGACGAGCGGCTTGTTAAAAAACAGCGCGTAAGCGGAATCGTAAGACGAAACGCACACGTCACCGGTGACGAAAAACAATTTTCCGCAGACGGAAAGAGCCGAAGAAGCGTTTTCGGTGACGGCCGAAAGTCCTTCAAGACTATTCAGATCATAGTACAGATCGTAAAAAACGTGTTTGCCGAACGACGACGCGCCGTATAATACAAGATCGGTCTCAAGTCCGCCATACGAACGGGTTTCCAGCTCGGTCGTCACGTCGTCGTTTTCGGAAACATACAAAGCGTCAAACGAGATGCCGTGGACGCTTTTGATAGTGTCAAGGCGCTTTTCAACCGCACCGTAAAGCGAGCTTTCGTTTTCGCTCCCGTACAAAAATTCGGCAAGTCTTTCTTCTCCGCCGACAAGAAGCGACAAAGCGATCTTGTCAAAGCTGTACGACGGCGGCAGTTCCTCGGAGCTTTCTTCAATACTTTCTTCTTCGGATATTTCCGATACGATCCCGCTTTCTTCCTCCGATATTTCCGACGTGTCTTCGGTCACTTTTCCGAAACAGGAGGAAAGCAGAAGAGAAAGTATGATAAGAAGCGAAATAATTTCAATGATCCTTTTATTCATAAAGCAGCAAATCTTTGAGTGACGTATAATTTTCCGCTATCGGACAGCCGAAAGACCTTATATATTCCCTCGGCTGATGTCCCCAGCCGACCATTATGCAGTCGATATCGAGCGCCTTTGCGGCGTTGTATTCCTGATCGGTATCACCGACTATTACGCAGTCCTTTTCGGAAAAACCGTGTTTTTTTATCATTTCACGCACTCTTTCCGTTTTCGGCAGCGCATTTCTGTCTCCGGAGCCGGAGATCGAATCGAAACAGCCGTCAACGCCCCATTTTTTCATAAGGTGAAGCAGCTCCGCGTGTTCGTACCCCGAAACGACTACCTGACACGTTCCGACGTTCTTAAGCAGTCTGACCGTTTCGGCAAGTTCTGCCGGTACGGGCAGACTTTCGGCGTATTCACGGTAGATCGCATAATACTCGCCCACAAGATCTTCAAAGGTCTCTTTTGAAAGGTCAAACGCTTTTTCGTAAAAACGGCTTATCGGCGTGTCGATATAGGAAAGGAACGTGGCAAGGTCAAGCGGAGGCATATTCCTTTTGGCGAGCATATCGTTGATGGCTCCGAAAGAGATATCGAGGTCATCGTAAAGTGTTCCGTTCCAATCCCATATTATGAATTTATACTTCGTTTTCATAGTTTTCCTTCATTTTATCAATGTATATATCACGTTTACGGCAAGGCAAAGCAGCGCGCCGACGGCAGTAGGCAAAGCAAACGAAAGAGCCGTCCATTTTGCACTTTTCGTTTCCTTGGCGACAGTAATAAGCGTCGTCGAGCAAGGCCAGTGAAACAGCATCATTATCGTCACGCAGACGGGCGTTATTCCCGTCCATCCGCAGGAAACGAGTGTTTCGCGCAGTTCGGATGCCGACGGCAGACAGCTCATTCCGCTTGACGCGGTGTATGCCATTATCATTATCGGAAGCACGATCTCGTTCGCCGGAAGTCCGAGGATGAAAGCCGCGAGTATCACGCCGTCAACGCCGAAAGGTCTTGCGATCGGATCGAGAAAAGACGTGATATGAGAGAGTACGCTTGCGTTCCCCACGTTGAAATTCGCGCACAGATAGATGACTATTCCGGCAGGTGCGGCGACACAAGCGGCTCTGCCGAGTACGAACAGAGTTCTGTCAAGAAGGCTTCTCACAAGTATTTTGCCGACCGACGGACGTCTGTACGGCGGAAGTTCAAGGAAAAACGCCGACGGCTGCCCCGAAAGCAACGTCTTTGAAAGCAGTTTTGACGTTATCAGCGTGACCGCGACGCAGGATATCAGTATCGCCGTAAGGACTGACGCCGAAACGAAGCCGTTTGACGCAAACGGTACGAATATCGTGATGAGAAGCAGCAGCGTCGGGAATTTTCCGTTACACGGGACAAGGCAGTTCGTGAGGATCGCTATAAGCCGTTCACGCGGTGAATCTATTATCCGGCACCCCGTTACGCCTACCGCGCTGCATCCCAACCCCATACACATAGTTATCGCTTGCTTTCCGCAGGACGTACAGGCACAGAACGGTTTATCGAGGTTATATGCAACTCGCGGAAGATATCCCGAATCTTCGAGAAGCGTGAAAAGCGGAAAAAATATCGCCATCGGCGGAAGCATTACCGCGACCACCCAGCTGAGAGAAGCGTACATCCCGTCAACGAGAAGCGAAACCCACTTTTCGCCGAGTCCGATGGAATCGAGGAGCTTTCTGAAAAATGCGCCGAGACGCGAAAACAGTTCCGAAAGCAGTTCTGACGGATAGTTTGCGAAGGTCACGGTTATATACATAAGCAGCGCGAGAAGAAGCGCCATTACCGGAAAACCGAACGCACGGCTTGTCAGAAAGCGATCGAGCTTCTTTTCCTTTGCGTTCACGTCGCCCTCGGAGGTCATCACCCTTGAAATTATCTCAGACGCGCGTTTCGCCCTTTCGTCTTCGTTCATCGGAGAAACGGGAATACTTTTTTGTTCCGACACGAAAAACGCTTTTTTTATCAGTTCTTTAAGCCCTTTTCCCTCTTTTCCGATTATCGGAACGACCGGGATGTTCAGTTCGTTTTCGAGTGCGTTCAGATCGAGACTGATGCGGCGTTTTTCCGCTTCGTCCATCATATTGACTCCAAGTACCGCTTTTGACGTGACTTCGAGAGTCATCAGCACAAGATACAGATTTCTTTCAAGGCAGGCGGCGTCGGCAATGATGATGACCGCGTCTGCGCTGCCGGAACATATATAGTCTTTGGCAAGTTCTTCTTCGACCGAACGTGCGGACAGAGAATAGCATCCGGGCAGGTCGAACAAGACGTAATCGCCGTATTTTTTGCCCTTTCCCGACAACGTTTCAACGGTTTTGCCTGCCCAATTTCCCGTATGGTGGCGAAGCCCCGTCAGGTTGTTGAAGACCGTGGATTTTCCCACGTTCGGATTGCCCGCAAGGGCGAAAACCTTTGTTTTCTGCGTTCCTTTTGAATTATCCGTCCTGCTCATACGTCAGTACGCACGACGATGAGCGATGCGTCCGAATCACGGAGCGCGATCGTCGCTCCTCGAACGAGGTATGCCGACGGATCCCCAAGCGGAGACACACCGATTTTTTCTATCTTTGTTCCTTCGGTAAAACCGAGATCGTTCAGACGGCGCTTTATCCCGCTTTCGTTTTTCAATTCACATATTATTCCGCTTGCTCCGCGAGGGAGCTTTTGCAGACTTATTTCCCGGTACATATTCATTCCTCCGATCAAAGTCGTCATTGTCATTATATGACAAATTGCGACTTATGACAGCGGAGGAGATATTCAGACTTCCCCTATAAGTCCGTTGATGACTTCGCCCGCAAGTATCGTACCTGCGGCGGCAGTCACGCACGAAAGCGAGCCGACCGTTCTGCCCTCTTCCGCTTTTGACGGAAGCTCGGCGGAAAAGACGGTTTTGAGCTTTTTTACACCCTCTTTACGGAGCCGTTGGCGCAGTGCCTTGGCGAGCGGATCGTTTACCGTCGAATATATGTCAGCCACTTCAAAGCATTGCGGCTTGCGCCGATTGCCGGCGCCCATCGACGATATTATCTTTACGCCGAGAGACACGCAGTTTTTTATAAGCAGCGTCTTGCAGTCGAGCGAATCTATGGCATCGACGACGTAATCGTATGACGCAAGGTCAAATTCTCCGCACGTTTCGGCGTTGTAACGCATACACCGCGAGACGACGCTGCATAACGGATTTATGGAAAGTATGCGTTCCTTTGCGACATCTGTCTTCGGCTTGCCGAGAGTTCCGAGAGTTGCGTAAAGCTGGCGGTTAAGGTTAGTTTCGGAGTACACGTCGTCGTCAACGAGCGTTATGCTGCCGATGCCCGCACGCGCAAGACATTCGACCGCGTAAGAGCCGACGCCTCCGACACCGAAGACCGCGACCTTTGATTTTTCAAGTATTTCCGCGCTTTTAATGCCCAAAAGCGTGATCGTTCTTTCGTTCCACATAATTTTATTCCATAAATTCAAAATGGCTGTCATAAAGGCAGCCATTTCATTGACTTATTTTCAGATATCGCTTCTTCTGTTGGTGTTGAGCATTGAAATTATGCTGTCGATCTCGTTTTCGGATGCGTTTCTCTGAGGAGCGGGCTGAGTGAATGCGGCAGATGCAGCGGGTGCGGAAGCAGGAGCGGTGTTTTCTGCGGCTTTTCTGTACTCAAAAGCGCTCTTTTCTTCTTCAAACCCGGTGGCGATAAGAGTGATGTGCATTTCGTCTTCGAGCTGTGCATCGAACGCGACACCAAAGATAACGGTGGCATCGGGATGTGCTTCGTTGGTGATGAGGGATACTGCTTCGTCGATCTCGTCAAGACCGATATCGGGAGACGAGGTGATGTTGACGATGATGCCCTTTGCACCGGCGATGCTGGTTTCGAGAAGCGGAGAAGACATAGCCATTTTGGCAGCCTGTTCGGATTTGTCTTTGCCCTTGGCGGCGCCTACGCCCATATGAGCAAGGCCTGCGTTGGTCATAACGGTGGAAACGTCAGCGAAGTCGAGGTTGATGTAGCCGTTCGTGGTGATGAGTTCGCATATAGACTGAACACCCTTGCGGAGGATATCGTCGGCTTCCTGGAAAGCGTTGAGGAAGGTTATCTTTTTATCGGTGAGGAGTTTGAGTCTTTCATTGGGGATGACGAGAAGCGAATCGACGTACTGAGCGAGTTTTTTGATTCCCTCTTCGGCGTTCAGCATTCTGTTTCTGCCTTCGAATTTGAAAGGCTTGGTAACGATACCTACGGTGAGGATGCCGAGAGATCTTGCAACTTTCGCAACTACCGGAGCGGCACCCGTGCCGGTTCCGCCGCCCATACCTGCGGTGATGAATACCATATTTGCGCCCTGCATTGCCTCGGTGATCTGTTCGAGCGATTCTTCGGCTGCTTTTTCGCCGAGTTCGGGGTTTGCGCCTGCGCCGTGACCTTTTGTCACCTTGTCGCCGATGGCGATCTTTGTGGGAGCAAGAGATTTGACGAGGATCTGCGTATCGGTATTGATGTTGATGTAATCAACATTATCGGCATTGATGTTCATTGAAACCATACGGTTTACGGCATTTCCGCCGCCACCGCCTACACCGATGACTTTGATGCAAACATTGTTACTGTAACCGTTTTCGTTAGGCATTTGAAATTCCTCCGATTTATTTTCTTTTATTTTATCTTCTGTTTAAGAGATCAAAGATCTCGTTTATGTCCTGTTCCGCTTTCGGAGCTTCCGGAGCTTTGGGAGCAGCGGGCTTTTCGGCAGCAGCAGAAACGGGCTGTGCAGTATTACGGGCGGATTTTTCAAATCCGGTAGCGATAAGGGTTATGCGCATTTCGTCTTCGAGTTCGGGATTGAAGACGGTACCGAAGATAACGGTGGCATCGGGATGCGCTTCGTCGGTTATCATAGTGGCAGCCTGATCGATCTCGTCAAGGCTGATATCGGGAGAAGCGGTGATGTTTACGATGATGCCCTTTGCACCGTTGATGTTGGTTTCGAGCAGCGGAGAAGACATAGCCATCTTCGCAGCCTGTTCGGCTTTGTCCTTGCCCTTTGCGGCGCCTACGCCCATATGAGCAAGTCCTGCGTTGGTCATTACGGCGCATACGTCCGCGAAATCGAGGTTTATGTAGCCTTCGTTAAGGATGAGTTCGGAGATGGAACGTACACCTTTGCGGAGGATATCGTCTGCTTCCTGGAAAGCGTTGAGGAAAGTGATCTTTTTATCGGTAAGAAGCTTGAGTCTTTCATTGGGGATAACGATGAGAGAATCGACGTATTCGGCAAGAGCGTCGATACCGGCTTCCGCCTGCGCGATCCTGTGTTTTCCTTCAAAATTGAAAGGCTTTGTTACGATAGCGACCGTAAGGATGCCGAGTTCCTTTGCGATCCTTGCGACAACGGGAGCGGCTCCCGTACCTGTTCCGCCGCCCATACCTGCGGTGATGAACACCATATTTGCGCCTTTGAGGGCTTCTCTGATCTGTTCAAGAGAATCTTCCGCGCTCTTTTTGCCGAGATCGGGATTGGAGCCTGCGCCCTGACCTCTCGTGACTTTTTCGCCTATAACGACTTTGGTGGACGCCGTGGTCTTGTAGAGAGACTGCGTATCGGTATTGACATTGATATATTCGACATTGGCAAGATTATCGGATATCATTCTGTCAACCGCGTTGTTTCCGCCGCCGCCTACACCGATAACTTTTATGATTACGCTGCCGTCAAATGTTTCCATTATTTATTCCCCTTCCGACTGAATAAAATATTCAATATTACTTTATCGTAGTATAAAACAAATTCGTCCGTTTTTCAATAGTTTTTTCAAAAATTCTGCAAAAATGCCCGATTTTTTTATTGTTTTTCGTCTCTTGGCGAAAAAACCGCTTCTTTTTTATCGGAAATATCAAGATAGCCCGAATATTCGTCGTATAAATGTTCCATTATTTTGATGAAAAACCGTATCTTGTCCTCGCAGTCGTCCACTCCGCCGAAATATACGTCGAATTTTCCGGCATATCCGAAGGTTATGTCGAATCGGTTGGACGCTTCGATATAATCGACTTTGTCTTCAAGATCGTAAAGCGTGAGCATCTGCCACAGCTCGTCCAGTGCCGAAAGCAGCTCTTCTTCATTGAAAGAAACCTTTTTGCCGACGACACACTCCTTTATATACCCGGTTTTAAGTGGTATGGCGTTCCGGTTCTTCTCCATTTCGAGGACGTCGAAATCCTCGGAAAGAAGGTAGGTATTGTTCTTTATCTCAATGGAAAAGCACACGTTTTCTTCTTCGATATCAACAAGCACCGTGGACGGCAGTTTGCGTTTGACGGATGCGCTTTTGACGTAAGGAAAGAGCGAGCAGATCTCGTCTTCGAGCGCTTCGGCGTCGAACGCATAGAGTGAATCGCCCTCTTTAAGAGATATCGCGTTCAATATCTCATCGGTATCGTATCTGCCGTTGCCGTTCACCGTGATGGTGTTTATCTTGAAAAACAGCGTAAGAACGACCGCGAAAAAACTGACGGCTGACAGAGCGATGATGACGAAGTAAACTATCATCCTCATTCGGTTTTTTCTGCCGAGAGGTTTTTCGAGGAATTCCTCTTTTATTAAATTGTTCTCGGCGAGCCGGAGTTCTTCATCGGTGTTTTTATTTTTTGACAAGCTTCATTACCTCATCGGTTATTTTTTTGAGCGCGTCGGGTTTTCCGTATTCTTTCATTTTGGCAGCCATTTTCTCGCGTTTCGCGTCGTCGGAAGCAAGTGACGACACGCAGTCGGCGAGCATTTTTCCGTTAAGTTCGCTTTCGCGGAACACTTCGGCTGCTCCCGCATCTTTGAGTACGACCGCATTTTTGTACTGATGATCCTCGGCGACGTTCGGTGACGGAATGAATACCGTCGCTCTGCCGAGACAGGCAAGTTCGGAATACGTCATCGCGCCTGCTCTGCATATCACTATGTCGGCTGCCGCCTGACGCAGAGGCATATCGTAGATATATTCGACTATTTCATAGCCTTTTCTCTTATCGAGTCCCTTTTCCTTCACTATCGCCGAGAATTTTTCCCAGCCTATGTGTCCGACCGCGTGAAGCTGCTTTATCCTTGCGTTGTCCTTGTAGATGTCCATAGCTTCTATGCAGTATTCGTTCACTTTGTCGGCGCCGAGGCTTCCGCCATAGGAAAGGATATATACGTCGTCATCGGAAAGTCCGAGTCTGCGTCTTGCTTCGGTCCTCGTAAATTTATTTTCTTTTACGGGGTTGCCCGCAAGAACCAATTTGTCCTGCACCGACTTATCGAACAGCTTGTGGCTTTCGATAAAGCTCGTGCAGACGGTATCGACGCACTTGGAAAGTTTTTTTGTGGTCACACCCGGAAACGCGTTCTGCTCCTGAATGAGTGTAGGAATCCCGAGCGACGATGCCGCTTTGACGCAGGGCCAGCTTGCGTATCCGCCGGTGCCGATGACTATATCGGGAGAGAATTTCTTTACTATTTTCTTTGCGTTTCTGACAGACGTAAGCGCCTTATATGCGACCTTTACGTTTTTGAGCGTGAGCGAACGGTGAAAGCCGTACACCTCAACGGTGTTGAGCTTATATCCCGCTTCGGGGACGAGTTTGGTTTCAAGCCCGCGATTCGTTCCGACAAATTCTATCACGGCGTCGCCGTCAACGCTTTTTATTGAAGAAGCAATGGCAAGTGCCGGGTTTATGTGACCGCCGGTGCCGCCTCCGCAAAGCAAATATCTCATTCTATATCTCCTCTTTCGGTGTAGGAATATTTTGAAATCGCAAGTACGAGTCCCATTTCGGCAAGCGAGATAACAAGCGCCGTGCCGCCGTAGCTGAAGAACGGAAGCGAAATGCCGGTAGACGGTATCGTATTCGTAACGACCGCTATGTTAAGGATGACCTGCAGCGCGAGTTTTGTCATAAGTCCCGCGACGATGAGCTGACCGAATCTGTCCTTGCAGTTCTTGGCGATTATGAAGCCGCGGATTATAAGGGCTGCGAAAAGCGCGATGCAGGCGAAAGCGCCGACAAAGCCGAGTTCTTCGCAGAGAATGGCGAATATGTAGTCGTTCTGCGGTTCGGGAAGGTAGCCGTGCTTCTGCATCGACTGTCCGAGACCTACTCCCCAGAATCCGCCGGAGGATATCGCAAACAACGACTGCGACGGCTGCCAGCCGCCCCATCCCGTCGCTTCGTCACGCATATATTTGAAAGGATCCTGCCATATAAGCAGTCTTTTTGCGGTATGTGCAAGCGAGCTGCTCTTTGAAAGAAAGTCGATCATCTGCTGGATATGGGTAACGACGTAGGTGACCGCGCCGCCCGCGATACCGCCGAGTACATAAAGAAGTCTTCTGTTCGTTCCGCCGAGTATCATCATACAGAATATGAGCGCAAGCACGATGATGGTAGCCGAAAGATGGCTTTGCAGAACGAGGATGCCGGTGCTTATGACCGCCATAACGAAAAACATAAGAAATCCGTATCTGAAAGTCCGCATCTTATCCTGATGCAGCGTCGCCCACCTCGCGCAGAAGATGACTGTCATAATCTTGAGTACCTCGGACGGCTGAAAGTTGATGCCGCCGATATCTATCCATCTTTTTGCGCCGAGTCCCATAAAGCCGAACGCAAGCACCGCGGCGTTAAGGAGAACGGTACACCAATAAACGAGCGGAGTGAGTCTGAAAATAAATTCGCGCCGACCGAGTTTGATGACGAGGAACATCACCACAAGTCCGAGTGCAAGGAAACCGACCTGACTTTTTGAAAAGAAATAGCTGTCGCCGAATTTCCGCTGTGCGTAGGCATAGCTCGACGTAAACACCATTACGGTGCCGAACGCAAGCAGAACAAGAAGAATGTACAGAAAAGGTCTGTCAACGCCGCCTATCCAGCGGATGATGACCTTTTGCTTGCCTGCTCTTTTTCTATTTGCCGCCGGCTTTGACGCGGTTCTGCCAGTCTTTTCGGAATCCATAGCTGACCTTTCAGAGTTTTATGATAACAAAATATGAAGCAGCGGCGATGACTGCCGTGAACGCGAGGAACATTGCGACTATCTGCACTTCGCTGAGTCCGCAGAGTTCAAAATGGTGATGTATGGGTGCCATTTTGAAAAATCTTCTTTTGCCCTTGGTGAGTTTGAACACGGTGACCTGTATCATTACGGAAATACCTTCGATCACATAGACAAGTCCCGCAAGTATCATTATGAGCGGACGTCCGACACGCATCGCGCAGCAAACGAGCATAGCGCCGAGGAAAAGCGAACCGGTGTCGCCCATAAATATCTTTGCCGGATGGAAATTGAAAATGAGGAAAGCGGCAAGAGAGCCGAGGAGCGCTGTTTCGACGAACGCCATATCGCGCACTTCGGAGTGACAGGCGACGAAAAGGAACATTGCCGCAAGTACGAACGCAACGCTTCCGGCAAGTCCGTCAAGTCCGTCGGTGAGGTTTGCGGTGTTGATGATGTAAACTATGACTACGCAGACGATTATGTAGTAGAATATTCCGAGATCGACGGTCGAAGATGAAAACGGAACGTTGAGGACTGTCGTTATAAGTCCGCATTTTGCAAGTACATAAAGGTAGGACGCCGCGGTAATGAATTGCAGAACGAGTTTCTGCAGCGGAGTAAGTCCTTCGTTGCGCTTTTTGAAAAGCTTAACGTAATCGTCGATAAACCCTATTGCCGCATTGAGCAGCGCAAAGCAGATATTTATTACGAAAAAGCTGTTTTTTGCGTTCAGCTTACCGACGAGCGCCATCACCGCTATCGAAACGACCATTCCCGTTATGAAGAAAAGTCCGCCCATTACGGGAGTGCCTTCCTTGCATTTATGCCAGTTGGGGCCTATTTCGAGTATCTTCTGACCGAGTTTGACTTTTCGGAGAAGCGGTATGAAAATTTTATAAAGTGCGAAAGAAACTGCAAAAGATACGAGAAAAGCTATTACAAGATCGAGTGTGTTCATAATCCTGCTTCCTTTATTGTTTCGTCAAGTCCTATACGGTTGCTCCCCTTGAAAAGAAGAACGTCTCCGGCTTTTACGTTTTCTTTGAGGAACCGTGCCGCGCCGCTCTTGTTTTCGAGAGAGAACAAGTGTGTTTCCGATGATCTTTGTTTTGTCTGCCAATTTTCGCCGACAAACAGAATTATGTCTGCCGTTTTGTCCGCTTCTTCCGCCACGGTCTCGTGGAAAGAAACGGTGTTTTCGCCAAGCTCAAGCATATCGCCGAGAACCGCGATCTTTCTGCCGCTTTTTGAGGCAAGCACCGAAAGCGAGGCTTTCATAGATTCGGGGGATGCGTTGTAGCAGTCGGCGATCACGGTGACGCCGTTCTTTTCGTAAATTCTCTGTCTGTTGCCCGTGGGAACGAAGTTTTCAAGCGCTTTTGCGGCTTTTTCGGGCTCTATTCCGCAAAGAACGCCGGAAGCGAACGCGTAGAGTGCGTCTTTTACCGTGTGCAGTCCTTCGGCGGGAAGTCTGACGTTCGTGCGTTTGCCGTCATATACGATGTCAAAGCAGGTGTATCTGCCGTCAAAAGCCATATTTTCGGCTTTGAAATCGCATCTGTCACAGAAGCCGCAATATACGACTTTCTGTTTTACTTTGTCTTTCATTGCGTACTCCGCATCGGAGTCGCCGTCGGTAAGCAGATAACCGTCGTCTCTTTCACCGGAAACGATATCGAACTTTTCCGCTCTTATGTTTTCCCTGCTGCCGAGATATTCGAGATGCGAGCTGCCGACGCAGGTTATTATCGAAAGATACGGCTTTGCCATATCCGAAAGACGCGATATTTCTCCGCGGAGCGACATACCCATTTCAAGCACCGCGTATTCGTATTCGTCCTTTTCGATATCGCAGACGAGCATCGGGGAGCCTATCACGCTGTTGCGGTTGCCGGAGGAAACGAAGGTTTTATGGGACGATGCGAAAACGAGTCCGCAGAGGTCTTTTGTCGTCGTTTTTCCGACGCTGCCGGTAACGGCGATGACTTTCATATCGGAAAGCGCTTTTGTTTTCCAATATCCTGCTATGAGGCAAAGGGATTTTTCAGTGTCTTCGACGAGTATATTGCCGTCGGTGAAATATTCTTCCTCCGAAACGATGCAGTGATAGCCTTTTGCGTTGAGTTCGGGAACAAATTTGTGTCCGTCTACCCTTTCGCCTATGAGCGCCGAATAGAGTCCGCCTTCGACCGGAGTGCGTGAATCGGTGAAAAGACCGTTCAGAACGGCGTTTCCGTCGCCCTTGTATCTTCCGTGTGCGGCGAATGCGGCTTCTTCGAGTGTAATATACATTATTCTATATCCTCTTCGTATATGAATGTGACTTCCATAACCGTGCCTTCGGTGACCTCGGTACCGGGGTCGATCGACTGCGAAAGCACGAAGCAGTTATCGTATTCTTTGTTATAGACGCCCTCGACGATGACGTTCAGGTTATTGTCGGTGATCCATCTGAATACCTGTTCGGGTGACATCTTGTTGAGGTTTCTTATCTTGACCTTGGATTTTTCGGAATAAGATTCGGTATAAAGGATGACCGTGCCTTTTTCGGAA
Source organism: Eubacteriales bacterium (assembly GCA_045643125.1). GTDB lineage: Bacteria > Bacillota > Clostridia > Oscillospirales > CAG-382 > UBA1206. The sequence goes on from JAZUKE010000066.1 coordinate 41,174, forward strand.
ACGGTGGTGCCGACTCGCGGAAGCTGATCCACGACTTTATTTCCGCTGCCTTTTACGACGCATTTGAGACCTTTGCTTTCGATATCGTATTTTGCTCTGTCTACATCGGCGGTTATATAGTCGCTCACCTTGTATTCTTTGAGAGCGCCGTCGTTCGTCGGATAGATTTCGAGGTAAGGAAGCACTTCGGAAAGCACGTTTGCGACGACGGGAGCCGCGCATTGGCTGCCGTAATACTTGCCGCCGGTAGGCTCATCCACCACTATGAGAATGGCGATCTCCGGGTCTTCGGCAGGTGCGAACGAAACGCAGCTTGCTATGTAGTATTCTTCGTCGGGCTTGGCGTCTTTTCTGCCGAGTTTCTGTGACGTACCCGTTTTGGACGATATATTATAACCCGAAACGGACGCGTTTTTTGTCGAATTTTTGAGAGCGCCGAGAACATCTTTTGCGGTCGCCGCGCTTATGACCGCACGCTTTGCGGAATATTCCGTGCTTTCGGTGTAGTTGCCGTTTGAGTCAACGTAGCCCTTGATAAGGTGCGGTGTGGTAAGGTATCCGCCGTTTGCTACACACGATACGGCGGCGATATGCTGCAGCATCGTTATCGACATAGACTGACCGAACGCGCAGTTGGCAAGGTCGAGCTGGTTGGCGAGGCTTTCGTAGTAAATGCTTCTTGCTTCGCCGAGTACGTCGGAGCCTGTCTTGTCGGTATAGCCGAAAGCGTCAAAATATTTCATAAAGAGGTCGCCGCCGATGTCAAGTCCCATCTGCACGAACGCAGGGTTGCAGGAATTGACGAGGGCTTCGGCAACGGTCTGTTCGCCGTGTACGTTGCCCGTATGACAATGGATGGGAACGCCGAGTACCGTATAGGCGCCTTTGCAGGTATATTTTGAATTGAGAGTGAACACGCCCTCTTCTATACCGATGGCGGTGGTGATTATCTTGAAAGTGGAGCCCGGCTCGTAAAGCTCGGTCGCCACTTTGTTTTTCCACATTTCAAAAAGGAGTTCGTTTTCGTAATCCCTTTTCTCTTCATCAGTACCGTTGAAGGCTTCGTATTTGTCGAGGTATTCGCCGGTAAGGTGTCCGTATGCGTTAAGGTCAAATTCGCCGATGCTTGCCATTCCGAGTATTTCGCCCGTATCGACCTGCATTATGATGCCTCTTGCGCCGAAAGTGGGTTTATGCTCTTCAACGGCGTCCATAAGGTATTTCGTGAGTATCGACTGTATGGTATAGTCCAGCGTAAGGACCGCACTCTGACCGTCTTCGGAGTCGATATAACTTTCGTATTGGAACGGAAGCTCGTTTCCCTGACCGTCCTGCCCCTGTATCGCTTTGCCGTTGATGCCGCCGAGTACTTTTTCGTAAGTTCTCTCGATACCGTAAAGTCCGGTATTTTCACCGCCGACAAATCCGAGTGTGTGGCAGGCAAGAGTCGAATAGGGGTAATAGCGTTTGGTCGATTCTTCAAGGCAGACCTGACGGTACAGATCGTTCTTTTCGATAAATTCGCGCAGTGCCGTTTCTTCGGCTTCTTCGACGTTCTTTTTGATTATCTGATACTTTGAATATTTGCGTCCGGCACGTTCAAGCACGTCTTCCTTGCTTGCGCCGAGTATTCTTGCAAGTCCGTTTGCGATCAACTCCGCCTGCTCGTCGTCAACGATATCGTAAGGCGAGATAAAAACCGTCTGCACGGTAGAGCTTGTCGCCAGCACTTTCATATTGCGGTCGTATATACTTCCCCTTTTGGCGTATATTGTGATCTCGGATGTGTATTGGTCGATGGCAGCGTTTCTGTTCTTTTCGGCGTCTATCAGCTGAAGGTCGGCAAGGCGGTATATAAGCGCACAAAGACATAGCAAGAGAAGCGCTATCACAACGCATCCTCTTGCTATGGTGGATTTTCCGGTCGTTTTTGTGTATGTGACTTTGTTCAATTCCGATTCTCCTGACGGCGCATATCTTACCCACATTTTACTGCGGATATTACGGTATTATGTTATCAATCAAAAAAGTTTTTGAAAACTTCACCGAAGCCGCTGAGCAAAACGCCGATGCCCGTTTCGTCGGAATCGTATCTGTATGTAGTTCCGCGATCTTCCGGAAGCGCGGTGATGTTTATGCGGGTGAGTCCGCCGGATTTCACCATACCGAGTTCGTTGACTGCGTATTCTTCAAAAGCGACGAGATCGTTCTTTTTATCGAGCTTCTGTTCGAGTTTGTCGGCGCTCTTCTGAAGTTCGGTGAGTTCGTCGCGCAGTTCGGCAATATCGCTGTTGTAATTGTCGATTTCCGCATAGTTCATCACCACGAAAACGAGAAGCAGAGTTATGGTGACGACTGCAAACACGGCACCTGCCGAAATAGGTGTCTTGGGCTTTCTTTTGCTGCTGACGACGGTAACGCGCTCCGAAAGCGAATTTTCGCTTTTTTTGACAGCGAGTGATCTGTTCTGAGCATTTGTCGGTTTTTTCGACGTTGTTTTTATATTTCCTTTTGTATTGTTTTTCATTTTCGCACCTCTATGCGTCGGCGGCGGAGAGTTACAGTTTTTCCGCTATTCTCAGCTTTGCCGAATGTGAACGGCTGTTTTCTTCGTTTTCTTTATCGGAGCTTGTTATGGCTTTTTTCGTGATGACTTTGACGATCGGCTTCTTTCCGCATACGCAGACGGGAAAATCTTTGGGACATTCGCAGGGGTTTTCGAGTTTTGCAAGCGTCGTCTTTGCGATCCTGTCCTCAAGCGAATGGAAAGTGATTATTGCGAGTCTTCCGCCGCCGTTCAGCATATCGGCAGCGGTCTCAAACGCTTTTCCGAGGTCGTCAAGTTCTCCGTTCACGAAAATGCGAAGCGCCTGGAAACATCTCTTTGCCGGATTTCCCTCTTTTTTGTACGATGCCGGGCAGGTGGAAGCGATGATCGACGCAAGTTCGGATGTGGTTTCGATTTGCTTCGTTTCGCGGTATTCGACGATCTTTGAAGCTATTTTTCTTGAATAGCGTTCTTCGCCGTATTTGAAAAAAATATCCGCAAGCTCGTATTCCGACAGTGAATTAACGACGTCCTCCGCCGTATCTCCCTGTGTGGTATCGAATCTCATATCGAGTTTTGCATCTCTGATATAAGAAAATCCGCGTGACGCGGTATCTATCTGATACGACGACACGCCGAGATCGAACAGAACTCCGTCAACTTTTTCGTATCCGTATTCTTTCGCGGCAGTTCTCATTTCTTTGAAATTGCCGTGCCACAAAAGAAGCCGCGGATCGTTCACCGTTTCTCTCGCGTTGGCAAGCGCGTCGTTATCAAGGTCTATACCGATGACTCTGCCGTTTTCACCGAGCAGAGTCAAGATTCTTTTTGTATGTCCGCACCCGCCGAGAGTGCAGTCTATGTAGATGCCGTCGGGCTTTACGCAAAGTCCCTCGAGCGTTTCGTCAGCCATAACCGAATAATGTTTGAATTCCATATCAGAAGCCGCAGTTTATGAGGTCGTTGGTGACGTCCTCGGAGGTCATAAATTCCTGTTCGCTTTCCCAAACGGACGAATCCCATATTTCAATATGGTTATCGTTGCCGATGATCACGACGTCTTTTTCAAGGGAAGCAAACTGCTTATAGGCGGGAGTGACGGTTATACGTCCCTGCGAATCAAGCACGCCGTCAACGGTGCCCGAGAAGAAATAACGTCTTGCACGGCGCTGACTTGTTTCCGGCAGCGACTTGATCTTCTGTGCGAATTCCTCCCAATCCTTTATGGGGTAGATGCAGACGCATTTATCGAAGCCTTTGCAGATCTTGAATTCATCGCCGAGCGATTCGCGCAATTTTGCAGGTACGGAGATACGGCCCTTGCTGTCCATACTGTACCAATATTCACCTGTGAACATAGCCGTTTCCCCTTTCTGTCTGATCTGCTGCCCATTTATGCCGAATTTTGGGAGTGGGAGCGATTTTATGGGATAATTTGGTCAATTTTGACACTATTCCCCACCGATAGGTCTATTATAATATAAGAATTTTCAAAATGCAATACCTTTTTTATATTTTTTTAAAATAATTATGTTGACCTTGCAAACAGAAAGCCGTTTCCCCGAAATGGGAAAACGGCTTGATGGAATATTCGTTTTTCAGTCGTCAAGAGGAAAATCGTCGTAACCGAGGAGGTAATCCGCCGGGTCTACCGACTGCGTATATTCGCCGTCGGATCCGGGCACGCGCACCTCGAAATGAACGTGTGCGCCGTAGCTGTTGCCGGAGTTTCCGATACGTCCGATAACGTCGCCCTGTTTTACAACATCGCCGACTTTTACAAGAATTTTGCTTTGATGCGCGTAGTATGTACGAAGCTTGTTAGGATGTTCTATGACCACATAATAACCGTAACTGTTGCTGAATCCGGCGAATACGACCTTTCCGTCTCCGGCAGCGTGGATATTGTCGCCGTAACATTCGTCTCTGGCAATGGTGCCGTTTTTATTGTATTGTTCGTGATCCAAGCCCGCAATATCTATGCCGCGGTGATTTGTATATCCCATAAGATAACGTCCGCCGAACTGCGACGTGATGCGTCCGTCATAAGGGAAAACGAAGATCTGTGTTTCTTTTCTGTACTTGGTGCCGCGCTCGATGACCTTGTTTACCGGCTTTGTAATGACTTTTTCGTCTATTTTTTCGCTGTTTATCTTTTCGCCGTTAAGATATGTCAAACGGTACGTTTCTTCGGTAACGCCGTCGCTTCCGTTTGCTTTGACTTTTTCGTTTCCCATATATTCGTTTGCGTTGTCGATATACGTCGTGGAAAACGGAACGGACTTTGTCTCGACCGAAAGCAGGTAGACGTTTATGTCGATCGGAGGCAGCTCGTTTTTCGGACATTCCGCAAACTCATCCTCGCTCATCGTCTGCATTTTTATCTCGACGGGTGTCATAATATCGTAGCTTTCGTAATTCTCGTATTCGGAATTTACCTTTGCGAACGCCGCCTGTTCAACGGAAATATACGCTTCTTCAGCGGTTTTGAAATATCCCACGAAGGTCCCGCCGACGGTCAGCGAATAGCAGTCAATATCGTTTCCGACCGCTTTTACCTCGGAACTTGAATCATAAACCGTAAAACCGGAATAGTCGTTTACAGGTATCACGGCTGCTTTATTGGCGTTGTTCGTAAGGAGCAAAGACGAAATTAAGAACGAAAACGCAAGAATAGATATGCAAATAAATAAATTGTTTTTGCCGTTTGATTTCATCTTTACACATCCTTTCCGAAAACTCAGTTATGGTGACTGAACATTATGTTAACATAGCCTTATTAAAAAATCAAGTACTTTTTTGAAAAACAGAATAATTTTAAGTTTTTTCACAGAAAATCTTATTATTTTTTGTTGAAAAGGTTGAAATTTTGAAAGCTTTGATTTATAATAAGCAAAATGTTATTGTATAATTATTTACTACGGAGGTATAATTTTTATGGAAATCAAAATTACCAGAACGACTGCACCGAAGGCTAAACCTACCGACGCTTCCAAGCTCGGATTTGCCAAAGTATTCACGGATCATATGTTCGTCTGCGATTATTCGGAAGAAAAAGGCTGGCACGACGCAAGAGTAGAGCCGTTCCACGATCTTACACTTTCTCCCGCTTCTATGGTTTTCCACTACGGTCAGGAAATGTTTGAAGGTCTTAAAGCATACCGCACTGCCGAAGGCAAAGTTCTTCTTTTCCGTCCCGAAAAGAACATCGAAAGAATGAACAACACCAACGACCGTCTGTGTATTCCGCGTGTCGATCCCGAATTCGCTCTTGAAGCGATCAAAACCGTCGTCGACGTTGACCGTGACTGGATCCCCACCGCTCCCGACACTTCCCTTTACATCCGTCCGTTCATCATCGCTACCGACCCGTTCCTCGGTGTCCATCCGTCTCACACTTATAAATTCATCATCATCCTTGCTCCGTCCGGCTCCTACTACGCAGCAGGTCTCAACCCCGTTAAGATAATGGTCGAAGATCAGTACGTCAGAGCGGTCAGAGGCGGCACCGGCTTTGCAAAAGTCGGCGGCAACTATGCGTCTTCCCTTATCGCGCAGAAGAAAGCCGACGACCACGGATACGCTCAGGTACTCTGGCTCGACGGTATCTATCACAAGTACATCGACGAAGTCGGCGCAATGAACGTATTTTTCAAGATCGACGGCGAAATCATCACTCCGGCTCTTGAAGGCAACATACTCCCCGGCGTTACCAGACGTTCTGCCATCGAGCTTCTCAGATCCGAAGGCTACACCGTCACCGAGCGCAGAATTTCGATAGACGAAGTTTGGGAAGCTCACGAGAACGGCAAGCTCGAAGAAATGTTCGGCACCGGCACGGCAGCCGTCGTTTCTCCCGTAGGCGAGCTTTACTGGGGCGACAAGAAAATGACTATCAACAACTTCGAGATCGGCGAAGTTTCCGGCAAACTCTATAAAGAACTCACCGGCATCCAGTGGGGCAGGATCGAAGACAAATTCGGCTGGACAGTGGAGATTAAATAAGCGGAGAAACAGAATGGATCGTACAGTAAGCACAAAGCGAGGTCTTGTTTCAAGGCTGCGCGATCACGGCGTCTTAAAGCCGTTTTATGTGACATTATACATCCTTTTCGGTTTCAGCCTCTTGGTTTACATAATCTCACGTTTGTCGACGGCATTTGCGGAATGGTGGACACGTTATCCCGGTCAGGGACTGCGGTTCGTACTTGCAAAGCTGACGACGCTGTTTCCGTTTTCCGTTGCGGAATGTCTTGTGATACTCATACCGCTGTTTCTGTTTTCGGTGATCGCATTTGCGGTCAAAGCCTATAAAACAAAGCAAAATCAAGGACTTATAAGGATAATTATGTTCCTTTTGTCGTTGATACTGATAATATCCACAACATTCCTTATGGGGTTCGGACCAGCGTATTTCCGCTGTCCGCTTGCCGATAATCTTGATCTGACCGACTCCCCGGTGTCCGGCGAAGCGTTGTACGATACGGCGATCCGTCTTGCGGATGAACTTGACATAATCCTGCCGGATATTGCGTTTGCATCAAACGGCGAATCGCATCTTCCGATGTCGTACAATGAGTTATGCGACGAGATAAACGAAGCTTATGAACGATATGCGTCAACGACGGATTTCATCACGTCGTTCGGAAGCCGCGTCAAGCCCATCGCTCTTTCGGAGTATATGACGTACACTCATATCTCCGGCGTTTACACGTTTTTCACAGGGGAATCGAACGTAAATTACAATTATCCCGACTTCATACTTCCCTACACGATGGCGCACGAAATGTCTCATCAGCGCGGCATCGCACGCGAAGACGAAGCGAACTTTATGGCGTTCCTCGTCTGCATCAACAGCAAGGACAGTTATATAAAGTACAGCGGATACGTCAACGTGCTGCGCGAAGTTATGTCGGCGCTCAACAAATCGGACAAAGACCTTTACAAAAAATTCGTTTCCGAACGATATCAAAAAGTCATTTCAGACGAAATGTCAGCGTATTCGAGATTTTTCGATAAGTACCGCGAATCGACTGCGGCAAAGGTCGTTTCCACGACAAACAACGCATATCTCACGTCACAAAAGGTCAAGGCGGGAGTAAAAAGTTACGGTCTTGTCACCGATCTTGCCGTCGCGTATTACGCAAGCGAAAAGAACAAATAGAGCAAAAAAGTCTTCACCTCATAAGTGAAGGCTTTTTACATTCAAAAAGTCACGGCACTCCAAACGGAGTGCCGTAATACTTTTTGTATAAGACGTATCAGCCGGTGATACCGCTGCGTTCGACGCCTTCGATAAGAGTTCTCTGAGCGAAGAGGTAAACGATAACGAGCGGGATAAGGATCAGCAAGCCGCAGGTATTGCGGATAGCCGTTTCATAAGCAGTTTTTGCCGCGTATTCGGTATCGAGCGATTTAGGTATCGCAACGATATTCGGCAGAAGCTTGATCTTATTGGTATCCTTGAAGAACAGGCTGGTATAGAAGGTATCAGTCCACTGCCATGAGAAAGCGAACATAAAGATCGTTACCATCATAGGAACAGACATCGGAATGATGATTCTGACGAAGGTCTTGAAAACGCCTGCGCCGTCAACGTATGCAGCTTCTTCAAGTTCATCGGGAACGCCCTTGTAAAACTGACGCATAATGAAGATGAAGAGTCCGTTCTTGAATGCAAGACCGCAGAACGAAAGTATGCCGAGAGGCCAGTACGAGTCAAGCAGGCTGCATATTGCCGGAGACGCTTCCGTGGAACCGAAGAGTTTTGCAAAGAATCCGTAAATTCCCCAGATATCGAAATATCTGAATTTCATAAAGAGCGACATCTGAATCGACTGGTGAGGAATTATCATCGTGATGATAACGAAGATAAAGATGGTCTTTTTGAATTTGAAATTGAATTTTGCAAAACCGTAACCAACTATCGAAGCGATAAGCATCTGAACGACACCGCAAAGAACCGAAAGAGTTGTAGTGTTGAAAAGTGCCTGCCAATAGTGGTTATCGTTGATTACCGCCTTATAAGTATCGAGTGTGGGATAACGCGGGATAAGATATACGGATACGTCAACGAAGTCTTCTCTGCTCATAAACGAGGTAGAGATCTTGGAAATGTACGGCATAATAATGACGTAAGAAATACCTACGAGAAGTACCAGACGGAAAATAGTCCAAAGAACTTTTCCGAGGAAGTAGGTTGTAAGGTATTTATAACGCATTTTTACCCAAAACGGTGTCTTTTCGTCAAAGACGAGCATAGAGGGATCGCTTTTTCTGCTGTAAGTTTTATCCATTATTTTCCCCTCCTTAATCTCTTCTCTGATAGAAGATGTAAGCCGAAAGGATACCTGCAACAAGTGCGAGTATCAATGCTACGAGCAGGAAGTAGACCCAGCTCATTGCCGTGGCTCTTGTCATACCGCCGGAACCGTTGAAGATGTTGTTGATGAACTTCATTACGGAGTTGGACTGCGAAGTGAAAGCGTCGATGACGGTGTAGATCGTGTTTACGAGGATCATCGGGGAGATCATCGGGAAAGTTATCTTCCAGAAAGTTTCCCAAGCGCTTGCGCCTTCCATCTTACAGGATTCGTAGATGGCGGGTGAAATCGACTGAAGACCTGCAAGGAATATAAGCATCTGAACACCGGACTTATTGACTATATCGTAAACGGAGTTTACTATGTCAACGACGTATGAAACAAGTTCGGTACCGACCTTCATATTACTGAAGAATCGCTGGACATCCATTACGTTTAATATCTGCTGTCCCGCAGATGTTGCCGTTTCCATTGCTTCCGAGTCCATTGTACCCATTGACTCCTGCACCGAGGCGAGTGTATTCTGCAAGTCGATGGATTCAACGATACCGGTGGAAACGATGACCGGGATGAAGAAGATTGCTCTGAATAATCCTCTGCCCTTCATCTTCTGGTTAAGAAGAACAGCCATAAAGAGCGAGAAAATTACGATTGCGGGGATGTTGAAGAGGAGTTCTTTTACACTTGTGATAAGTGTCTGAGTGAAATCCGGATTTTCGAAGAACGCATATGTGAAGTTGTCAAGACCTACCCATATTTCTTCATAGCCGCCGCCTTTTACCGCCTTGGTTTCGATGAAGCAATATTTAAAGGAGTCAAGTATCATCGGCAGATAGATAAGTAAGAAACCGATAAGGAATGGCGCAATAAAGAACCAACCATAACGAGCTTTTTTCTTATCGAGTGATTTGCTCTTGCGTTTCTTTGCTTTTACCGGCAATGTTTTTGCGTTATCCATTTACGACCTCTCCTTTCTCTACGGTAGTTTTAACGAAATCATTTGCTTTGATCACGATTTCTTCGTCGCCGTAAGTTACCTCATAGTCTTTTTCGAGGTAGTTGATAAGGAATACCGTACCGTTATCATAAGTTACTTTAACGACTTTCTTGTCATTATCAAGGAATTCGTGGTCTACAATGAGCGAATACTTGACGTCTTTGAGAGCATCATTGAGTTCTTTATAAGTATTCATTATATCGTTGAACCAGATGGAATACTTAACGGAATAATACTTGGAAAGCAAGTAGTTGCTGTTGTAGTTCTTAAGTTCGGAGGTATTCTCGTATGCGACTACGAAGAACGGATCGGCACCGTTCTCGATAGTTTTGAGGAGCTGGTACTGATAGTCGCCCGCGAGGTTGATCGCAGTACCCGAAAATTCGATGTAACCATGAATTACCATTCCGTAGAAAGGAACAGAAGCGCTGGTGTATTTGTAACGGGAGTCGTCAAGAGGAACTTCGACGATATCGGTTACATAAGGCCATACATAGTAGTTACCGCCGGCAACGAGGACGTTGACGTTTTCTTCTTTGATCTTCTTAGCGAGTCTGCTGACGATCTTCTTGGTATCTTCTCTGTTGAGAGGATCATCTTCGTTGAAGTCGGAAGAAAGGTACTGACCGAGTGTGGTAACGGCGATGCCGCCTACATTGTACTTGCTGTAATCTTTCATAGCTTTGTTATAGAATTTTTCCATAACGTTGCCGGAGATTATACCAAGTCTTGAAGGAGCGTAGCCCTGATAAATAGGATTGTAGTAACGAAGTCCGGTGGAACGGTCGTCGATGGTCTTTGCAAGGTCATCGCTGTCGAAACCGTCGAACATTTCGTCTTTTGCTGCAAGAACGAAGTCAAGGTTCGGGAAGAGCTGAATGTTTCCGTTTGCTTTATCGGAAGCGTAGCTCAAAAGTTCTTTGAACTTCTTTTCGCCGCCGAGAGCGTCGCAGATCTCGATTTCGGAGGGAACGAGCGGCAGCATACCGTCGTTGCACCAACCTTCCATAAGTACCTTGATGTTCGTGATTCCTGCTTTTTCTTTAAGAGTCTGAAGCATCGTAATGATGTCATCGAAGCTGGAAAGCGGAACGCTCTTCTTAACGGGAACGCCGAGGAACGTCTTGGTAGTGTCGATGGCACCGAGAGTCTGGAGATAAAGAGGAATATCTTCGGCTGAATCGGTTTTTTCAAGTCTTGTGAAATAGCCTTCGGATTCGAGATAGCTTCTGTAAATGTTTGCCATACCTGCTACGGAAGCCTGTTCACCGTCGAGGATGAAAATTCTGAGTCCGTAGTCGCCGGTATATCTTCTCTTGGATTCGACAGTCCACATTGCATCGGTACCTGCGGAAAGGCCGCCGTTAAGGCTGTATGTATCGCTGGGACGCGGGTTGAACGTGGTATACGCGGAAGCGTACATATGGAGCGAACCGCCGTTATTAACGGTAAGTTTTGCAAGAGAGTCGCCGGAGGTTATCATTGCGAGATAACCGTAATTGGTATTGATGCTTTCGGTCTTTGTAACGATGTTTTCTACTTCTTCACCGGTTTCGGGGTCAACGGTGATCTCGGTATCTTCGTATTCTTTGTAAGTAACGACAGTTTCAACTGCGCCGAATACGGGGTATCTTACGATTTCTCTGTTTGCACCGGAGATCGTATGATATGCGAAGTCCTGACCGTAGATCTGGCTGGTGGTAGTGAACTGCTTGCCGGCTATATCCTTGAGGTCGAATACCGTACCGGAGCCGTCAGGTGAGAAGATGAAGCCTTCGTCGTGTGTATCGACTGCGCCTGCATAGGGCAGGAACGAGATGGACTGAAGTGTGTAGTTGGAGGAGTCGAATCTGATCTTACCTGCATTGAGTCTGATGTAAAGTCCGTTTTCGTCAAGCGTGTATTCAAGAGCGAGCTTGAAGAGTGCGGGGATCTTGTCGTTTGCGGTGTATTCAGTTTCGGCGTGGTCTTCTTCGAGTCTTTCTTTGGAATAATCGGTATAAAGTTTGACGTACTGTTCGACTTTACGAAGTTCTGCGGCTTTCGCAGTGCCTTCAAATACCATTATTGCAAAGTTCTTTGTGCAGGGGAATTTTTCTTCGTTTTCTTTGATAGTCTTATTGGACTTATCGCGCTGTGTCACGACGTAGTTTTCGTAAACACCGGCGTAAATACCCCAGGCACCGGGGTCGGTAGGATTGGTTGCGAGGTAATCTTTCTTGGACTGGAAGAGATATTCCCAGGTAACGTCACTTACGCTGTCTTTTCTGTTGGCTTTGAAATTGTCGCCCCAGGAAGTAAGCTGTTCAACGCTCGTTGCGTGGAGCGTGTAGTAAGCCATAAACGTTCTCTTCTCTTTGGTTTTGGAAGAGTTTTCGGCTATCTGGATAAGGATCTCCATCCATTTGTCGAATCTTATCTGACGGGGAACGAGGTAGGTCGTTTCTTCACGTCCGATGGTGTATTCAACTCTGAGACCGCCGCGGATCTTCTTGCAGGTGATCTGATCAAAGAGCGCGGAGCTTGCGTAGGATTCAAGCGTGGTCTCGTTTGTGTTTTCCTGATATTTGATAATGAGCTGCGAAAGAAGTGTTTTCTTTACGGATATCGAAGTATCCTGCTCTTTATCTACGGATTTACTCGTACCGATCTTATACGGGTTGGTGCAGTAGTAACCGACGTATTTATAAACGCCGTTTTCATCCACTTCGTACTCGCCTTCCGCATTGGGAGCAGCGAGCTTGAGGCAGATAACTTCGCCGTTGAGCGGATCGTTGTAAAGCGCATAACCGTCTTTTACAAGTATGAGTTCCATCGGAGCAATAGTGGTATCGCCGGCGATCCTGGATTCGACCGAGTTGAATTCGGCTGAAGTATAAGCAGGATCGAGGGTGTCCCAGATATTTACGTTGGAAGAATCATCAGCCGCGAACGATATCACGGAAAGGACGGACGGCGCAACGAGTGACATTGCGATTACAAGCACCAAAAGTCTTATAAGTGTTTTTTTCATAATACTTTTTCCTTCCTTTCTCTATGATACGCGGAGCGACAACTCGGTATATATGCTCAAGAAGAAGCCGTAAACCTTGGCAAGAAGAGTACCGAAGAGGATCACGATGAACATAATGAACGCAGCACCGACGATAGTACCGATAGTGGTAAGCACGTTCTTTCCGAGTGAGTAATCGTGAATGACCATCATTCCGAAGAAGACGAGCAAGCCGAGCCAGAAGAACGCGATGGAATTGACGAGTGCGAGGATTCCCATTTCGTCAAGAGTGACGATGTTGGAAAGCCAGATCGTGGGGAGCAGGAGGAGAGGAAGCGGAGTCAGCGAGTAGCAGGTCGCTACGTAAACATCTTTATATGTACCTTCGCCGTCGAACAATGTGGTAAGACACCAGTTAGCGGTTACCCACAGGAAGAGAGGTACGATGACCGAGAGGATCTCGGAAATGTAGCTGACTGAATTTCCGTACGGATTGTAGAGATAGCCTCTGCCGACTGCCTGATAGATGAACACGAGAACCGTTGTGCAGAGGATTATCGTCGCACCGCGGACGCCGCCGCGTTTTTCGTGTTTGAGATCCCAGAAGCCGTCGAACGGATGGAATATGATGTGGAATGCGTAAAGGAGTTCTTCCTTAATGGTTCTCTTCTCTTTGTAAACACGGCCCTGAAGGTTGACCTTGTTTGCCCATTTGAAGAGGAGGCTGACTGCAACGCAGAACACTATGACTACGATAGGAACGATGATTATCCACTTCTCTACCCATTCCTTTCTGTATTCGGCATAGGCTTTGGAATAGTTCTGTGTATCATAAGCGCTCTTGTAATACGTCATAGCTTCGGTGAATTTACCGTTTCTGTAAAGGGTATCGCCGATGCCGACATAAGCGGAGTCGTAGTTGTTGTTGCGCTGAAGAATGGATTTGTAGTAGTTGACTGCTTCGTCGTAGTTCTG
>JAZUKE010000067.1:0-4700 GCA_045643125.1 Eubacteriales bacterium
GCACTTTTCAGCCATTACATCCGACTTCTTTCAGACTCCACCTCACGATGGACGCCCTTGTCTTCGTCTAACAGTTCCTACTGCCAAGTCTGTAGCGGACTTTCACCGCCAAATGAATATGCGTGCCGAGCACACTAAAAATAATACTCCTGATCTCACATAGCGATCAGGAGTATTTCTTTTAAGTCCGTAACGCAATAATCGGGTTTGATATCGTCGGGGACGGGACGTGATTTGAAATTGTAAAAGCAGGTCTTCATTCCGCAGTTCTTTCCGCCTCTGATGTCGGACGTGAGCGAATCGCCGATCATCAGCGTTTCCGACGGCGATATCCTGGCGCTCCTGCCTGCGTTGAGACGGACGAAACATTCATCAAAAAACTCTTTCGTCGGCTTTTGATATCCGATATCGCCCGAAATGAAGAAGTGATCGAAATAGTCATACATTCCGCCGACTTTAAGACGGTTTACCTGCTGTTCGTAGGGGCCGTTGCTTGCGGCGCAGAGAACGTACCTGCTTTTGAGATGATCGAGAAGCTCAAAGGCGGAGCCCATAGGGATCGCGCTCGTGAATATGCGTGAACGGAAGAATTTTTCAAATGCGACACCGTCGTACACTATTCCGAGGGAATCAAAAATGGTGTTCCAGCGGATCTTCATCAGCTCTTCAAAAGTAAGCGTGCCGTCTTCTATGCGGCGCCAGAACGCATCGTTTATGGACGTGAACACGTCGAACATACCGTCGTTGTACTCACATATCCCGAACTTTTCAAAGCCTTCCTTCATCGTCTGCTTCACATAGCCGTCAAAGCTGAGCAGGGTATTATCAATGTCGATAAATATAGCACGGAACATCAGATGACTCCCGTTATGAAGATCTCAAGCCCTATCGAAATAAGTATCACACCGCCGAGCATTGACGCTTTGCCGGCAAGCTTCGTGCCGAAGCGTTTGCCGATGAGCAGCCCCGCGATACATATTGCAAACGTAACGACGCCGATTATAAGCGACTCCGTTACGGCTTCGGCTTTTTCATAGTCGGCTATCGTAAAACCGACGGAAAGCGCGTCGATCGACGTGGCTATCCCCTGAACGATAAGCGACAGAAAACTTACTTCTTTGACCTCTCCGCTTTCCTCACCTTTGCTTTTTATCCCCTCGATGAGCATTTTGCCGCCGATAAAGCCGAGCAGGATAAGCGCGATCCACGGAATGAATTTGTGGAATGATTCAAACTGCTTTGCCACGGTGTGAACGCATACCCAGCCGATAAGCGGCATAACTATCTGAAACGTACCGAACGTGCCCGCAATAAGGCACATACGGCGCTTTTTCATCTGCGGCTCGTTCAGCCCGTTGGCAAGCGACACCGAAAAGGCGTCCATCGCAAGCCCGACGCCGAAGCCTATTGAATTGAGGAAAAATTTCAAATCGAGAATCATAATACGCCCCAATATTTAACAAAGAAGAGAGCGCATACGCGCTCTCTCCTTATTCAGTTATGTTATTGCTTATTTGGATTTTTTAACAACAACAGCGCCTGCAAGAGCGATGACGGAGATAACTGCGAGAGCGATCATACCGTTGTCACCGGTCTTAGGAGGATTGTCGGGAGTGCTGGGATCAACAGCGGGTTCAGAAGTGGGTTCTTCGCCGGAAGCAACGCCGTAGATCTGGATTTCAGAGGGCCAGCAGTGGTTGCCGGTGTAGTCTGCGGGTTTGTTGAAGGTAACTTTAACGAATTTAGCTTTGGTGCCTTCTACGCAATCATATTCGAAGTTGGAAACGCCCCAGTCGGAATCGCTTTCAGCGGGATCAACAACAGTAACTTTGTCGCCGGAAACGGTGCCGAGAGAAGTGAAGCTTTCACCATCGGTGGAAATTGCGAAAGAAACGGAATAGGTAGCGGGGTTAGGAATGCCCCAGTTGCCGCCCTGAAGGTCAGCAACGATAGCAGCGATATCGGTTTCTTCGCCGAGATCAACGGTTACGCTTGCGGAGTTAGCGCCTTCAGCAAAGTTGAAACCTGCGGGAGCAGCGGAACCTGCATCGTCTTTGGTGCCGTCGGTAAGTTTGGTGAAGCCGGGATCGCCGTAGCCGTCATCACGGACAACGTAGTTATCGTCAACGGTGTAGGATTTGCCGACAGAGATGATTTCGCCTTTTTCAGCGGGTTCGGGAAGAACAACGTCAGCGCCTACGAGGCCCCAAGTGTCGCCTTCGCCGTCATAGTCGAAGGAATCGCTGACAATGATATCATTGGCAGTGAAGTCGATGCCGTATTCGAAGGTGTAAGACCAAACAACTTCGCCGTTTTCATCTTTGAAGCCGAGTTCGGAAACGGAGATCGTGCCGGAAGCCTGATAGAAGCCGATACCCATAGTAACGCCGCCGATGGTTGTGCCCTGTTCGCCGGTGAATCCGCCGTAAGTGGTGTCGGAGAATACCCAGGATGCTTCGAAATCGTTCCAAACGCCGTCGATGGAACCGCATTTCGCGTAATCGAGGAAGTTCATAAGTCCGCTCCAGTCAGATGCGATTGCTTTTGCAACGTCATCATAAACGTAGCAGTTGCAATAAACGGTGCCGGTGCAGCCTTCATCGAATTTTGCGGTAGCAAAACAGGTGTAGGTCTTGCCGTTTTCAAGGATTCCGGATGAGTTGTCGAAAACCCAGGTAACACTGTAGTCAGTGCCGTCTGCGTCTTTTTTCAGCCAAAGATAAGCAGAGGGCTCATCAACGGCAGAAACTGCGATCAACGCACAGGAAAGAACGAGTGCGAGTGCGAGGATAAAAGAGAGTGTCTTTTTCATTGTGTTTCACCTTTCTTGTTTTTTTGGAAATAAATGATTATTTTCCTTGTACATTACTATACTATATTTTTTTCGCTTTGTCAATATTCCGTTAAAAAAATATATGCATTTTTTTGGAAAAATATTATAAAATCAAGCATATTTTGAAAGGTAAAAAAGAAACCGCGGGCTTTCGCCCACGGTTTCCGGTAAAAATCCGATTATTTATTCTATTTCACGCGATCTGCGTCAAACGAACAAGTCAGAGATTATTTATTCTTTACAACTACAACACCTGCAAGAGTGATGACGGATACGATTGCGAGAGCGATCATACCTGCGTCGCCGGACTTGGGGGTGGGCTGTTTGGATTCTTCTGCGGGTTTGGATTCTTCTTTGGATCCTTCAACGGGAGCTTCGGAAGATTCTTCGGGATCATCTTCGGGAACGTATTCGCCGCCGAGAGTCATAATAGCTGCATGGCCGAGTTCTTTTGCACCGGATTCGCTGCCGTAGCATCCTGCGAATTTGAGGTAGTTGCCCTTGTAGCCGAAAGCGCCGCCGTCATAACCGCCGTTTGCGATAACGTCGGGATCGTCGTTGATGGAGGAAAGACCGATGTTGAAGTCAAAGCCGAAAACTTCGCCTTCGGCGCCGGTAAGTCCGTCGGGATTGTAGCTGTTCTTAAGAGCAGTCCAGGGAATGGAAACTTCGTAGCAGTCCCAACCGTCAGCACTGCCGCATTTATATGTAGCAGAGGAGAGGATGTCCATAAAGTGGTTGGTAGCGAAGGATTCGTTCGCACCGTGAGCGCCTGCAACTTCTTCGCTGGAGTAGATCATAGACCACTCGAAGCAGAAATTGCCGTTGTAGAGGGAAGACCAGTCGCATTTGTCTGCGGTGTAAGGATAAGCTTCCTTGGTGGGATCATCGGGGATGATGAGGGTCATAACGTGGTGAGCGTTGAAGATCCACTTCTGGTTGTTGTTGTCCATAAGTGCAACGTGAGGAGCGTCGCATTCGGTCTTTACTGCGTAGTAAAGGTTGTTTTCGTCGTAGCACATATAAAGATATGCTTCGATGTTGTCAACGTAGTCGCCTACGGAGACCATTTCGATATCAGCGGGCCAGAAGGAAACGAGGTAATATTCGCCGTCTTCGATAACGCCGTCGATAACGGGGGCAGTGTCGGTTTCATAAATGGTGAATTCTCTGTTTACATAGCCTTCTTCAGCGGAAGCGCAGAAGGAAGCAACGGCAGCGAAAACCATTACGAGAGCGACAACGAGAGCAAGTGTCTTTTTCATAGTGTTTTCCTTTCGTTTGTTTTTTTTACGGAAATCTTTTTCCGACTGCTATTCTATCATACCGGAACGTGTTTGTCAAGCCCGAAAATGCTTTTTTGCGCGGTTCTTTGCGGAATATATTATATAATGAAGAAAATATTTCCGCTTTTCCGATTTTTTGACACTGAAATTTTGATTTTTCTATTGTAATTTGCATCTTTGTGTGTTATAATCTCATCCGTACGGATATGCTCGTACAGGAACTTAATTTCCAAGGAGGATATAATAAATGGCACTTTCCAAAGAAGAATTCGAACAAAAGATGCAGTCGCTCCGCCTTTTCATTGCCGAAAACAAGGACGTTCAGGGACCTCTTATGCCCATTATGCAGGAGGCTCAGGGACTTTTCGGCTATCTTCCCTTTGAAGCGCAGACTCTTATCGCGGATTCGCTCGGCATCCCCGTTTCCGATGTTTACGGCGTAGCAACGTTCTATGCACAGTTCTCGCTTCAGCCCAAGGGCGAACACGTCATCAGCGTATGCACCGGTACCGCGTGCTACGTCAAAGGCGCTCAGGCTGTTCTCGACGAAGTTGAAAAACTCCTCGGCATCAAAGCCGGTG
>JAZUKE010000068.1:0-15432 GCA_045643125.1 Eubacteriales bacterium
CATAAATTCTGTGCTTTTTCAAGTGAAATATCGGCTGTCGCCGATGTGAAATAATGCCTCGTACCTCGGCATTGTGAAATATCCTCGCTTCGCTTGGATGTGAAATGAAATAAATCCCTCTCACGCCCGCAGGCATTTCACTGTCCGAAGGACAATTCCACGCGCGAAGCGCATTTCACAAATCCCGGCAGGGATTTATTTCGTTGAAAAAAGCACGCTTTCGCGTGCTTTTTTCTGGTCGGAGCGAGAGGATTTGAACCTCCGGCCTCTTGGTCCCGAACCAAGCGCTCTACCAAGCTGAGCCACGCCCCGAAAATATGACTGTGCGGATCACTTCCGCGCAGTCATTGATTATATATCAAAAATGCCGGTATGTCAAGAGCAAATTTGAATTTTATTTATTTTTCATCGGATTTTTCTTTTGATGCAAGTTCCTCGCTCGTCATCTTCGTCACCGAATAGACGCGGGTGAAGACGTAAAACGCTATAACAAGGTCGTTTGCGGAGAAAAGGACGTAGGAATCAATGACCGAATACAAGCCGAGCGTAAGTATAAGGTTGGGCAGCGCGAATATCATCATAAAGAACACGCACAGATATCCCGTTATGAGGTAATACCTCATCGAAGCGGCGCCGAAATCGGATTTGCCCTCGTAGACCATAAAGAGCATAAAGCAGATAAGGCTCAATATATGGAACACGAGCGCCGAATTGGACGGCATACTGTTCTGCTCGACGAAATCGACGATAAGCCGCAGTATAGCGTAAACACAGACGATGATGCGCATTACCGGAAGCGCCGAACGTTTCATTCCGTTTTTGGAGATGGAAAGATAAAGAAACATCACGGACGCGCCGATCATCGCAAGGCAGACAAGGAATTTGCCGAAAGCGATACGGTCGGTGGTTATATACTGATAGGAATAGTAAAGACCGATCGCAAGGAGCATAAACCCGCAGAGTGCCGACGAAAAGACGACGGGAGACGTTTCGAAATCTATCATAGCGTTGGCTTTTTTGCCGAGATATATGCCGAGTACGATGAACGCCACGGTGAAGCACGCCGAGAAAACGACGAACGATATCGTTTCAATATTCTTTTCGATAAAATACACGTTTCCGGTGCTGATGTCGTTAATTTCAATGTTGTTTTCCATTACCCATATCCTGACAATGGAAAGCAGTACAGACACGGCAAAAACGGTAAGTGCAGACAGCCGATATACCGAAATTCTCCGATTCATCGTTTTTCCTCCGTTTGGAATTATGCGTACATTATACTACAAAGATATCGTTTTGTAAATCGAATATGAGAAAATTTGCGAAATGTTCAAAATTTGTAATATTTTGAATATATTTGACGTTATTTCTCGGTGAAAAACTCGATCTCTTCGCCCATAGGACCACGGCAGAATGCGACACGGACCGGATAAACGGGGGTGGCTGCGATATTTATGTCGGCAGGCTCCATAATGATCTCATATCCCGCTTTTTTCACTTCGCCGATGCAGGCGTCAACGTTGTCGGTCCTGAACGCGATGTGGCGGATGACGCCTTGCGGCAGGTCTTCTTTGGCGTTTGCGATGACCTCGATATAGCTGTTGCCGGTATCAAACATAACTCCGTTGCCCCAATCGCGTTTGGGTTCAAGATCAAGCGTTTTGCCGTAAAATTCCTTTGTTTTTTCAAATTCCGCTTCCGTAGCGCATTTGATGCAGACGTGGTGGATGCCGTTGATGAGTTTTCCCATAATTATTCCCTCCGTATTATCCGAATTATTTGTTTTGCATATTCTTTTTCCATACTTCCGCAAGCTTTTCAAACGTCATCGACGCGTTTGCGGGACTCGTTGATGGCAGTTTTACGGGAGTTATCCCTACAGACGGGAAAATGTATTTCATATACGTTTCGTAAGATTTGCCGCCGTTACAGAAAACGGTTTGTATCTTTGCAGAATTGAGAATGATTTTTATATCGTTTGGAACGGCATTCCTTATGCTCATATCGGACGAGCCGGATATTTCGCATTCCGCTATCGTATCCCACAGGGCGACGTTGTTTTCCAAAAGAAAGTTCTTCTTTTCCTCAATGGTTTCCGGAACACTTTTGCCGAAAACGCCGGCGATGACTCTCCAGAAACGGTTTTGCGGATGTGCGTAGAAAAACCGCTGTTCCCTTGATTTGACAGACGGAAACGATCCGAGGATGAGGATACGCGAATTTTCGTCATACACGGGCGGGATATTGTGAATTATCATTACATCACTCTGTCGCCGCAAACGAATTTGCCGCATATACCGCCTCTGTCGTCAAGTCCGAGGTAGACGCTGCGTTCAAGTCTTTCGCGTACGTCAAGAGACTGCGGATGGGGAAGTGCGGAGTCGTCAAGCACGATCGCGTCGAAATCGTATCCTTTTTCAAGGCTTCCGACTTTGCCGAAGAATTCGCCGCCGCCCTTTGTGGCGTAATAGAATGCTTCCGAAAAGCGAAGCTGTTTTTTGGTATTATCTATGTAGCAGGTGTACAGATTCGACACCTGGATAGTATCTATTATCGCGTGGAACATAGATTCAGTGTGACCTCCGGCGACGTCGCTTGCAAGTCCCATTTTCATTCCGAGTTCTATATATTTCCGTACCGGGGCGATTCCGCTGACGAGGTTGGTGTTCGACGCCGGACAATGAGCAATGAAAACTCCGTTTGTTTTCATTTTTTCAACTTCCTTGTCGGGCGAATATACGCAATGCGCCATAATCGTTTTGGAATTGGTGCCGAACATACCGTATTTGTCGTAAACGTCGCCGTACGTTTCGCATTCGGGGAAAGCTTCGTTTACGATCCTTACTTCGTCAAGGTTTTCCGAAAGATGCGACTGCGTCGGGATGCGGTATTTCTCCGCTATTTCATTCAACATTCCGAGAAGCTCGCGTGAGCAGGACGGAATGAAACGCGGCGTAAGTATCGGATGTACTTTGTCGTATTTGTCAAGCGTGTCTTCTATCCACTTTACCGTTTCGGACGCAGAAAACGAGGCACTCTTTTCGCGCAGTCCGTCGGGAGCGTTGATATCCATATTCACACGTCCGACGTAAGCGCCGATGCCGCAATCCGAAAGCTTCTTCATAAGCAGTTCGGTCGCGTCGGTATGTGCGGAGCCGAAAACGCAGGCGCGCGTAGTGGCGCTTTTTCTGATGGTTTCGGCGAATATGCCGTACGCTTTTTCGGCGTATTCAATGGACGCGAACTTGGTTTCTTCCGGGAAAGCGTGCTTGGTCAGCCACTCCATAAGCTGAACGTCAACGTGCATACCGCGGAAAGCGAATTGAGGAGCGTGGATATGCAGATCGGTCATACCGGGGATAACGAGCTTTCCGCTGAAATCAATGACGGGGAGAGAAGCGTATTCGTTCGGTATCTTATCGTAAACTCCCGCCGAAACGCCGTCAACGCAGACAGCGTACGAAGACGGGAAGGTCTTTATTTCGTCCTTATCGGAGCTGTAACAAATATCGCCTTTAATAATAAAACTTTTCATAAATTTTCTCGATTCTACTTTTTCTTTACTGCCGTATCGCAGGAATTACGGTAAACTACATAGCGCGTATAAAGATATTCAAGCACAAAATTCGATATCATCGTCACCGCAAGCACGATGTATTCGTTCACGCCTTTTCCCTCGGCAATGCCGCCGAGCCAATCCGAAAGCGGAGTGAATACCGCATAGAACGCCAGCACGAGCAGCATAGCTATTTTCACGTTGCTCGCCGACTGAAACGTGTATTTGCGGTTGACCGTGAAATTCCACAGCACGGAAAGCAGCAGGCTTATGAGATACGACAGGGTGTATTTCCAGCCGAACACCTCATTGAACAATGTGAACGAGCCTATCTGTATCAATCCCGCACTGATGGATATGATAAGGAATTTGAATGCTCTGAGTGATTCTTTCATAAACGTTCAACCCCTTTTTACGTTTAATTCGCAAAGTGCAGTGTATTCGCGCAGATACATTCCGCGCTTCATTTCGTTGATCCCTTCAAACGACCGATGTTATGATTTATTGTTTTCATAAGTGATCGTAATATTGTTCGTATCAAATGCGTGCGTGTACGTTATATTCTTGGCGGTCTTGCTCGTGATGCGGATGCCGAGATTGCTTACGGGGTCGCTGTCGTCCTCATTTATTTCAGCTATGCGTTTTGTAATATCAAAATGAGGGCAGTCGTCCCTTATACGCATAATGAGCGAATCCTCAAGCGCGACGACGCGCAGATCAATGATCGGATCTTTCTTTTTGTTCATAGGGAATCCGTACCTGATAATATTCGACGCGATCTCTTCAAAGGTAAGCGACGATTGATAAGCGATCCGGGATTCGTACTTATGACCTTTGCAGAAAAGCTGTATCTGTTCGGAGGTGAACGCAACGTCATCTATATCACGAATATCAAGCGATATCACGTCTCCGGGATGAAGCTCGAAATAATCCGGCAGGCTCAGCAGATTGGATTTACCGATAAAGAATTTGCGGCATTTGATCTGATAGAATATATAAATTGCAGCCAGCGACATAAGGTCGCTTACGAGGAAGCTCGAAAGTATACCGTATACTCCGAAGAATTTGCCGAGAATGAATGCGCTCAGAACGATCATTACAAGATTTGAAATGAAAATAAAGACGTTCATATTGACTTTTTTGATGATCGCCTGAAGGTAATTGATCCTTGCCATAACAAGCGTATTCAATCCCGTTTGGAGACCGAGTATGATTATGGCAAAATTTACCATATCCAAAAGCTCGCCGCTTTCCGGCACATATATTTTCGCTATCATCTTTGAGAATACCACGAAGAATGCACAGACGACCGAATATATCACCGCCGTACTTTTCCATTGGTATGACTTGACCTCGGAGATCGCTTCTTTGTTCACTTCGCCATAGAACAGCCCCGTAAGCAGCGACACGGCAGAGGTAATGCCTGTACCCATCACCCCTGCCAAGCCGTCAAGGTTGTTGCGGATGGAAAGTGCGCTCATTGCCATCGCTCCGCCATACGAAATGATGAGCGTGTTGAGCACCATTGGACGGATAACGTTGATAAGCCTTCTCGTCGCCTTTTCGGTACCGTTTGAAAGCATACCGAAAAATTCTTTTGCTTTGAGTTTAGGCTTGACAAAGTGCAGCATTCTGTCTTTTTTGCGGAAATGCAGGCAAATATATGCAAAATTGATATAATACGCAAACGCTGTCGCAAGACCTATGCCGAGTATACCGAGTTTAAGATAAACGGCAAGAAGGTCGAATACGATGTCGGCGATCGAGCATATAACAGCTCCGCGCTGTATCTGCTTTCTTCCGCTGTCGATCTGTATTGCCGGGGTAAGGATGGCAACCATAATAAGCGGAGGAATACCGACGCCTATGCCGAACAGATATTGCGATGCCGGAGCAACGATGGATTTCGCAGTGCCGGACGCACCGAGCAGGACCGCAAACGGCTTTGCAAAGATCAAAGTCGGTATGGCAATAAGCAGCGACATTATCGCTCCGAGAATAACGGAAGCGGAAAAGAATTGGTTGATGTCTTTTACCTTTCCTCTGCCGATAAGCTGTGAGCAGGTGACCTGCATACCGGTGGCGATCATACCGCTTACCACCCCGATAATGGGGAAAATGGGGTACGCTATTCCTTCGCCCGCCATTGCCTCCGGTCCGAGGAAACGGCTGATGATGATACCGTCGATAAACGCGGCGCCGACCTGCGAAAATTCAATTACCGCGCCCGTGAAAAGAAGCGAGCGGAACATATTGTCAACAAGCTTCCAGCGCGTGCTCTTTATTTTCTTTTTCATACTGCACCTTTGAATTTCATTCTGTTTTTACGACAGCATTGTTGCGGACGGCAAAAACAGGGTTCCGGCTTTACGCCCGGATAAGGCTATCGTACCGAAACCCATTGATTGCAGATCACGGGACGTTTTTGCCCTGTTTCAGTCACAGATGAATATATTAATCAACGAATAAAGGCACAAGCTTCTGTTCGATAACGTCGATCAATCCGTGTGTCGTCATTTTGATATCGGGGATAACGGGCAGACTTACGAAAGCAAGATTCATAAACGGATCGATCCCGTCCGCGTGTCCGAGTTTTGCCGCGGCTTCGCGTACTTCGTCATTATGCTTTGCCATTTCGGCTGCGCTCTTGACTCCCATCAAGCCGGATATCGGCAATTCCATAGCAGCCAGGATCTTGCCGTTAAGTACAACAGCAAGTCCGCCGCCTATTTTGCGGATATAATTTGCGGCGACCGCCATATCTTCTTCGTTTGCACCTACGACGATCAGGTTGTGAGAATCGTGAGAAACGGACGATGCGATCGCGCCTTCTTTGACGCCCATACCGGTTATGAAGCCCAGACCTATGTGGCCCGTATTGGAATGACGTTCGATGACCGCAAGCTTCAAAATATCACGCTTAAGGTCGATGCCGTTGGATGCCGTGAAATCAAGGTCCATAATCTCCTGTTTCGTAATAAGCTCACCGGGCAGTACCTTGATAACTCTGCACTGCTTATCCTTGGGCTGAACATAGAAGTCTTCTTTTTTGATTTCATCAAGGCGGAAAGAATTATTGACCTTCTGCCACAATTCGTCGTTCACAGGTTTTGCGTCAAACTGTTTTGCTTCGCCGTTTTCCGCAACCTTGCATCCCTTATAATAAACGTCGGCTACTTTTACGGTTTCAAGATCATCCAATACCAGCAGATCGGCCTTATAGCCCGGTGCAATGGCACCCAGGGCGTTCAAGCCGTATCTCTGCGCTGCCTGATATGTTGCAATTCTGATCGCCGTCAGAACGGATTTGCCGTTTTCCGCAACGGTACGGATAATACTGTCTATATGACCGTTATTCAGAATATCAGCCGGATGCTTGTCGTCCGTTACGAGCAGGCATCTGCGCGAATACGGTTCGTCGAACAGGTCGATAAGACCTTTTACATTACGCGCTGCGGTACCCTGACGGATCATTATCCATTGACCTTTGCTGAGTTTTTCGATCGCTTCCTCGAATGTCGAACATTCGTGATCGTCGAAAATCCCGCTTGCGATATAATCGTCAAGCTGTCTTCCGTTCAGCATAGGCGCATGACCGTTCACGATCTTGCCGGCAGCCTTTGTAACGGCGATCTTTTCAAGAACTTCGGCGTCTCTGAAAACGACTCCGGGGTAGTTCATCATTTCGCCGAGTCCCAATATACGGGGATTATCAAGATATTTTTCAATGTCCTTTGCGGAAATAACGGCGCCCGCTTCGTCAAAAGGCGTTGCGGGAACGCAGGAAGGGATCATAAAATAGACGTTCATAGGCAAACCGTCGGTCGCTTCCAGCATATATTCGATGCCCTGAAGACCGGAAACGTTTGCTATTTCGTGAGGATCGGCGATCACGGTCGTGGTGCCGTGAGGCAGACAAGCGCGTACAAATTCCGCAGGCTGAAGCATACTGCTTTCGATGTGAATATGTCCGTCAATAAAGCCCGGGCAAATGGTTTTGCCGGCTGCATCAACGACTTTATCGGCTGTCTCATTTTCCAGATTGCCGACGGCGATAATGGTATCGTCCTCGATCAATACGTCGGCACGTTCCGTTTTGTCAAGAAATACATTGACGATATAACCGTTTTTGAAAAGTGTCTTCATTTTTATTGTCCCTCTCTTTTTTATTGGCTGCATTTTCACAAGACGGCAAAGCAGCAACCGTATTTTACTCTTCTCATTGTATCATACTTTCCGCGATAAATCAACTCTTTTTTCTTTATTCTTTCATAATATTAAATATAATCTTTCTGCCCCGCATTGCGGAAATACTGAACTGTACGACCGATGACTTTTTTGAAAATGAATAGAGTATAAAAGAAAAAGTACCTGACATACTTTCCGTACGTCAGGCACTTTTGATATTCATAAATGTATTAAATCATTCTTCGCCGGTGATCTTTTCGATAAAATCGTTCAGCGCTTTGTTGTAACCGCCGAAATAAGATTCGCTCTTTGAAACGTAAGTGTTGGTGCTGCCGCCGCTTATTACGTTGTTGTAGAACTGAATGATGTTGTTGAAGTTATAAGCGTCGGAAAGGTCATATTTGCGGCTCTTGAAGATGAGGTCGATGTTCTTTTCGGATTCCTCGTCTTTGGTCTTCTGACCTTTCAGCACCAGGTTGTAATAAGACGGAGTGATCATCTTTTTGCCGTAGTACGCAAGCGCTTCGATGGTGAACAGAGTCATATCAAGTTCGTCGGCAGGGCAGCAGATGGGAACGGACACGAACATGACGTCGTATACGTTACCGGATGCACAGTAAGCGTCCTGCGTTTCGTTGACCTTCGGCATCGGAATGATACCGTAATCAATATCGGAAGAAGTCATTATTTCGTTGAAAAGGTTGTCTATCTTCGAAGGCATGAAGAGGGAATTGCCGTTTGCGAAGATCCTTACGGCGTCATCATAAACGCCGGAATCCCACGCGCCGTAGAAATCGGCGATACCGCAGTATGACGAATCCTTGAACATCGTGAACAACTTGTCAAAACATTCGACGTTTCTCTCATCGGTGATGCAGAGCTCGGGGATATCGTCGGAATTCTTCTGTACCTTTGCGCATCCGTAGCCGAGCATAAACATAATTCCGTCGTAAGCTCTGCCTACAACACCCCAGACATCTCCGTCTTCGGGCTTGAATGACATTTTATCGCCGTGCATGAGCGTGACCTGCTTTGCCATTTCGGTCATTTTATCCATGGTCCACTCGTTTTTGCTGACGATCTCATAGGGATCTTCAAAATTGTACTGCTTTATCATGTCCTTGTTGAAGAGCATTACCCAAGTAGCGTTGTCGTCTGTAACGCAGATATCGCCGGTAAGGAAGAACAGCTTGTTCGCAATGGACATATCCTTTATAAGGCCCTGATCCCAGTAGTCGGCTTCAAAATTGATATAACCTTTTCCGCCGTTGGCTTCGTTGTTGATTTCATAGAAATCATAGAAATAACCGTCGGCAGTCTTGGGCGCCATGTAGAATGCGGAGGCGCAGGCGATATTGTATTTGAGACCGCCGCTGATGGCGGTTTCGAGTTCCGTGGGAACGGTGGAATCATGGGAGGCGTAGCGAAGTTCGATCGAGATGCCGTATTTGTCTTTAAGCGCTCTTGAACGCTCGACGAAAACGACCGAAAGTCCTTCGTCCGTTGCTTCATCCTGCCAGAATTCGCCGGCGAAAACGTCTTTTGAATCGGGCATGAGCAGGATCAGCGATTCATCCCAGCGTTTTTCTTCAAGGGGACAATCGTCGACGGATACTTCTTCCGACGATTCTTCGACAGCCGAAACATCGGGAGCGGATTCCGTTTTGCTTTCGGCGGCAGATGATTCATTTCCGGGTTCCGAACAAGCCGCAAGAAATGCTATCGTCATAACGGCGACGAGAATGAGAGATACGATGCGTTTCATAGTTGTTACCTCTTTTCTTGTTTCATTTGTATTTGATTCATTGAAGATATATCGATAATTCAATATTCAATACCGTCCGGCAGGAAACGGTGACCGCCCGAACCGTAACAGTTCTGACCGGCGCCGTAACGGAAAGCGCGGATACGACGTTTTCTGCAGTCTATGTTTATTATGTCAAAGCAATTCTGCGAAAAAGTTCCGGGGATCCTTGCAACTCTCGCGTCACTGCAGTTGTCTGTGCAGGAAGCGTTTGCGGTGGTGATCAGGTTTATACCGTGTACTTTTTCGTATTTGTCGCAGTGCTCGTGACCGAGCAGCCACGTGATGATATGAGGTCGTTTGGAAAGGAAAGCGTATTTCGTATAGTTGGCGTGGAGGCTTATATCAAAAGAACCGTTCGCGGGGAAGCGGTATTCGTGATCGTATTTTCCGGCATTATTGAACGCGGCAGTAAGCTCGAACAATTTTGAAATAGAGTTCTCGTATGCCGGTTCGGCTTTGCAGCCGTATGACGGTGCCATGTGAGTCACGATGATAATGCCCCAGTCTTTTTCGGCTTTGTCATCAAAATCAAGCGCGGTGTGGGCTATCCAGTTGAGCTGCTCGTCCGAAACGCCCCAAGCCGAAGCGCTGTAATACAGAACCTTTCCGTCAGCATCCGTCGTGAGCTTATCAACGTCGAGGGTATCCGCCGATATTATCCTTATTTTATGTTCTTCTATGTCGCAGTAATGCCACGATGACTTTACGCCGTCTGACTTTATCTGACGCTTTATTCCGTACTCCTTTTCGGCATAGTCAAGAAAAAGACTTCCGAAATCGGTGTCGGTCAGCACATTGCACGGATAATTCTTCCAATCGTTTATATCGTGGTTTCCTTTGGAAAAAATAAACGGTACACGGCATTCTTTTGCGATTTCAAAGAACTTTTCGGCTCTTTCGTACGCGTCGCGTTTTTGCGTGACGTTGAAAGGCGTTATGATATCGCCGGCATGGACAACCGCGTCAAACGGCACTTTTGAATTATTTACGTAGTCTATCGTGCGCTTCACGTTCTCGAGACATTCGTCGGGATTTATCAGATCAATGTGGCTGTCCGTGAAAAACAGGATGTTGGCGCGTTTGTACTGATCGTTGGACGTCAGCTTGTCGGACATTGTGCCGACCGAATACGGTATAAATGCACGTTCGAGCATGAATTCCTCAAATGCAGCTGTTTTGTCATAAGACATGGTCATTATCCTTTCAAAGGCTTTGATACTTTGATAAAGCGAGCACATCTCACTGAATATAATTATACCGTGGCAAGCACGTATGTCAATAAAACTCGTACAAAAAACGCAAAAATAGTCACGTTTTTGAATGAATGCGTCGTTTTTGAATGAATATTTGTATTGAAAATCCGCGATAAATGTGTTAAAATAAACAAAAACAAAGCAAGGAGAGTCATTCGATGAAAATTAAAAAGATTCAGTCGGTTTTTCTCGCGTTTCTCGTCATTTTGTCGGCGGTTCTGACCGCCTGTTCCGGCGGAAACACGGAAACGAGCGCCGAACAGTCGGGATCGTTCGGCGAAAGCGCTGCCGCCTCGTCGGAAGCAAGCGCGGAAGAAAGCACGGAAGCGTCAGGCGAGGAGTCCTCGGAACCTGCCGAGGTCTTCACATACAGAACGCCGGTCACGGTGGGCTGTTCTTATACGACGTCGAAGCCTGCCGGCGACAGCTACGCCGATTCGTACGGGATCGAGCTTACCGACGGCCTTGTGAGCGAACGCGAAGGCGCCGCGTACATCGACGCGCATTTTGCGGGCTACGGGATAGGTGCGTATAATATTCTGTCGGTCATCGTCGATCTCGGCGAAACGAAAGACAGACTTTATTCGTTTGAAGTCGATTATCTTGACATTGATTCATCCGGCATCCTTGCGCCGAGCGCGTTTGCCGTCGCAGTGTCGGATGACGGCAAGACGTTCACTTCGTTAGGCTCAATAAAGATAAAAGGCGAAAGCAACTCCACCTGCAAGACCGCGGTCATCGAGATACCGCATAGTGTTTCGGCGCGTTACATACGTTTCAACATAACGACGGGTAACTACTGGGTGTTCATCGACGAAGTGACCGCTTATGCCGATATTGAAGGCGGAAGCGGAAACGACGGATTCAAAAAAGCGGTTTCCGCGTCCTACGCCGACGATATGCCGACCGACGCAGAGATCACGGAATCCCTCGGCAAAGTATCTTCCGGCGTCCCCGACAAGACGCTCGAACGCCGCAACATAGTGAAGGACAAGGCGTATAAGGCATCGGTGAAATCGCAGGGCGATTTTGCGGACGACGGCAGAAAACTCACCGACGGCAAAACGGGAGCCGGAATAGAAAGCGATACCTGGGCAGCTTATCCCGCGGACAACGGTGTTGAATTCGTTTTTGACATTGGACGCGAAAGAACAGATATTGCCGCTTTCTCCGTCAATGCGGCGGCGGCAAACGTGCTTCAGATAGGATATCCCGTATACGTTTCGTTCTATGTGAGCAGCAATAAAAATGACTGGTACCCGGTGGGTATGGTATTTGCGCCGACGACATACGACGCGGTCTATGAGTTCGTGCTTGAACTTCCCGTTACGGTAAAAGCAAGATATGTAAAAGCCGTTTTACCGTCTTCCGAATTATACGCACAGTATTTGTTGGACGAGATCGGCGTTTACGCCTATTGGGGCGAGACCGTAAAGCCCGAAATATCCGGCAGCTGGCTTTCTCCGTCGCCCGATACGCTCAAGGGCGTTCACGACGTTTTCCTTGCGTACCATTCCAAGTCCAATAACTGGTCGGCGTCCACGTTTATGAATATCATCGGATATACCGACAAGGAAGGCAATACCGTCGATACGCTCTTTGACGGCGTGCTGTTCCTTATGAGCGGAGGCTTCCCGTCCAACAGCGACAGCAGCACGGGCGGCTCCAACAGATACAATATGTCCGACGTGAATTGGCTCATAAAAACGCTGTTTGCCGACGGCAAAAACATATCCGCCCTTGAAGAAGCCGCGGGTGACCTTAAAACCCGTCTCAAACTCGACGACGGATATAAAGTCAAATATTTCCTGTCGCTCTATACGCCGAACAGCGAGGATTTCGGCGATGTTGACGGCGACGGCGTAAGCGAGAATTCGCTTGACAACACGGGCAGAAAAAAGATAGCCGGATATCTTGTGGATGAGTTTTACAAAGAATTTGCCCTGCACGAATACAAGAATATCGAATTCGGCGGATTTTATTGGTACAACGAGGGCATAAGCGACAATCTGAAGCCCGTCGTCAGTTACGTCACGGACAAGGTACACGAGCATAACGATCAGGTATTCTGGATACCTTATTATCAGGCGGCAGGGTATACGAGCTGGAAAGACGTCGGCATCGACGTTGCCTGTCTGCAGCCCAACTACGCTTTCAGCGACACCGTTCCCAAGAGCAGACTGCTTGATGCCGCAAAGATCGCAAAGAAGAACGGAATGTGCATCGAGATCGAAATGGACTACCGCGCAGGCGGAATAAATACCGCGTCCACGCAAAGATATTTCGATTATCTCGCATCAGGCGCGGAGCTTGGATATATGACCGATTCGATACATATGTATTACATCGGGCTGACGAACTTCGACGGCGACGCATACAGAAGCGACACCGGCAGACGGCTGATGTACGATTACACCTACCGTTTCATCAAGGGTACGCTGGAAGTGCATCCCGAAGTGATCGACGTGCCGGAAGCGCATACCGACAAGGACAGCGAAATCGTCATCGACCTTGTGAGCGACGTGGGATATAAGCAGTTCGAGACATTCGTTTCGCCGTCTCACGGCTCCGTCACGATCACTGCCGACGGCAAAGCCGTGTATTACCCGGCAAAAGGATTTACGGGCAAGGATACGTTCGGTTTCAGATATACCGAACGACTCGGCTGGTCTGACGAATGTACCGTTACCGTGAACGTGGGATAACATAACAAAAGCCGACGGTGAGCGCACCATAACGCTTGCCGTCGGCGGTTTTGTTGAAATGAAAGTGTCAAATAAAAGCAAAATAGTACCGAAATATAACACAAATGTTCCGAATTTGAATTTACAAAGGCGCGGATATATGCTATAATCACGTTTGACGGAGGATTTGTCAGATGTTTTTCTGCCCCTTCTGTTTGCGGTAGCCGGACGGAGTCAGCCCCACCGTTTTTGAAAACACGGACGAAAAATGTGTCTGGCTCGAAAAACCGCAGAATGACGCGATCTCGGTTATCGAAAGCTCCGTTTTCTGCAGCAGCTTCTGCGACCTCTGCACACGGTATTTCAGAATGTACTGATGTATCGAGCTTCCCGTTTCCTTGCGGAAAACACGGTTTATGTATTTTGAATTGTAATTCAGATATTCGGCAAGCGAATCTATCGTTATGTCTTCGCCGAAATGATTGCTCACATATTCCGTTATACGGTGTGTCAGCTTGTCTTCGCGCTTTCCCGACGAAGTCAGCCTGCGCATTTCAAGCAGAACGGCACGCAGCAGGGAAGATGCGTATTCGGCGTAGTTTTCCTGCTTTGCGGAAAACTCGGCAAAGATGCTTTCCATATTGTCCTTGACCGACGGAGCGGTGATGACTACCGGCTCATTGAAAAGCGACGGTGTGCGGATCCAGTTTTCCACACGGAAATCACGGCAGAGGCTCGGCTCCATACACTGCGTCACCGAACGATGCTCCTGCGTCATATCAAAATTCAGTATCATAAGCGAAAACGGCACCTTGCTTTCGTATCTGAGCTGATACGTCATACCGGACGGTATGAAGATAAGGGAATCCTCTTCTATAGGATATATCCTGTCACGGATATGATACGAACCTTTGCCGGAAAAAACGTAATAGAGCCTGCAATCGTAAGCGCGCACCGGCGCGGGAGACGCCCACGGCTTCGGCAGCTGACTGCAATAACGTATATACGGGTTGAGTTCAAACATTTCCATCTGTTTTTCACCTCTTTATCAATTTAACAAAAAACGGCGTATTTGTCAAGCGGAAAGGAAAAAGTAATGAAATTCAATGTCGGATATCAGATGTCTGATGAATTTGTTTCATACATAATACGGCAGAAAGAACATATCGGGGAAGTGTATTTTGCTTTCGGCTACTTCCCGAACGGCAGAGGCAGCACGAACGAAAAGGGCTTGTCTCCGTGGGAAGCACAATCGAAGCAGGAAACACACCTTGGCGCTTTTTCCGAAAACGGTATCCCGCTCGATCTGCTCCTCAACGGAACGTGTTACGGCAAAGATTCGCAGTCGCGCGCCTTTTTTGAAAAAATCGGGGACACGATAGATTACCTTTCCGA
This sequence comes from Eubacteriales bacterium, assembly GCA_045643125.1. GTDB lineage: Bacteria > Bacillota > Clostridia > Oscillospirales > CAG-382 > UBA1206. The sequence goes on from JAZUKE010000068.1 coordinate 14,884, forward strand.
AAAATACGGTCTTTCCGTCGTCACCACGACGTCGCCGCTTATCGCAAAATTCATAAAAAACAACTTTCCGCTTCTTAAAGTCCGCGCTTCCGTCAATATGGAGATCGGCACCGTTGACGGTATGCGCTACGTTTCGGAGCTTTTCGACAGCTTCTATATGAAACGCGAATACAACCGGAATGCCTCCGTTATAAAGGAACTGACGAATTGGGGACGCGAAAACGGAAAAGAGATACTGCTGCTTGCCAACAGCGGATGCCTCAATAATTGCTCGGCTCATATATTCCACGACAATCTCGTGTCTCACGAAGACGAGATCGCCGGAATGGACAACGCATATCAGTTTACCGGTATATGCCGCGATTATCTGAAAGATAAGGACAATCTGCTTCGCTATCTTGCACAGACGAATTTCGTGCGTCCCGAAGACATAAAACTCTACGAGCCGTACTTTTCGTCCGTCAAACTCGCAACGCGCGTGAACCGCGTTCCGTCGCGTGTGCTGAGGGCGTATATCGAGGGACGCTACATCGGCTCGGTGATGGATCT
>JAZUKE010000069.1:0-5086 GCA_045643125.1 Eubacteriales bacterium
TTATTGCCATGATCGCATCTTCCTCTCAATTATCACACTACTACAGTAATGTCATTGTATGTGATTTATTTCTGTTTGTTAAGAAGATGTTTTGCTTTATATCAGTTTTTCTATTTCCTCTGCAAGAAGCTCAAGACCGGCTTTGTCCGTTTCGTCAAAGCGTGAAAGCGAGGTGCTGTCTATATCAAGCACGCCGACTGGGACGCCGTCTTTGCGGAGAACGACGACTATTTCCGAATTCGATTCCGAATCGCAGGCGATATGCCCCGGGAAAAGATGCACGTTCGGGACAAGCAGCGTTTCGTTTTGTCTGACGGCACATCCGCAAACGCCCTTGCCGACGGGGATCGACATACAGGCGATCTTTCCCTGGAACGGAGAAAGCTCAAGAACACCGTTTCTGAGGAGATAAAAACCTACCCAGCTCACGTCCGGCAGAGCGTGATAAAGCAGGGAAGCCACGTTTGCGAGATTTCCCACGGCGTTGTCGTACCCGTCCGTGAGAGACCTGATCTGTCTGAGAAGCGAAGAATAATCGGTCATTGTTTTTTACTTCCTTTTTTATTAAAATTATATATATCCGTTGACTTTTACGATATTATCGCTATAATTAAGACGTTTATACAACGAAGAAAAGAAGCGGCAATATGATAAAGTCATTGATGAAAACCGAAAGAATATGCTCTGCTACACCGCCGCATGGTGTACGAATGCCGTTCTCTTTTCCATCGCGTTTGCCGTTGTCTTTTCACGGTACAAAAAAGGAAAACTCATAAAAATGTGATACTATCGCCTTTCGCGGCAAAGCGGAAGGCTTTTTCATTTCATTAAAGATTATAGCATAAATCTCTATAAAATCAATGAAAAAACTTGATTTTGAGTGACAAAAACTGATATAATGAAAAAAATAAAAAAATTCAAAAAAAGATGTTACATTTGAACTGTATTTTCTGTTATTTAAGGTGAAGGGCAAAAGAACGCCAAAGAAAGGAAAAGAAAATGAAAAACAAATTAAAAAAGCATGTTTCGTACCTTCTTGTTTTCGCACTTTGTATATCTATGTTTATTTTTCCGGTATCTTCAGATGAAGAACCGACCGCCTGCACACATTCTTTGTGTGTGATATTGGAGGAAAACGCCGACGGACATATTTTGAAATGCGAATCGTGCGGAACAACAATAAGTGAAAAGCACGAATATTCAAGCAAGTCGATTTGTACTGTGTGCGGATATAAATGTTTGCATCCCGATATGGAGTATGAGTTCAAAGATGAATGGAGGCATACCGTAAAATGCGCATCTTGCGGTTATGAAAAAGTCGATTATCATTTTTCAACCGGTGAAGACCTTGATCCACATTCTCCGGCTCCTTCAAATATCTGCGCCAAATGCGGATTTGAGTGTGAACACACCCATACATCGTTTCAAATCATTGACGAATCATATCATTTCGAATTCTGTTCTTGCTGCAAAACGGTAATTGATGAAAAACAGGAACACGATTTTTCAAACCATCAATACGATGAACCCGGATATTCTAACGGATTCTGCAGCTGCGGCTGTAGTCTGCTTGAGATACAGAACTACGGTGACGGATATGTGGAATACAAACCGGAATCTTTCGGGATCGTTGAATTCAAGGTATATAATTCCCAATGGATTTTTGGGATGAAAGTAGACGGTGAAAAGCTCGGAAAAGCGAAATACACCGTACTGGATGAAAACACGATAAGAATAAACAATGATTATCTTGATACACTTTCTCCCGGGAAACACAGCTTATACTTGTATGATGATTTCTCCGGATATACACGCGAAGTAACTCTTATGATACTCCCCGAAAAATTCGAGAGAACGGATATCAACCACGACTGCAAAATAAACACCGAAGATGCCGTATATCTTCTCCGCAATATAATGCGTCCTTCAAAGTATCCTACAACGGAAAACCGCGACATCAACGGCGACGGAAAAATAAATACCGAGGATGCGATATATCTTCTCCGCCATATAATGCGTCCCGAAAAATATCCTCTTGCCGACTGAAAGTATTGAAAGGAAAATAAAATGAACGACAGACAGATAGTGGAACTCTACCTTGTTCGTGATGAAAAGGCAATATCGGAGACCGCTGTCAAATACGGCAGGTATTGCCATTATATTGCAAACAGTATATTGGGTGACGAAAACTATGCTGACGAAGTCGTCAACGACACATATCTCAAAACGTGGAATTCCATTCCGCCAAACGAGCCGGATCCGCTTAAACCGTATGTCGGTACAATAAGCCGAAATCTTGCGCTCAACAGATATACCGAAATGAGTGCCGAAAAACGCGGAGGAAGCGATATGCCGTTTGTTTACGAAGAGCTTGAAGAATGTATACCCGGAAACACAGTAAATATTGAAGAAAACACCGCGCTCCGTGACGCGCTGAACAAATTTCTTGCTACTCTTCCGAAAAGGAAACGTGTCGTTTTCGTGCGGCGTTATTGGTATGCGTCGTCGATAAGCGAGATAGCAAGCGATTATTCAATGACCGAAGCGGGAGTAAGAATGACTCTTTCGAGAACACGCAAAAATCTTAAAGAATTTTTCGAAAAGGAGGGTATTGAAGCATGACGGGCGAAGCCATATTCCGCGCATTCGGCGGAATCGACGCAAAATATATAATTGAAGCTTCCCCTGCGGAACCGGTTGAAGACGGCAAACCAAAGAGAAAGATATTCAGTATGATACTCAACACGGCGGCAAGTGTTGTTATCGTTGCGACACTCGGATTCCTTGTTTATGGGCTTGTTCATAATCAAAAACCGCCTGTTTCTCCGCTTGCTTCGGGAATTATAAGCGAAGAATCTTCTTACGCTTCTTCGGCGGAAGAGGAAAGTTCGGAATCGTCGGAAGAACCGAGTGAAGAATCAAGCGAAGCGGTTGTCGAAGAATCTTCGGAAGAATCAAGCGAAGAATCATCCGAGGAATCAAGTGAGGAATCGAGTGAAGAATCAAGTGAGGAATTAAGCGAAGAATCTTCGGAAGAATCAAGCGAAGAATCAAGCGAGGAATCGAGTGAGGAATCGAGTATAGATGATATTGGCTCAAAGGAGCCTGAAGAATATAACTATATTTCGCTTTCTGACGCAAAAAGAATCATATATGAAGATATCGGAAGCGACGGAACTACTGTTTCCAAATACCATTCGGAAGGAGCAAACGAATCGCTTTATTATGTGATGACTGCGGTAAAAGGCGATATGGAGTACGTTTATAAAATAAATGCGCTTTACGGGGATATTATTGAAAAAAGCTCACACGATGCTCCGAAATCTTCACCGGTCGTTATAAACGGTGTTTCTCATACTCCGCAGTCTACGCATTATACACCGGATTCGTTTTCAACGACAAATGAGCAAGCTCTTAAAGACCGAATGAGTATTTCCGTTTCAGGGTCGAAACCTGTTGCGGTTTTTGTGGTTGATATCGATAAACCGGGAAGAACTCAAATTACAAGACTTAATTATGCGGAATACGCCGTTGAAAAGGAAAACATTAAAATATGGATATGTGACAGCGACGGAAACGAAATAGACTACGTTTATACAAACAAGAACGGGGCTGCGATTTTTGACATATATGATGAGGATCAGACTTATCGTTTTCGTATAGACGGCTACGATTCTTTGTCGGATCTCGACGGAAGCACTATGTTGTTTGGCAGGTTGGAATTCTGGTGGGACGTGCGCTATGAGTGGTTGAGCAGTTACGGTTACATATTCTTGTATGTTCCGCATTGTGGTGCGTGGTGAACACATACAACAACGTGCTTGCGGGTGCGCTCAACGCTTTCGGATATTCGGCGTTCACGATGATCGGCAATATATGTTCCACGATAATCCTACGCACGTTCTGGATGCAGGTGATATACCCTCATTTTACGTCGTTCAGAACGATAATGCTCTGCTACACCGCCGCATGGTGTACGAACGCCGTTCTCTTTTCCATCGCGTTTGCCGTTGTCTTTTCACGGTACAAAAAAGGAAAACTCATAAAAATGTAAGCAGTAAGCCCTTTGCGTCAGCGACGCAGGGGCTTTTTTCGTCCTTTGCATAGATAATTATAGCATAAATCCTTATAAAATCAAGAAAATTACTTGATTTTGCCGTGTAATAAAAGATATAATGAAAAAAATAAAAATTTTTTCAAAAAAAGTGTAACCTTTTCGTCTTTTTTCCGTTATATGGGGTGAAGGACAAAACAAGCGCTTGAGTCTCTTATTACTTGGAGGAGAAAATGAACGACAGACAGATAGTTGAACTGTACCTTGCCCGAAACGAGCAGGCTATAAGTGAAACGAGCGAAAAGTACGGGAAATACTGTCATTACATAGCATACCGCATACTCGGGGACGACGGTTACGCCGACGAGGTCGTGAACGACACATATCTCAAAACGTGGGATTCGATACCTCCGAACGAGCCGGATCCGCTCAAACCCTACGTCGGGGCGATAAGCAGCCGCCTTGCACTTGACAGATACGACTATCTCAAAGCTGAAAAGCGCGGTGCAAACGAAATGACGCTCGTTTATGAGGAGCTTGAAGAGTGTATATCGTTACACAACGGCAGTTTTGCGGACGATATCGCGCTGCGCGATGCGGTCAACGGCTTTCTTGCGGGGCTTTCCAAAAAGAAGAGAGCCATTTTTCTCCGCCGTTATTGGTACGCATCTTCGATAAGCGAGATCGCTTACGATTACTCTATGAGTGAAAACAGCGTAAGGACAACGCTTTCGAGGACGCGAAGAAAATTCAGAGAATATCTCGAAAAAGGAGGAATCAGGATATGACGGGCGAAGCGCTTTTTCGCGTTTTTCGTGACATAGATCCGAAATTCATTGCCGAATCCGCTCCGAAAACGTACGGCATCCCGACGGTGGAAGCGGTCACGGCAACAGACAAAAAGCCGAAAAGAAACATATTTTACACTCTTGTCAAAGCCGCTGCCGCCGTCATCGTCGTCGCGTCGCTCGGCTTTATAATCTACGGGCGCATCCTTCGCCCGGAAACCATTGATCCCCCCATCGGGAATAC
>JAZUKE010000070.1:0-14425 GCA_045643125.1 Eubacteriales bacterium
TTGCGAATTCTGCCAGTTCTTTTCTTTCTTCTTCTGTTAAATATATCGGTGACATTGCCATTGTGATATACCCCTTATTCGTTTTTTCTTTTAGTATACCACACTTTATTCGATTTGTAAAGTTTTAATTGAAACAAGGTAGTAGGGGACGGCGTCCTCGACGTCCCGGTTTGAAGTAAGAAGTAATAGTGAAGAAGTAAGGAAAATTATTTTCGCACCGTGTGCGAAAATAATTACCTCAATGTGCGAAGCACATATCATATTGCCAAAGGCAATATATCACTTCGCGTCAGCGACCTACGCCGCACCCTACAAATTGCAAATTTCCGGTGCTCACTCCTCGTTCAATTCAGCTTTTTCCCGCATTTACAGCAGAATTTTGAATCCGGGAAGTTCGTCTGTCCGCAAGTGCATACGATGTTTCCGTTTGCGTCGAGGTGAGGCACGGGAGCAGGTGCGGGAGCAGGAGCAGGCGCGGGAGCAGGTGCGGGCGTGTTGTTGACGGGATTTTCGGAAGCTTTCTGTCCGGCGGAGGGATCGGGAGAATTCGCATAATTCGGATCTCCGTACTGTCCGTATCCGTTATTGCCGTAAGGCGGAACGAAAGGCGCGGCGTATGCGTTCTGCGACGCGGCGTAGGCTTTCATATTCTTTCTGACCTTAAGAACGATGAGCAGTACGAGAAGACCGACAAGAAGGATCCCGCCGACGATTATGACGGGCGCCGCCCAGCGTGCCTTGTTGTCCTCGTAGGTGTCGATGTGTCCGCAGTCCACGCAGACGCGTTCGTATATCATCGGGTAGTCGAAGATGTTTCCGCTGATCCTTTCGGCTTTCCCGTAGGTGTGTCCGAGCATTTCGAGATAGTTTCTCTTGGCAAAGCCGCAGCGCGTACATACGCTTTCTTCAAGCCCTTCCATCGAACAGGTGGCTTCACGCGTGACAGTCCAATCCGAGAAATCGTGTCCGAGAGCCGGGATGCTTTCATAAACGGATTTATTGCATTTTTCGCAGCGGCAAACCTTTTCGCCTTCATATTCGCAGCCTGCGTCATAGACTACGCTCCATTCGCCGTAGGTGTGACCTTCGGCAGGGACGACTTCCTCGCAGATGCCTCCGCAGACGGTGCAGCTGCTTTTCTTTTTGCCTTCGCGTTCGCAGCTCGGGTTTGTGGTGACAGTCCAATTTCCGTCGGACGTGTGCTTGTGGTCGGTGAGTATGGTCAAGCCGTACGTTCCAAGCTCGGTGCTGTAAGACGAATATGCCTTGATCTTCACATAATAAGTGCCTGCCGAAAGCGTTCCGTACGCTTTTGCTTCTCTGCCGACGGTGTTTCTCAACGAAGCAGAGTCGATCGTGGAGCTGCCGTTGCTTTCGTAAAGGGTGATGTTTACGCTTTCGTTTTCCCTGCTTCTCGCAAACGACAGTATAACGTCACATTCGGCATCGAGAGTGAATTTATACCAGTCTTCCTCGGTACCCGTGAACAGCGAGCCGGTATATTCCTTGTTCGTTTCAATGACGGTCGCCTTTTCGGCATGCCCGTTCGGCTCGACCTCCGAAAAACCGGCTTCTTCAAAGCTTGCCTTGAGCGTGTACGTCTCGTCGGACATATTATAGTTTGAATACGGGAATATTTTTATGTAATAAGTTCCCGCGGAAAGCGAAAGCGGAGGAAGAACGGCGTTTGCGTCGCCCTGGACGTAAACGGTGCAGTCTTCGCCGTTGATGCCGTCGGTGCCGTTCGACGAATAAAGGCAGACGTCCCAGAGCTTGTTCGTCGTTGCGCTTATCGTGTGAGTGAACGAGAACGTGACCGTGCCCGCTTTGTCAAGCACGAACTTGTACCAATCGTTGTCGCCGGCAACACAGCTGCTGCCGTAAAAATCGGTGTCAAGCGGAAGGACGGTCGCTTTTTCGTAAGAATCGTTCGCTTCCTTTTCCCAGGTATCGGAAGATGTGAAATTTACCTTGATTTTATACGTCGAATCGCTGTAAGTATAGGACGAATAAGTGGATATCCTGATATAGTAATCGCCCTTTTTAAGACCTATCTTCGCCGTAGTCAGATCCTTGTCGCCGGTGACGTACCACTCCGTGGTGTTGTCGGTAAGTCCGGCTGTACCGTTGGACTGATACACGTGGAGTACCCAGAGCTTGTTCGTCGAAGCGGTTATCGTGTGGGTGAAGTCGATCGAAACGACGCCGTCGGACGCAAGGCGGAAATGATACCAGTCGTTGTCGCTGCCGTCAACGCAGCTGCCGCTGTATTCCTTGTTCAGCGAAATATCGTCCGCTTTTCCGTATTCGGAGTTGTTTTCGGTTTCAAAAACGTCGGAAGCGGAGAATTTGACGGTGAGCTTATACTCCGAGGACTCATAGGTGTAACGCGAATACGGCACGATCTTTATGTAGTAAGTGCCTTTTTCAAGACCAATTTCGCAGGTCTTGAGGTTTTCGCTGCCCAAAGCGTACCACGACGTGGGGCTGCCGGTAACGCCGGTAACGCCGTCGGAGCCGTAAAGGCACACCTGCCAATATTTGCTCGCGGACGCTATGATGGTGTGGTCGAAGGTCAGCGAGAGGTATCCCGCCTTTGAAAGCGTGAACTTGTACCAGTCCGAGTCATTGCCGTCGCCTGTCGCGCCGGTGATCGTCTCGTTGACGCTGAGCATATCAGCTTTGGTGTAATCGTTGTTGTCCTCCGATTCACGGTTTGCGCCGAACGCCGTGATATTCAGCGCGGTAAAGACGATGGAAAGTGCGAAGATGATGCAGATCAGTTTTTTCATTGTGCCCTCTCCTTGTTGTTTGTTTATAATACATCTAATACATCAGAATATATTATCCGTATCGAGTGCAAAGGTCATTTTTTCGCCGTTTTTCGGGTGGATGAATCCGAGAAAGACCGACGCAAGAGCGATTTCGCCGCTTTCCTTTGCGCCGTAGCGTCTGTCTCCGACGAGCGGATGCGCTCTTGACGCGAGCTGAGCGCGTATCTGATGCGTCCGCCCCGTGAGCAGTTTTATGTCAAGGTACGAAAAGTCGTCTTTTTCGCGTATCACGTTATATTCAAGCAGCGCTTTTTTCACGCCCGTTCGCGCTCTTTCGACAACGTAGGTCTTGTTTTTGTATCTGTCGTGGAAAAGCAGGTCTTCGAGAAGTCCGCTTTTTTCGGCAAACGTGCCTTCGCAGACGGCAAAGTAGCGCTTTGAAAAGCTCCCGTCCGTTATCTGCGCCGACAGCGACGAAGCCGAGGACTTGTTTTTGGCGAACACGATAAGCCCTTTTGTCGTTTTGTCGAGCCGATGAACGGCAAAAAAGCCGTTTTCCTTTGCCGTTTCCTCGCTGTCCGCTCCGTAAGGCTTGTTTATGACGCAGATATCCGCGTCCTCGTAAACGATATCCATTTTATTTTTTACATTCGTTCACGAACCACGAAAACAGTCTTTTCGAGTGAACGTCGTCGAATATCATTTCCGGGTGGTACTGCACCGCAAGCGCGTTGTCCCTGCCCTCAAAGCAGACCGCTTCGATGATGCCGTCGTCCGCTTTTGCGCCGACGATCATATTTTCGGGCAGTTTTTTCAACGCCTGATGGTGATAGCTGTTGACTTCAAAACGGCTGTCGCCCACTACGTCGCGGTAAAGCGTGCCGTCGGAAGCGGTAATGTCGTGACGGGTGTCCGAGTGAAGCACGCTTTTCCCGACCTGCGACGGGATATCCTGCCAGAGCGAGCCGCCGAAAAACGTGCAGAGCGACTGTATTCCGCGGCAGATACCGAGGAACGGCATTTCGGCAAGCAGTCCGGATGAAACGAGCAGTCTTTCAGCCACGTCGCGGCTTTCGACGATATCTCCGCATTCGGGGAGTTTTTCTTCGCCGTATTCACGCGGATGCACGTCGGGACCGCCCGAAAAAAGTATACCGTCGAAGCGCGACAGATATCCGACCGCGTCGTCGCCGTCGGTGATATATGGTATCACGACGGGAAGCCCGCCCGATTTGAGTATCGCGTCCATATATGTGGCGTTGGCGACATATCGCCTGCCTTCGTTTGCAAAAGAACACACAAGACCGATAAGTGGTTTCATTTCAGTTACCTCCGAAATTCATTTGATTTATGAAATGCGCCGAAAAGCCGTCGTTCCCGCCGAGAGTGACCGGGACGCATTTTTCGGCGATTTGTTCGATTTGTCCGATTTTTTCGCGGTGGAGCAGTATTCCGGCGGCGCCGGAAAGCGCGGCGTTGCCAAGCTTGACGGAATCCGCTTTGGGGATAAGCCCTATCCTTTCCGCACTTGAAATATCGAGCGACGAGCCGAAGCCGCCCGCAAGATACAGTTTTTTCACCTTTCCGCGCATACCGCTTACGTCAAGCAGCGTTTCGATGCCTCCGCGGACAGCCGCTTTGGCAAGCTGCACCTTTCTGACGTCGTCGGGAGTGAGCACGACGTTTTCGGAAAGCCGGTAAGGCGACGGCATATTTCCGTTTTCTTCGATATATCCGGTTTCATTCAGGCAGGCGACAAGGTCGCAAAGTCCGCTGCCGCAGATACCGACGGGCGGGATCCCGCCGAAAGAGGAATACCCGATGCCGTTTTCGTCCGTAAAAACGCGGTATACCGCGCCGTTTACCGCGGGAACGCCCGAATTTATGCCGCATCCCTCAAAGCAGGGGCCTGCCGAGGTCGAGGACACAAAGTATTTTTCTCCGTCGAAAACGGCGATCTCTCCGTTCGTGCCGATATCCGCCATAATGAACGGCTCGTCTGTCGGGCAGACTGAAAGCGCGCAGAGCGCGTCGCCGCCGAAAAACGCCGAAACGCAGCGGCAGAGGTGTGTTTCTCCCTCTGTTTTGCCGAAAAGCGACGTCGGTGTGAACGGATAAGTCAGCATTCCCGACGTGTCAAGCCCCGAAAAAAACGAAAGCATCGCCGTGTTGCCGGTTATCACCCTTGCGCCTTCGGCAAAGTCGTCGACAAGGGCGTTTATTTCCCCGGCAAGTTCGTTCACGCCGTGGGAAGCCGAGTATTCGAGCCGCGTGATGACGTCGCTGCCGTGGACGTACTGCGGATTGACCGACGTTTTTTTGCGTATCAGCTTTCCGCTTTTCAAGTCAAAGACGGCGCAGGCGACGGTCGTGGTGCCGATATCTATCGCCGTGCCGTATTTGGTGTCGAAAAGCGGCGAAATGTCCGTCGTGCGGCAGTCAAAACCGCTTTCCACTTGACAATCGTCCTGCTTTGTGCTATAAAATAAATGGGCATTTCCGTATATTCGCGTGGTGCAGGCAAGGCGTTTTTTGCTGTCTTTTCCGAAAAGTTCGATTTCCTTTTCGGTCTGCGGCGACAAAATGCCCTCGGCAAAGACCGCACACCTGCCGCAGTTCCCTTTTCCTCCGCATCCGAGCGGAAGACGGATCCCCATTTCGTAAAGTGCTTCGGACACAGTGAGAGAAGACGGAAATTCCTTTTGAGTCACAACGGAACCGTTGTGCAGCGTTATTTTCATTTCTCCCACCCCCTTATCGCTGCGCGAAGTGATGCGTTGCTTTGCAACGTGATGCACGCCTTACGGCGTGTGATGTGTTGCCTTCGGCAACGTGATGCGTGCTTCGCACGTTGTGGTTATTATTTCACGCGGATGCGTGAAATAATTTCCTTACTTCTTCACTATTACTTCTTACTTCTTACTTCAAGAGGACGCCGTCCCCTACAAATTGCTGAAGACTGAAAACTGAAAACTGAAAACTGAAAACTTCTCCTCGTCACATTATATCATATCAACACAAATTTGTCAAATTTATTACCGATTTTATTAACAAAAAATTCGTTAAAATACAGGAGGAATCTGCTATGAGCAGCGCTGACATTGCTTTCATCAACACCTGCCGCGACATTATCGACAACGGAGTATGGGTACGCGACGAAAAGGTACGTCCCAAGTGGGAGGACGGAAAACCCGCATACACGAAAAAACTTTTCGGCGTTGTCAACCGTTACGACCTTTCCAAGGAATTCCCGCTTCTCACGATACGCCCCATATCGTTCCGTGCCGCAGTTGACGAGATACTGTGGATATGGCAGAAGAAATCCAACAACGTCCACGACCTCGGAAGCCATATATGGGACGCATGGGCTGACGAAAACGGCTCCATCGGCAAGGCTTACGGCTACCAGATGGGCGTCAAGCACCAATACAAAGAGGGCGAATTCGATATGGTCGACCGCGTCCTTTACGACCTCAAGAACAACCCCTGCTCGCGCCGCATTATGACGAACATCTCCAACTTTGCCGACCTGCACGAAATGGCGCTGTACCCCTGCGCGTCTTCGATGTCGTTCAACGTCCACGACGGAAAGCTCTGCGCCATCCTCAATCAGAGGTCGCAGGATATGCTTGCGGCAAACGCCTGGAACGTGGCGCAGTACGCAGCCCTTGTGCTTATGATAGCGCAGGCAACGGGATTTGAACCGGGCGAGCTTGTTCACGTCATCGCGGACTGCCACATTTACGACCGTCATCTTCCCATTGTGGAAGAAATAATCAAGCGCGAGCCGTTCCCCGCTCCCACGGTGACGCTCGACAAGTCGGTGACTGATTTTTACGCGTTCACACCCGATTCGTTCAAGGTGGAAAATTATCAGCACGGCGAAAAGATAGGCAAATTCCCCGTAGCCGTGTAACGGAGGACAGAAAATGAAATTTGTTGTTGCAGTCGATAAGGCGTGGGGCATAGGCTACAAGGGCGACCTGCTCGCAAGAGTAAAGGGCGACCTCAAAAACTTCCGCGTCCTTACAAAAAACAAAGTCGTCGTTTACGGCTCCAATACGCTTGCCACGTTCCCGGGCGGAAAGGTGCTGCCGAACAGAGTGAATATCGTCCTCAACTGGGACCTTGACTATCATCCCGAGGGAGCGATTGTCGTACATTCGCTCGACGAGCTTTTTGAGGAACTGAAAAAGTACGACACGAACGACGTTTTCGTCATCGGCGGCGCAAGCATCTACCGTCAGCTCATTCCCTATTGCGACACGGGATACATCACCGTCTTTGACAAGGTTTACGAAAGCGACGTGAAGATACCCGATCTTGACGAGTCGCCCGAATGGGAACGTGTCAGCGAAAGCGAAGTCTTCACGAGCGACGCCGAAACCGACACCGAAGCCGGGCTTGAATACGTCTTCACCGTTTACGAAAAAAAGACCACCTCGTCCATCGTTGAAAAATAACGGAGGCAGCCTATGGCGATCGCATCTGTCGCAATAACCGTATTGTCCGTTTTTATCATCGTTCTTTCTATGCTTCTCGGCATAAGACGCGGTATTCGGGGCACGGCAGTTAAAATAACAAGCGTGCTTGTCACTTTTTTCATCGCGTTTCTGATCGCAAAAATAATTTCGGCATCAATAAGCGGCGGACTTGACGTTCCGGCGTTCATCAAAGACCTGCTTCCCGACGAGCTGACGGAGCTTTACGACACTTCGGAGTCGTTCATACTCATCATCAAAAGCTCTTTTGCGTCTCTCGTTTCGCCGTTTTTGTTCGTTGCCGCGTTTTTCGTCGTCTTTCTCATTATGCTTATCCCCGAACATATCGTGAAAAAGCACGTCCTTAATAACCAAAAAGGCGATATCATATCCGGCGTCATCGCGTCGAGCGTGGTCGGATTCGTGATCGTGTTTGCGCTTCTTTTGCCGGTCGGCGGAATAAGCAGAGCGGCAAAAACGGCAAAAAGCAACCTGATCTCTTCCGGGGAAGTAACGGAAGCGTACGACGAATACGTTTCGCCCGTCACTTCAAATGTGTTCGTCAGCCTCACCTCGGTCTTAACAAGCCCGGTATATGACTCTCTCAGCGTGATACGGGTGAAGGATGCTTCGACTTCGGTCTGCGATGCGGTCGATGTCGGCACGCGCCTTGTTTCCGACGTTCTTCCGCTTGCCGAAAGCGAAAAGGATGCGGTAAAAGAAGCGGAATGTATTGAAAAATTCGCTTCCGACTTTGAGAAAACCGAGATCCTGCCGTCTTTTGCGGGCGATTTTCTGTCAAATGCGGCAAAAGAATGGAAAAAAGGAAACGCCTATCTCGGTCTTTCGCTCGGCGGATATGACAAATCCGGAAAATTCGGCGACGTTTTCGATACGATATTCGATATCCTTGCTTCGTCCGACAAAGACACCGTAAAGTCAGATATCTCCCATACGGCGTCATTGCTTTCGCTGTTTGCCGAAAAAGGCGTTCTTGAAACCCCGGGAGGCGAAAGCGATATCACAAAGACGCTGTCATCGCACGGTCTTGTGTCCGGTGTGGTCGAAAAGATCTATTGCTACGACCGTTTCCGCCCGATAGCCGTTGACTTTATAAATATCGCTCTCGATCACGCGGGCGAGACTCTTGAGTTCGACGAACAGACCAAAAAGGACATACGTCTTGACAAAAACAAACTGCCCGTCCTTTCGGAAACCGAAATAAAGGAAGAATCCCTGCGGATAGAAGATGCCGTGATACGCATATTTGATTTTGCATCGTCTTTGTCCGGCAGTGACGTCCTTGCGGCGGATATCACGTCGCTCGGCAGGGCGCTCGACGACGCTTCCGATTCGCTGCTCCTCGGCGACAAGGTGAAGCTCATTCTGAGATCCGCGCTCAAATCAAAAAGCATACAGGATATGGGCTTTTTCTCCGACAAAGTCATAGACAAGATCGATTCCGGCGACATAAGCTACGAAAAGACCTTCGGCGCCGCCGAAAAAACGCTGGATCTTATCAAAGCCGTCGAGGATTCGTCGTCCGGCGGCAAGCCGATAGACAAGGAGACCGCGGTAAGCTCGATAAACTGGCTTATCGAAAACACGGACGATTCCGTTACCGGAATAATCTCCTCCGCAATGACTCCCGAATTCATCAAAGACTTCGGTCTTCCCGAAAAAAACGCTTCAAAGGTTTCGGGAATGTTTACAAACTATTTTGAAAAGCTCGGAAATGCCGGCAAAATGTCCGAAAACGACGTTTCCGCCGAAGCGGATTGCATAAGCGTGGTATTTTCCGCCGCGTCTGCGGAAAGCAAAGACATAATAGGCGGCGTCATCGGATCGTCCGACGAGCTTGTGGATGCGTTTATGGGTTCGGAGATCTTCTCGTCGTCGGTGGTTGACGCGGTATACGAGGGCGAAAATCCCGTCATTGATCCGTTCGGCGCAGGCGAAAACATCCCCGACAGCGAAAAAAGCAAAATAGAACGCAGTCTTAAAGAATATCTTGTCAAAAATTACGGCTCCGCAAGCGACAAAACGGAGTTCACAAAGAAAATAATTGCCGCCGGCTCCGTTTTCGGCATAGATTTTACCGGCTTTGTGGAGTGAAATAATGAAAACAATAGATCTGCACACACATTCGACCTGTTCCGACGGCTCTATGCCGCCGCGCTCTCTTGTCAGGCACGCTGCGGAAAGCGGTCTTTCCGCCGTCGCCATAACCGACCACGATTCGGTCTCGGGGATAAAGGACGCGCTCGACGAAGGCAGAAAAGTCGGCGTCGAGGTCGTGCCCGCGATAGAGCTTTCGGCAAAGTCGGAAACGGAAACGCACATACTCGGATATTTCATAGACCCCGAAAACAAAACGCTCCTCGACGCGACGGAGTACGCGAAGCAGGTGAGGTTTGAACGCGAAGTCGAAACGTGCGCTCTGCTCAACTCGCTCGGATTTGCCATAACGATGGAGGAAGCGGAGGAAGAAGCATCTCACGGTCTGCTGTGCCGCGCTCACTTTGCCAAAATTATGGTGAAAAAAGGCTATGTTTCGTCGGTAAAGGAAGCGTTCGACAAGTATCTTGCAAACGGAAAAGCGGCGTATTCGTCAAAGCAGGCATTCACCGACACCGAAGCGGTGAAGATGATCAACGACGCGGGCGGCAAAGCGTTCTGCGCGCATCTCCACCTTACCAGAAAGCCTCTGCCGGAGCTTGAGCGATTCCTTGTCCGCCTCAAAAACGAAGGTCTTGCCGGCATCGAGGGTTATTACACCGACTACACGCCGGAAATGGAAAACGACTACCGTTCCCTTGCGTCGCGTCTCGGGCTTCTCGTCTCCGGCGGTACCGATTTCCACGGCTCGTTCAAGCCGCATATTTCAATAGGAAAAGGGCTCGGAAATATGGAAATACCGTATTCCGTGCTGGAAGAAATAAGAAAGTAGATAAAGAGTTTTCAGGGGACGGCGTCCCCCTTGAAGTAAGAAGTAAGAAGTAATAGTGAAGAAGTAAGGGAATTATTTTCACGACGTGTCGTGAAAATAATAAAAAAATCTTGACAAAACATTTTTTGCAACGTATAATGGATATAGAAAAAAGGCAGCCGTTGATAGACGGTTAGCCCTCTTAGTTTAGTTTAGAAGAAGTAAACCGCGCTTTTGGACTTGGGCGGTTTATTTCTTTTTTGTTGTTATATCTACAACAAGTGCAATAATTGCTACGATCAATGTTGCGAAAAGGAACAATGCTTCGTATGTAACCATTCCACCGCCCCCTTTCCGAGGGCGAAAAGCTGCCCTCTCAGGATAAAGAGAGCTGACCGCCTACCGTGTATTACGACTGCCTTGCAATGATTCTAACATATTCGGCAAATTATGTCAAGATGGATTAATGTCAAATTCCAAATCCCAAATTACAAATTGAAGAAATTATTTCACGCATCCGCGTGAAAACTCCTCACTCCTCACTCCTCCCTCCTCTCTCCTCTCTGTAATCGGGACGTCGAGGACGCCTGCAAATTGCAAATTTCCCGTGCATTTTTCTGAAAACTGAAGGCTGAAAACTGAAAACTTTCTTGCCTTTTCCCAAACTTTTCCGTCAAAGACAAATCTTTTTTTGTAAAACTGATGACAAATCAATTATTATGTGATATAATCCAAAAGGATATATATTTTTGAATGGAGAAGACAGACAGATGGAACGTAAATTCGATTCATCAAACGACGAATTCTGCGTATACGGCAGGAACGCGGTGGCGGAACTGCTCAAAAGCGGAAAAGCGATAGATAAGCTGCTTGTAAGATCGGGCGAAAAAGAAGGTCCCCTTTCGGTCATCGTCGCAAAGGCGATAAAAGCCGGCGTCCCCGTAGTGGAAGCCGACAAACGAAAGCTCGACTCGTATTCACCCGCAAACCAGGGCGTCGTGGCGCTCATACCCGAACGCGAATACGCGTCGCTCGACGATATCTTTGCCCTTGCGTCTTCAAAAAACGAAGCTCCGTTCATAATCGTCCTTGACCACATAAACGATCCGCACAACCTCGGCGCGATAATCAGATCTGCCGAATGTGCCGGTGTCCACGGCGTGATAATCCCCAAACGCAACGCCGCCGCAATGGGAAGCGTCGCCTCCAAGGCAAGCGCGGGCGCCGACGCCTACGTTCCCGTCTGCAAGGTCGCCAACATAGCGCAGACCGTGGACGAGCTTAAGGAACGCGGAGTGTGGATATATACTGCCGAAGCCGACGGAAGCCCGGTCTATGATACCGATATGAGCGGCGCCGCCGCCATAGTGCTGGGAAGCGAAGGCGACGGAGTAAGCAGGATAATCAGAGAAAAAAGCGACTTCATAGTTTCTATCCCGATGTACGGCAGGATCAATTCACTTAACGTGTCCGCTGCCGCGGCGGTGCTTATGTTCGAAGCGTCCCGCAGAAGACACAACTGATTTCGGAGTGATTTTATGGAAAAGTTCAACATAAACGACATACTCGCCAAGGCGGCTGCCGAAAACGACAGACAGCGTTCGGTGGAGTTTGTCGAGAAGAAAAAAGCCGAACTGAAAGTAAA
Organism: Eubacteriales bacterium; assembly: GCA_045643125.1. Classification (GTDB taxonomy): domain Bacteria; phylum Bacillota; class Clostridia; order Oscillospirales; family CAG-382; genus UBA1206. The sequence goes on from JAZUKE010000070.1 coordinate 11,830, forward strand.
AGATTCGGATTTTGACGAGGCGATAAAGGCAAGCGGCAAGGAACGCACCGAAGCCGAAAAGCTCATTGACCAATATTCGCAGAAAATACAGAAGGTCACGGACGAAAAAACGTCTACCGACGCGCTGCGCGAATCGCTCAACTCGTCAATGGCGAACGACAAGGAGCTTTTTGCCTACTACCGTTCCGTCGAAAACCGCAGCAAGAGCCGCAAGGTCGAGGAGCTGTACAAGCTCATCAATTTTGCCACACAGACCGACATCCTCGAGCGTGACGGGCTTGAAAGTGAAAAGCCCGATCCGGTAAAACGCGCCGCTCACTTCACCGAAAGCCGCGGTGACGAAGGAAACGGTCATTTCTCCCAACAGAAATTTGCCGGCTTTGAGGATACGACGGTCATTCCCGTTGACGGAGTGAACAAGCCCGTTGCCGAATTTGACGACGAATACGATTCGCTTTCGGAAAAAATAGAAAGCGGAGAGATAGATTTTACCGACAATACCGACACCCGTCAGATCCCGCTTCTGAGCGACAAGCCCGCCGTCGTCGAAGAAAAGGAAGACAAGGAAAAATTCGACGAAAAAGACCGTGACCTGCTCCGCGTCTTCGGAATGATAAGCAAAAAAGACAAAGAAGACGAAGAAGCGACCGCCGAAAAGAAAGCCAAAAAGGTCAAAAAAGAAGAGCCTGCCGAGCCGGAATACGAATACACCGACAGAAATCAGAACAACGAGATACACGGGCTTTTCTCAAAGGCGATACGCTCGTCGTTCCTCAAATTCCTGCTTTCTCTGCTGCTGTGCTGCGGCATACTTTACCTTGAACTCGCGTCTAAGGATTCCGAAAGCTACATAGCATATCTGCGTCCCGGAAGATACGGCGCACTTTACACGGCGGTAGACCTTGAACTGCTCTGCGTTATCGGGATCGTGATGCTCGACAACCTCAAAGAAGGCTTCAAGGGGCTGTTTTCGCACAAGCCGACCGGCGAATCGGTGCTTTTCGCATCATTTGCCGTTTCGATACTCCATTCCGTCGCAACGCTCATACTCGATCCGAACGTAAAATACGGTCTTCTGTGCCTGCCCTGCGCCGTTTACGCGGTCTTCTGCGCGTTCATCAAGTATCTCGAATGTCGGAAAGACTACCACTGCTTCAAAGTGATAGCTTCGACGCGCTCGAAATACGTTGCCCATAAGCTGACCGGCGACACCAAAGAGGCAATGGAATTTTACAAATACCTCTTTGACGGCTCCGAGATATACACCACCAAAAAGACCGATTTCGTCGAAGGATTTTTCCGCCGTCTGCACACGCGCCCCGAAAGCGAATCGCTCTCCGGGTTCGTGGTACTCCTTACGTTCATAGCGTCGCTCTGCGTATTCGGCTACGGGCTTTACGCAAAAGCAGCCGTTTATGAAGCGATAACGATGGCTGCAAAGACCGCCTGCTTCTCGCTGCCCGTTTCGTCGCTGCTCATCGTGTCGCTCCCCGTGTTAAAAGCCAACAGGATCGGCAAAAAGAACGGTTCCGCCTTCATCGGCAACGCCGTCGGCGAAGAATACGCGGACGCATCCGTCATCTCGTTTGCCGATACCGAGGTATATCCGTCCAACCTCGTTAAGATCTCTTCGATAAAGGTCTTCGGCAACAGCCGTATAGATACTATCCTCTATGACCTCGCAAAGGTGTTCGCCACCGTCGGCGGCCCGCTCAAAACGGTCATAGGCAATATGATAACCGGAGGCTTTGAGCTTCCGCAGACCTCGCGCCTTATCGAATCCTCTCCCGACGGTATCTGTGTCGCTATGGACGGCGTCGATATGCTGCTCGGCAAAAAGGAATACATACGCTCCTATCATTTCGAAGCCCCCTACGACGCTTCCGATGCCGAATTCGAGAAGAAGAACGGCTCGGTGATGTACGTCGTCAAAAAGAGCGAGCTTATCGCCAAGGTCTATGTGAAATACACGATCAATCCGCAGTTCAACGTGCTGCTCCGCGACCTTTACAAGTCGCGCATCTGCGTCGGAATAAAGACGACCGACCCGAATATCACCAATTCGCTCATTGAAAGATCTATCAAATTCAAGAAAACGCCGATCTCCATACTCAAAGCCGGCGACGTTTCCGATGTTGAAGCCGAAAGTCCCCGTGTCGATTCCGGCGTAGTGGCAAACGCGTCGCTCCACACCTTCCTCAGAATGTTCATCGTGGTCGATAAGCTGCGCCACATCACCAAGGCGAACGGCATCATCAATATCGTCTCCGTCGCAATAGCGTTCTTCGTCTCCGCCTTCCTCGTGCTGACAGGACAGATGACGGGCATCGCCTCGTGGTACCCCGCTTTGTTCCAGATAATCTGGACTTTCCCCGTGGCGATAGTGTCGTTCTTGCTTTGAAAAGGCGGATAGAGTTTTCAGTTTTCAGTTTTCAGTTTTCAGAAAGAGTGAAATGTTGAGAGTTGAGAGTGGAGTTGAGGAAATTATTTTCACGACGTGTCGTGAAAATAATCACCTCAATGTGCGAAGCACATATCATATCGCGCAAGCGATATATCATACGCCGTAGGCGTATATCATATTGCCGTAAGGCAA
>JAZUKE010000071.1:0-11342 GCA_045643125.1 Eubacteriales bacterium
ACAGTGCAGAGTTGTTTAAAAAAACGGAAATGGCATCGGCAAATCCGAGTTTGTTGAACTCAAAAAGCTACCTGCTGAAGAGGAAACAGAATTCCTTTTCAGCGGGTAGCTTTGTCTTATAACATATCAAGCAGGGAAAAAGTATATATTTTTCCTGCTCAATCTTTAGGGGCAATCCCCTAACACCCCACAGGACTGGGGAAGAATCATAAGAAATGAAAAACTTCCTTATCAACCTGTGGCAAAGGGTAAAATAATCCTTTTCGGCGAATCTTTTTGTGATTTGTCGGGTTATTTCACGTTTACCGTGATGAACGTTTCTTCCGAATGATCGAGGGCGACGGAGAAGGTATCGCTTCCCGTGTAGCCGTCAAACGGGGTATAGGTGACGTTTCCGTCACTGTCTACCGACGCTCTGCCGTGAAGCGGAGTCGTGCGTATCTTCGCGCCGATGAAGTTCGGCACCTTTTCGGTTTCGAGAGAGAACGTGTTTTTGCTTTCCGCGTTCACGTCGAAGACCGTGGTCTTTACGTTTCCGATATCGGTCAGATAACGGTCTTTCGCATAGAAGAACGTTCTTTCGTATATCTCGCGTTCTTTTGCGTCGTCAGACTTGCAGCAGCGGTAAATAAGTCCCGGACCTGCGTCCTGGTAATACATTTTTACCGTGTTCATATAGCCGAGCCTTGCGCCTTCGTCGAGATAGACGAGGTAGCGATCGTACTTGTCGTCGTTCGTGAACATACTGCCGTCCATTTCGATCTCAACACCGATGCCGAATTTTTTGCTTATCGCGGCGCAGACGTCAACACATTCCTTGGGCCATTCGGTCTTGAACATATAGTTCGGCTGCATCGTCACGGCATCGAATCCGAGGTCGTCGCAGGCGACGAAGCCTGTTGATTCGGCGTAGGGGATCCATACGAAATAGTAACCCTTTTCGTGGGCGTAGTCAACGGCGGTCTTTACGACGTTCATCGTGTCGTTGCGCCATGTGCTGATGTTTTCGGGCAGGTAATAGAAGCCGCCGAGAGAAATGTTGGAGTAGTGCTTGGCTTCAAACGACTTTTCGATATAGTCGATGCTCCATTTCATCACCTTTATGCGGTTTTCGATCGAAGAAAGGTCTTCGCTCACGCCGTCGCCGTCAACGTCGCCGAAATCGGTCTGCGTATACACGGCGTTGCAGACGGGGATAGAAATTTTCACCTTGTAGTCGTCACCGAGGGACAGCGCCTTTTTGACTTCACCCGCGGCTTGCTCTATCGCGTCGGTGTTGAAGCCGTCAATGAATATCTCATCGTAAAAATCTGTCCAGTCGCTCATAACGGACGGATTTTTTTCGTCGAGTATGAACGATCCGCCGGAAGCGGCGTTGCCGTAAGGCGGTGAAATGTTTATGCCGTCCATAAACGTGTCGAGGATTTTTCCGTCTTTATCGACGTAGGCGATATACGGAATTATCTGTTCTGCCGTAAGACGGAAGGTCTGCATATCTCCGACCTTGTAGGTGCAGAGCAGCACGATGTTTTCGGGGATGCCTTTTTCAAGGTATTCGTCCGGCGCTTTGTATGCGTTCGGGTAATCGTATTCGTCCTTGTCGTAAACGAGAGCTTTTGCGCCTTCCGCGGTCTTTCTGCCGAAAACGGAGATCTCGTCGAGCCATATAAAGGCGGTGACGGTGAACGTGACCTTTATGAACCGCGCTTCGTACCTTTCGCCGAGGTCGTAGGAAAATTCGTAGCTTTTCACAACGGTGTCGTCAACGGACGGCATAATGCAGTGTACGCAGTCCCAGTCTTTTCCGTTGGTCGAAAGCCAAAGCTCGACCTGATCGGGAACGTAGACCGCGCTCGAAAATTCCTGGATCCCGCTGAACGAGTATCCGCTCACCGAGCCGACCTTGCCAAGGTCATAGACGAAATCGCGCTTGTAGCCTCTGTTAAGGTGGAAGAACGCGGAGTCGTTGAGGTCGTATTTGCCTTTTTTGCCGTTGGTCAGCAGTTTTGAACGTGAAGCAGGCGAATTGCTCCATTCGCTCTGATAGACGTCGTAGATCGGCATCTGCGACGATACGCGGGCGGAAAGCCCCGAAATGAGGTTGACGTTTTCGCCGTTGTCTTCGCTTTTGTCAAAATATAAGTTTTCCGTCACCTCGGGGAGAGGTTCGGGATCATAATAGGTATCTTTGCTTATCAATTCGGTTTCATCTCCTTCGGATATGCGATTCACCGAAACTTCGGAGATCATCATCCAGTTGAGCTTTACGTCGTCGAAGATAAAGCGCGCGTATCTGCAATCGACGCCCTTCTGCAGCGTGACGTCGTACTCATATCCGTATCCGCTGCAGTCGGAGACAGCGCAGGCTGCGGAAGAAACGTGTACGAAGTTTTCGCCGTCGGACGACACTTCAACGTCAAAGGAACGCGGCAGATTGCAGCTGTATTTTTCGCTTATCAGAAACGCCGCCGTAAAATTCGATACGTCCGCGCAGACTTCTCCGAGGTCAACGGTGATCTCAAGCGGCTTTTTGCCGACAAATCCGGCGTATATGCCGCTGTCGTCGGTTTCGGACGACACGATGCCGTCGGTCAGCACGCCCGCATCGGGGAAGGTTGACGACGCCTCGCGTGAGAGTGTGTAGGTCTTGCCGACGGAAAGGCTTTCTTTTATTCTGTTTTTGCCGTGATATACGTCGTATCTGAAGATGTCTTCGTCCGAAACGTCGGAAACGGTCTGCGATATTTCGGCTTCCGAGCTGTTTTCCGGTACGTCATCCGACACATCACCTGCCGTGCTTCCTCCGCAGGAAACGAAGGAAAGAAGCAGAAAAGCGGCAAGAAACAGTGAAATCGTCTTTTTCATAATCACTTGTTTGCCTTGATGGCTTCGACGGTGGCGTTGAGCGCCTGCTCATAAGCACCGCGGTGCGATTCGATGAACGAAGAAAGGGTGTTCGCTTCTCTTATCGCCATCTGGTTGTAATACTGAATACTGTCGTCCCAGTTGTAAACGACGGAAAGGTCGATAAGACGGCTTGACATTATGAGGTCGAGCATATCGGGCGAATCGTCGTCGGTGAATCTCTTGTTTTTGAGAGTCTGGGTGTAGTAGGTGTTGGTGACGTATTGTTTCCCGGTGTATGCCATCGCTTCGAGCGCGAAGGTCACAAAGTCGAGATCTCTGGTGGAGGTGGGGATAGAAAGGACGAAGAAGCCGTAAGGACCTATGGTGTTGTGATATCCGTCCTGCTCCTTGTTATATTTGGGGAAAGGAAGTATGCCGTAGTGAACGTCGGAATTGCGGAATTCATCGGAGTTGACCGATTCAAGCGTGTTGGCGTAGAAAAGCGACTGACCTTTGTAGAAATTGTCAACAACTTTGTGAGCGTCGGGATTGTTCCAGGCGTAGTAGCGTTCGGTGTAGGCAACATGGTCTTTGTCGGTGATTATGTCGTGTGCCTTGAGGAATGCGTTTGCGGTCGCTTCGCTGTCCATAGCGAGATAAGGAATGTCGTTTCCGTCTTTGAGGGAAATGGGGCAGTTGCAGCCGACGACGAAGTAATACTGCATATACACCGCGCCTACGAGTCCCCAGATATCGTCGGTAGTGGCGTCCATCGTACCGTCTCCGCCGGGATGAGCGACTTCCTTTGCCATTTCGTGGAATTTGTCCATAGTCCAGTCGCCGCTTCTTACGAGCGAATAAGGATCGTCAAGATTGTATTCGGTGATCATATCCTTGTTGAAGAACAGGACCGCGGTCTGCTCATCGTCAAGGACGAATATATCGCCGGTGATGTAGAAAAGCGAATTGTCGATCGTAACGTCGCGGTTTACCTTCTGATCCCACCATTCGCCGTCGAGCTTGAGGTTGGAGTTTTCTATTGAATAGAAGTCATAAAGAAGTCCTTCGCTTGCGAGCGGAGTGAGATAGTAAAGTCCCATCGCGAGTGCGTCGTAGGCATCGGAGGCGGTATCGCCGAGTATGTCGTTCCTGACTTTTTCGGTGAAAGCGTCCCAGCCGTCGGTGAATATGCCTTCGATCTCAAAACCGTAAGCCGCCTTGAGCTGTCTGTTTCTTTCGACGAACGCATCGTGTACGGGTTCTTCGGTGGTTTCGTAAGAACCGAACTGATCTTGACAGTAAACGATATGATCCCACGCGGTAAGTATGCGTATGGATTTTCCGGTGTAGTCTGCTTCACCGAGGTGAGGAACGAGATAGTTGTTCTCTTCCGAGGATTCTTCGGCTGCCGATGCTTCCGATGCCGTGCTTTCGGCAGACGGTGCTTTGCTTTCGGCTTCCGACGTATCGACCTGCGGTTCGGAGCAGGCGATGGTAAGGGAGGTGATGAGCAGCGCCAGGATGATGAGTAATGCTTTTTTCATGATCTTCTCCTTTTTACGTTTTTATTTGTTATTATTTGCGCTTTCGTGATTATATCCGAAAACGGGGAATTTGTCAATATTCAAAGCGCGGAATTTGTGCAAAGTCCGCAATTTGTAAACGGGAAAAAGTGACTTGTGCGCTTTTATCCTTGACAAACGCGGTACAAAGGAGTATTATATAAAATAAGTATAAAAATATATTACGGTGACAGAAAATGAAAAATTATTTCAAAAACAGAGAAAAAGAGGCACTCGAACTGATAAATGATCCCTTTTATTATTATAAAAAGGTGACATTTCTTTCGCTGCTGCTTGCGTGCATAATAATCGTTCCGTTCCTTTTCGTCGAGCTTAAGGCGTCGGGAGCGTTCGTGTTCCTTTATTACGGCGACTACAACGTGCAGCAGGTGCCGTTTTATGAGCATTGCGTCCGTATGGTACACAGCGGCAATATCGGCTGGGACTGGATAACCGACCTCGGGAGCAACTTTGTCGGCAGTTATTCCTACTATCTGCTCGGTTCTCCGTTCTTCTGGATAATGTGCCTGTTCCCCGCGTCGTTCGCCCCCTATCTTATGGGCCCGATATACATACTCAAATTCGTTACCGCCGCCGTCATTTCCTACGCTTTCTTCAAGCGTTTCGTCACAAACAAGGAATACGCGGTGATCGGCGCTCTGCTTTATTCGTTCTGCGGATTTCAGATATACAACGTATTCTTCAACCAGTTCCACGAGGTAGTGGCGCTCTTCCCGCTGCTCCTTATCGGTATGGAGGAGCTTATACAGAACAACAGACGCGGACTTTTTGCCGTCTCCGTTGCGCTCAACTGTATGTGCAACTACTTTATGTTTGCGGGACAGGTCGTGTTCTGCATCATCTATTTCTTCGTCCGCTGTCTGCGCCCGTCGTTCAGAGTCAATCTCCGCAATTTCTTCATCCTTGCACTTGAAGCCGTTCTCGGCGTACTTATGGGCGCGGTACTGTTCCTGCCCGCCTGTCTCGGCGTGCTCGGCAACTACCGTCTTGGCTATTCGTTCGACGGACTCAAAAGTATGCTCGTCTGGGAAAAGAGCGGCAGATTTTATTTCGAGCGTTACGGACATATCATCCAATCGCTGTTCTTCCCGCCCGATATCCCGTCAAGAGTCAATTTCTTCTTCGGGCACACGGCAAGATGGTCGTCCAACGCGGCGTGGATCCCCGTTTTCGGGCTTTCCGGCGTGATCGCCTACCTCAGACAGCGCAAAAAGTCGTCGCTCGCGTGGTTCGTCATCGTGCTTATCGCGTTCGCTCTCGTGCCGGTGCTCAATTCCACCTTCTTCCTTTTCAATACCAACTACTACGCAAGATGGATGTATATGCTCGTCATAATCGGCATAGTCGTCACTCTTATGGCGCTTGAGGACAAGCGCATAAACTGGAAATTCGGCATCATCTTCAACACCTGCGTCATCGCCGTCATCTCGGTGTTCTGCGGACTTATCTGGAACGAAAACATCAACGACGTCGATTACACCGTCTATTCGCTCGGACGCGAGCCGTTCTCCGCCCGTCTTTGGGCGTCGGTCGCCATAGCGCTTGCGTGTATGGCGGCGCTGCACGTCATAATCAAGCGTTACCGCGGGACAAAGGCATTCACCAATGCGCTGCTGCTCACCGTCTGCGTGACGATCGCACTTTATTCCATCATCCACATCGCCTGCGGCAAGGAACATTCCACGTCAACGGCGGCGATAGTCAATGACGCGATCGAAGGGGAGGTCGATCTTCCGAAAGAAGACGGAGAGTTCTACCGCATAGACTTCCTCAGGACGAGCGACTCCGGCATCGCAAAGAAAAACGGCGGCGGAAATCTCAAATACACCAACGTGTTCGACAACCTCGGAATCTCGTGGGAAGTCCCGTCAGTCGAGTGCTTCCACTCCGTCGTACCGCCGTCCATTATGGAATTTTACGAAAAAGTCGGCGTAACGCGCAACGTGGCGAGCCGCGCCGAATACAACAAATACGGACTTATCGGCTTCCTTTCCGTCAAATATTCGTTCGTCAAGACCACGTCGAAGTCAAAGCATCCCACCGATAACGTGGACGGACTCAGCTTCACCTACGTCGGCGATCAGGTGTACAATGAAAGCACCGACAAAAACGATTACAGCGTATTTGAAAACGATTATTACGTCGATATGGGCTTCTATTTCAACGAATTCATCACCCAGACCGAATTCGAGAAGGTCGCCAAGTCCAACCGGCACACGCTGCTGTGCAAATATCTCGTCGTTCCCGACGAAGAGGCGGAATTTTATTCGCGCTTTATGAAAGAAGCGGTCAGCAGCGCCGGAACGGTCAAAAACGCCAATCAGGTCGTCAGGGAAAGCGCAAACTACGGCACTTATGTCAAGTCCGTCAAAGAACGTCAGAACTGCACCGCGTCTTATTTTGAATACGATTCGGATTCGTTCAGAGCGGAGATCGACCTTTCTTCCGACAATGTGGTTATGTTCACCGTACCGAGTGAGGAAGGCATAACGCTTCCGTTCGGCATAAAGCTGCCCTCTTTCCTCGCAGGCGGCTGGTCGGCAAAGGTCAACGGCAAGGCTGCCGTGATACATAAAGTCGATTACGGCTTTATGGCGGTCGAGTGTTCGGGAAGCGCGGACGGTCATTACGTCATAGAATTCAGCTATTCCACACCGGGACTTGTTCCGGGCATCATAATCACCGTTCTTGCCGTCATCGCTTTCGTGCTTTATCTGCTCATCTGCCGCAAAAAAGGCGTTCGCGCATCTTACCGTTTCTTCAAAGAAGATTACGTTGAGGTCGAATGTCCCGAATACGACGAGATCGCATCATCCGTCGAGGAAGCACCGAAGACCACCTTGTTCGGGAAAAACAGCACGGACGAAGAAAACGACGCAAAAACCACCTGCCCCACTGCGAAAACGGCTATGATACTGTCGCTCGTCGGCATCCCGATCTGCGGATTCGCATTCGGCGCCGCAGGCATCATCACCGCGTTTTGCGCGCTGAAGAAGATCAAAGAGGACAAGTCGTATACGGGCGAAAAAATGGCGTACCTTGCGATCCTGCTCGGCGCGTTCGACGTCGTCCTTTACGCCGTGATGTTTGCGATGAATCCCACGCTGCTGCGTGCGTTCTCGGTGTTCATTACGTGATAAAGTTTTCAGTTTTCAGAATAAAGCAAAAAAATCAGCTTGCAGTCAAGATCTGCAAGCTGAATTTTTTTTGCTGCTGCTTTTTGTCAGTCGGCAAAATTGTTCTTGATTTTTTCGGCGATGGTCTTTATCGTGCTTTCGGCGAACGGATCGGAAATGCCGGTATGCTCGGCAAGATCGCAGAAGCCTTCCGCATCGACCGAGTACGCAATTATCTCGTTATAAAGCTCGACGGCTTTGTCGTAATTTTCAAGCGAGGTGGCGTACAGTTCAAGCGTCGGGATGAGCGACGTACTGTAACTGATATAGTACATCGGCACTTCAAACAGATGGTTTATCATAGTCCAGATGAACGTACTGTTGGTCACAAGCCCGAAATCCTTGTACGACTGGGCGAAAAGCGCGTTCGCGTCTTCATAACCCGTCAGCTCCGACGAATAAGCGAGCTGCTCGTAATGGTCGATGATGCAGGCGGTTATAGTGTTTTCAAGGTAGGTCATAACGCTTTCGGCGGAGAATTTTTTGTATGCGCTTTCGCCGAACAGTTCCTTGTAAATGGGCAAGGACAGCACTTCGTCGCCCTGCGAATGTATCTCGTCGATATCTATGTCATAGCCGAGGTCGCTTCCGTACAGATAAAAAGCGTAGAAATGACCGAATTCGTGGATGAACGTGCCGAGATCGCGGTAGCTGCCGTCGGTGTGGATGAATATGAGCGGAACGTCGTACGCCGTGAGGTACGTCGTGTATGCGCCCTGCTGCATAACCTCTTTGTCGTCGATAACGTAAAGGTGAAATTCCTTCATATAATCGTAGGCGTCGACCATACGGCTGTCGATGCTTGCGAAATAATTGCGAAGGACGTCTTCGTGATCGAAAATGTCGAATTCATCGTCGTTCTCATAGCCTTCCAGGTTGTAAGCAAGATCAAAATAAAGCGGAATGAAATATTCTTCCACAAGCTTTGAAAGCTTATCGGCATCCTTCGGGGTGAAGTCGCGTCCGTAAGAATCCTTGTAAGCGTAGTCGGCAAACGAATCGTAGCCTCTCTTTGCCGCCATCTGCTTGTTTACGTCGATGAGTTCGATGTAAATGGGGGTGCAGACCTTGTTCAGTTCCATATAATAAGTCGCTTCGCCGTATTCTTCCATTACCTCGGCAAGAGTCATCGTTTTGCCTTCGATCTCGGTTTCGAGCGTGAGGTTGGATTTGTATTTGTTCTGAAGCTCGGTCTGACGCTTTGAAAGCGCAACGTATTCGTCGTCGTTTGCGGCGGCTTCGTCGCGGATCTCCTGCTTTTCTTCTTCGGTGTAGTCCGCAAACAGCGTGTCACAGTATTCGCTGTCGAGCAGCTTCGCCGCAAGACGGAAATACGCCTGCTTGCAGAGTGCGAGCGGCTCGGCGATCTCGTCGATCTCGGTGCTTATGTATTCGTCCGTCGTGTCTATCGACTGCTTGAACGAAAGAAGATCGTCGGCGGTGAAAGCCGCGATGACCGCGTCGTCAAGCTCCTCAAAAGCGTCGTAAACGTCGTCCTCGTCTTCCTTATTTGCCGCCATCTCGTCGATCGACTCCGTCATTGCGATTATCGCGTCGAAGTCGGGACGCGAATATTCAAGCTCGCTGAAATCCGTTTCGGCACGCAGGTATCTGCTGAAAGGCAGCAGCGGATATCTGCGGCACGCCGAAAGCAGGGAGGCCGCGGCAATGACCACACATAATAATAAGGAAGTCAGTTTCTTTGCATTCATAAAAAAGACACCTCTGTCATCATAAATTTTGCTTATTCTATCATAAACGGGCGGATTTGTCAACCATAAACGTGTGGATTTGTCAACGCAAAATAAATATCAAATGGTGATTTTCAACATATAAATGACCAAAGCTGCTGTGTTTGATGAACAGTTTGTTGAAAAAAGTGTTGACAAATATTAAATGATGTGTTATTATAGGGCAAGATGAATCATCATCAAAAAAATTTATACGGAGGAAACACAATGAAAAAACTTTTTGCACTTCTTCTCGCTCTCGTTCTTGTTGCTTCTTGCTGCTTCTGCGTACTCGCAGACGAAGAAGAAACTGACGAAGATCCCGAATCCTATTTCTGGATCAAAGACGAATCCACCGACACCGACGTGAGCTGCACATTCTTTGTTCCCGGCTCCAAATTCACCGCTGATGGCACTTACACCATCAAAACGAAAGTTAAATTCGAAAACTGCACCGGTACTGTTGCTTATGTAAACTGCTACGTTTACAACACTTCCGACAGCCTCGTTGCTTACAGCGATTTCGCTTCCGCTATGGCTGAAGACGCTGTTGACGGCGAATGGAAAGAGATCTCCTACGATTTCAACCCCTGTGACGGTGCTTACGGCGATTTCGCAGGTCAGCACCTCGCTCTTGAAGATATCGGCTACGTTACCTTCGGTGTAGGCTTCTATCAGGCTACCGGTAAAGTCAACGTTGAAAACCTCCAGCTCAACAAAGACCTCGAAGTTGTCTGGGCAAAAGGCTTTGCCGCAGGTCTCGATCTCGACACTGACGCTGACGTTAAGAACTATTACGGAATCACTGCCGGCGATGAAGGCATTTCCTGGGGCGTTGTCCGCGTTATCGCTGACGACAACGGCAACATCGCTACCGGCGCTGAACTCGACGCTCCTATAGGCGGCGGCGCTTACACTGCTTGCCTCAACGACGGCGTTGCTTATGCTCAGCAGGCTTATGACAACAACTGGTTCGGCTTCAACAAGAACCAGAACATCGAAGCAGGCGAATACGACGGCACTGCTTGCAACGTTGGTACCGCTACCCTCGATTTCGGCAAAGTTGTTGATTTCACCGCAGTTCGCGCTCATATGTGGGACGGCGCCGGCTCTTCCGGTATCGCTACTCCTACCGCTATCGTTGCTTCCGTTTCCGATGACGGCGAAGCTTGGGATGAACTCGGCACCCTCAACCTCGGCGAACCGGGCAGCATCTACTGGGCTGAAAAAGAACTCGACGATATCGTTTCCGCTCGCTTCGTAAGATTCCAGTTCTACTATGAAGGCACTTGGCTCTTCTGCAACGAAATCGAAGTTATCGGCGCAGGCGTTATTGACGATCCCGAAGAATCCAAAGAAGAATCCAAACCCGCAGAAGAATCCAAACCCGCAGAAGAATCCAAACAGCCCACTCCTAAGACCGGCGACGCCGGAATGATCGCTCTCGCAGTCGTATCCGTAATCGCTCTTGCAGGCGTTGCAGTTGTTAAAAAATCCAAATAATCTGATTTTTGACAGAAACCGTGAGCGAAAAGCTGTGGGTTCATAAGGCAGTTTTTGTATAAAAAAGCACCTGCTGAGAAGGGTAAAATAATCCTTTTCAGCAGGTTTTCTTTATTTGATAGTTGTCCTACACCGTTGCAAGCAACGACTTTGGATATCCAAAGTCACGAGATAAGTGATGTTGTACCTTGCGGCACAGTGATGCTGTTCGTTTCACTCACAGTGATGTTTTGCGGCTTCGCCGCAAAGTGATGTGATGTATTCCACCCACGCCCGCAGGCGCATCACTTGACGAAGTCAAGCATCACGCACGATAGTGCGCATCACATTCCACGCAGTGGAATACATCGTTTTCGGCGCGTAGGCAGTTGCTTCAAAAAACATCCCTATCAACACGCGCCGGAATCCCCATCGCTTTTATTTGCCTATGGAAGATTTCATCGCTACCGTACACTCGTACGCCGACGTTCCGAAATCGTCCATTCTCGCGTCCCCTCTCTCCC
>JAZUKE010000072.1:0-15068 GCA_045643125.1 Eubacteriales bacterium
CTCGGCACGCTTTCCGTGAAGACGTATTACGAGATCCCGTTCACCTCCGACGAAAACGAGGATTTCATCCTCTGCATCCCGCCTTACGAAGCGGAAACGTTTGAAAAAATAAGATCGGGTCGCAGATGACAAAAAGATCAAAGTGCAGCGAGTTTACAGTTTTCTGAAAATAGTAGGGGACGGCGTCCCCCCCCCTTGAAGTAAAAAGTAAGAAGTAATAGTGAAGAAGTAAGGAGATTATTTTCACGACGTGACGTGAAAATAATAAAAAAATCTTGACAAAATATTTTTTTGCAACGTATAATGAATACAGAAAAAGGCAGCCGTTGATAGACGGTTAGTTCAAATTGCAATTTATGAAATAAACCGCGTCATTGGAGTGATGGCGGTTTATTTTTTGTTGTGCAAAGCCGTGCCGCGGCGTCGTGTTTTTCTACAATAAGACGGCTCAAATTTGAACGAAATTTCAACAATTATTAGAAAAATAAAAATTTCAGTTTCAAACTTCAGTTTCAAACTATTGATTATTCCGTCGAGGTGTGATATAACTGCTGTAAGTAAGATGAACTTATAATGCTCTTATTATATAGAAACGCATAATCTGTATTGAGACGAGATTTCCCCGGAGGTGTATGGAATGAAAAAAATGCTTAAAAATCGAAAAGGTTTCACGTTGACGGAGCTGTGTATCGTCATAGCGATATCCGCCATAGTCGGCGTTATGATAACGACAACGGTCGTGCTTACCTCCACGCAGAAAGAGGACATTCAGACCGAAGCCGCTTTCATTCGTGAGGTAACGGATATACAGATAAAAGTGACCGAATGGTTGAGAAAATACGATAATACGGATTACGCGATAGAGCCTATGACCGACGAAGACGACAATACATACCTTGCGGTAAAAGAACTGGACGCCAAAGGCAACGTGACCGAAAACGTGAAAGGCACGCTGAAATTTACAGACGGCGCGCTCGTCGAAGACTATACAAAAGCGATAAAATGCAGGAACGTTAAAAACGTAGTTTTTCAAATCGACAAAGGTACTTCCGACGAAGGCGGTATCGGCGCATCCGTCGTGAAGCTGACGGTCACGGCTCAGAAAGGCGTCGGTAACGAAACAATGAAACAAACCTTGCTGTTCCCTCTGTTTTCCGCAATAACACGAAACCGCATCGTTGACGGCGAAGGTCAATGGAACGATTAAACTTTTACTTATGAAGTCTGGATGTATTATGATGAACAAAAACACACTGAAAAAACGCAAAGGCGGTTTCAGCCTTGTTGAATGTGTGGTTGCGCTGCTTCTGTTTTCAATAGTTATCGGCGCGGTGCTGACGGCGTTCACGTCTTCGCACAAACAGATAGACACACAGACAGACCAATACAAGATCGACCTTATGTCGAGCAATATTCTTGCCGCTTATCAAGGAAGCAACAACAAAGACAGTTTTAATGAACTGATGATAGACTTGGGCGCCGACCCGCGTGGCAATCGTGATTTCGGAGGTATAGTGAATGGTGAAGATGACGGCGAGGGAGAGGGCGTATACAGCTTTGACCCCCAAAACGTACCGATAGATCCCGTGGCGTTCAATAAAATCCACGTAATAGATAATACCGCCACGATCTACGGCACAGACGGAGCAGAATTGGTTTCGTTTGACGGATACGAAGGCAACAAGCTGCCGACTGTCGAGGGCATAAGCTGGGATTCTCTTTACACCGGTAAAGAGACGGTACATTATAATTCAATGTCGATTTCCGGAAAAGCCGATATATACCGTGGCAAGACGATTACGGGAACGACGTATGGATTAAGTGATTGCACATATACATATACGGTAACATTGAACCCGGACGAAAAAAGCGGCAAGACAAATTTCAGCGTACAGAATAACGATAAATCCGTCGAAAACCAAACCGGTAATGAAAGAGAAGCTTGCGAATTTGAGCTTTATCTTCTCACAAAAGGATGGTATCTTGACTGCATATACCGTAAACCCGGAGAAGAAACAACATATCCCGGTACACCGACCTACAAGGTATATAGAGATGTCTTCTACTTCAGCGTCAAGGACAGCAACGGGAATCAGGTAACAAACAAAATCGGCAATAAATTCCTTTACTATAAAATTACTGTCGCAACGGTAGCCGAAGACGGATTATTTTCTTCTCCTTCATACGACTATGACGGACTCTATACTGACCTTTCCGGCAATGATCCCAAAGCATATCTGGATTTCAGCAACATAACAGACGGGGAAGAAGGTTATACCAAAATAGAACAGGGGGGTACTAGTTATTATAATATAGACGTACACGGTAAAATGGAATTTGCTTATGGCTACGAAAATGCCGATTCGTTTTCCGCTGCGCTCGTATCTGCCGGATCAGAGAGCACTTCTGTCGACTTCGACAATAATTTTCTCACAAAAGAAGGCGGAAGCTATTTCACGGGACGATGGTACTATTTCCCGTGGCTTGTTGCCAATACTGTTTCCGTAAAGACAGAGAAGGACAAAACAGTTTATAAACAAATCACAGAAGGTGTTCCGAGTATCAGGGGATCGAATGTTTCCGAATACGTTCCTCTTTCCGATCACGGCAAAAACGAATATGAATATACACCGAAAGCCGGAGTAAACAGCAATATTTTCTACGCATACACCAAAGGCGGAGAAGTGCTGCTTTTCAATTCCGAAGACACGCTTGTTTTCAAGTGCGAAAACGGCATTGACGCACCACTTAATGATCTGAAAGGACTCGGCTACGGCAATAAAGAAGGCAAGCGCAATACCCAGGCGCTTTATAACGAAATAACCTATGACAAATGGTATATACCCGGCGCCGTGCCGGATAAGGAGGTAAGAAAAGTCAAGTTTGAAGACAACCCGGACGGTATCTCCCGAATCATTTTCCGCGGCAACTATGAGAATGTAGTTGGTGAAACGGACTTTATAACTTACTCTTATTCCAAAGAAAACTACGATAATTTCGTTGCCGACCGTCAAAGCATCCTCGATTTTGAGGGCAGTTATTCCGATAAATACATCTATACGAAAGACTACACCGCAAAATCGCCGAAAACCATAACCGACGCAGACACTTTGAAAGGGTACGAGAAATATTTACCGAATGTTTCGTTCGGTACAACCAGTGTGGCTCCCGATTCAAATATAAATAAAAAAGAAATTACCGTAGCGTTTTATTCGGCCACGTCCGAAGGAAGATTGGATGGATGGAGTCGTTATGACTATACATACACTTACTACATATATAAAATCACCAAAACACGAACAGTATCAATTTCACAATATAAAGAAGACAGCAAAGCATTGACTATGAGCAGAAACGGTGCCGAATTGAAAGGTACGGAAACTATACATGATACGATTACTGTGTCAACTATTGACACATACAAAATAGAATCCGTCTCGAACGGATCTGCGAAAGTTACAGTTGGTCTCTTAGAAACTCCGAAAACGCCTTCGGTAATAACAAGCTGCGATGCATACTATAGCGAAAGCGATATCGATAAAAAAGACAAAGCATTGACTTACTGGCTGAAGGACAAAGTTAATAAAAACGCCACAGCAACATCTGATTCCTACGAGGCTGATCCCACTACGGCAACATACAAAAACATCGTTCCGGGACGCGACAATCTCACTTACGATGATTTCAAGAAGGAGCAGGATAAGTGGAATTTGTCTTCGGAATCGGCAAAGGAAAACGAATTTAAGATTTACGATAGTATTCGCAATAGTCTCAAAAACAACAGACCGATAACGGACGGTTCTGAGCTTATCGGCTTTGAACTCGTGCTTCAAGACGGTGAAGACGGAACGACCGTTTTCACAGCCAACACGCCCACATTCATTATTGAGGCAAAAGACGAAAGTGAGTATTCCGAGCATTCCGACTATTCCATAAGCAGCACAGGGTGCACGTATAATACAGTAAGCGGCGGAAGCGAAAAAGCACCGATAGTAGCAACCACTTATTATTACAGCTGGACTACGGGCAAAACGACACTTATCGTTGAAGCGACTTACTCGAACTCTCTCAAAGAATTCGCAGGCAAGGACGGAAATGTTCAAAGCATTGAGCCCAAGATAGCGATCTGGATAATGCCGAAAGACAAAGCAGCCCCGTTGATGTCGGATCCGTCTGAAGTTGTTGCCGATATATACAAAGAGTATCTGCAATATGAATACAGAAAGGGATGAAATATATGACTGAACGTAAAAAGAACGGGTTCGTCATCGAAATGATGATGATCTTTATGCTCATCACTTTCGGTTTCTGTATACTCATCACAACCGTAATAATGGGGCTGAACAAAGAAAGAAAATACTCGCACGCGAACATTCAGATGCAGACAGACCTCAACCAAATAGGCGAGTATTACATCCGTTATGTCGAATTGAGCGGCAAAAATTTTCCTACCGGTACCGAAAAAACCAACCAAGGCGCAAAAATTCCGCTGGAAACCGTTTTGGCTTCAAGCGAGTTTGAATGGATGACCGAGGAAATAAAAAACTTCTTTCTGCGTAAAGAAAACAATTATGAATACTCGGTGTACTATACCATTAAAAGAGGAAATGTTTTTGAATTCTTCACAACAAAGGAAATATGGCGCAAGCTCGTCGTCAAATCAAAGGACGACGGAAAGATCAAACTGATAATCGAGCTTACGGAAAAAAGAAGCGAGGACGCCTCATCAATAAAAGCGGATTACAAAGTTGAAAATTGGTCTATGGGCGACGACCTGACAGACGAAACGTCAGACAGCTATGTTAAGGATAACATTAGTATTCTTCAAAAATTGTGGGGATTGTTAGGCGTGCTGGTTAGGAAAACAAACGCCCAAGTTCAACAGTTCATTAATTCGGTTGCAGACTTTGCAACCAAATCAATGCAGGATATTGAGTATAGTTTAGAGTATGTCTACAATCAAATTTTGGACAGTATTCTTTCACACTGATCACACATATATATACACGTCGGGCGAAAATGCCCGGCGTGTCAGACCGAAGACAAACTCGTTGCTTACGCCATTGAAATGCAAGTAGAATAGGGGGCAGAGTAAAAGTGTACTTTTATCCGAAGGATGAGAGTACACTTTTGTAATAGGAATATTTGATTTTATTGGAATTTTCAATGGCTTCGACGAAAAACTCGACTGCCGTAGCGATCTACGGCGACGCTCGTTTTTCACCGAAATCAACTTCGTTTGTCTCACTCTGCTCAAATTGCAGACTTTGTCTGCAATTTGACACGTCGGGCGAAAATGCCCGGCGTGTTATTTTATACCCTTCAAACCCATTTTTTAATTGCCGATTTTTTTTGCTATAAATCTCTTTTTTTCAATTTGCAACTTGTTTTTTATATTCGGTTGTGATACAATGATAAAGTTAAAAGTATATTCAAAATTTACGGAAAAAGAGGTGTTCGGGGAGAATGAAAAGGCGTTTTATTGCGGTTTTACTGCTGATTTCTCTTGCATTTGCCGCGTATTCGTGCGGAGAAAGCGACGGAAGAGACGGCGAAAGCGGCGTTTCGGGCACGGCTTCCGAAGCGTATTTACCGTCGGAAGAAGTCAGCGAAAGCAGTGACGAAAGTTTACCGGAGGAAGAAACTATGTATTTTCTTGCAGCCTGCTCCAACAAAGCGTACTACACCGCATCGAAAGAGCCGAAAAACGGAGGCAACGGCTTCCTCACCGACGGTCTTACCGACGACCTTGCGCTTTACGACCGCGGCTTTGAGGAATACGCCGTGTCGGGCAAGGCGCTCGACATAACCGTTGACCTCGGCAAAGTGACCGACGGCCTCACCGAATACGAGCTTTATTATCTCATCGACGGCACGTCCTACGCCGATATTTCCCTCCTTACCGTCTCCGTTTCCGTTGACGGGAGCGAATTTACCGCCGTTTCTTCCCAAAAAGGCACGGCGCATCCGTCGCGCATCGACGACCTCTGCGTCATCAAAGCCGTCTCCGAAAAAACGTCGGGGCGCTACGTCCGTTTCACCGTCAAGCCGAAAAACGCGTCTTCTCTGAAGCTTTGCGAACTGATAGTCTTCCGCTCCGCAAGCCTTGACATCCCGGACGAGCCGAAAGAAGCCGATTCGCCGGCAAAAGCGCCCGAAACCATAACCGTTCCGCACGCGACTATGACGTTCATCGCCGGGATAGAACTTGCCGGCTCGACTGCCGAGGAATACGACGAATATTTCGACAACCTGCAGGACGCCGGTATAACCGGTATCGTCCTTCTCAACGGTGCGGGAAGCGACGGAAACATTATGTCGCGCAGCGCGTTCGACAACATCTACGCTCAAGCCGAAAAGCGGAATATGCACGTCTTCGCCGGGCTTCAGATGGCGGGCGACGAGATATACGACGATCCCGCGTCATACATAAAGACCGCCGAAAAAACGATAAACAACTTTATTTCTGCCTACAAGGACGCTTTCCCGACCGCGTTTTACGGCTGGTATTTCAATCAGGAGCTTAACAACAACGTCTATTCGACAAAACCCGACAAGTGCGCCGAGCTTCTTAACGGCGTTGTCGGAGCGGTCAACAGACTTGCGCCCGATATGCCCGTTCTGCTTTCGCCGTTTTCGGTCACCTGGGCAGGCGACGGCGCAAAGCTCGAAAAAGATCTGTGGAAAGTGTTTGAAAAGGTTTCTTTCCGCCCGATAGACATTTACTGCCCGCAGGACAGCGTCGGCGCAGCCCTTATCCCGCTCGAACGGAGCCGCGAGTACCTCGAAGCCGCAAAGAAATGCTGCGACAAAAAGGGCATCCGATTCGGCGTGAACGTGGAAAACTTCTCCATCCGCTCGTCCATCCCCGACGGCGAGGAGGATATACCGGCGCCCGTGTCGAGATTTGTAAAGCAAATGGAGATCGCGTCCGAATTTACCGACATCATCGGCACCTTCACTTATGAGTCGTACAGTCCCGAGCCTTACGGAAGCTACACCGTCTTCAACGACAAGCCCTATTTCCACAGCACATACATAAACTACCTTGCGACCGGAAAGGTGGACGAATTCTTCCCCGAAAACATCAGCGTCATCACCTCCGACGGCAATGCGTGCATCTTCTTTGAAACGCCGACTTACGGCTGTCTTGCGCTGAACGTCGAAAACGACGGACTCACCTACACCCTCGGACGGCACTATTTCAAAGAAGCCGGAAAATACAGCTATATCTGCTTCAACGTCAACACCGAAAAGGTCACGTCGGTACGTCTTTACGACTACGCCGCCGAATGTTCTCCTCAGATCAGATTTGACAAAAACGGTATGGTCAAAGCCGAAACGTACAAGGTCGACCGCACGCTTGAGCCCGTCAACGTGGCTCTCGGCTGCGATTACACGTCGCCCGGTGCGACACATTCCAACAACGACAGCGGAAAAGAGCTGACCGACGGCATTTACGGCAAAGCCGATTTCGGCGATCCCGCCTGGTCGGGCTACAACGACACGACTTACTCGTTCGTCATTGACCTCGGAAAGACCGTCGAAGGGCTTGCGGACTTCAGGGTGTCGCTCCTCGGCGGAGGTCTCGGCGCGATATACGAGCCGAGCAGCATCAGATTCGACGTTTCCGAAAACGGAACGGATTACGTCTCCGTCGGTGAAGCCGTGTATACGTCGCAGGGCGGAAGCACGCTTTACAAAACGTCTATGGGCGTATCCCTTGACGAAGGCGTGAACGGAAGATACGTCAGAGTGACGGTCAAATGCTACGGCTGGTGCTTTATGGACGAGATAGAAGTTATCAAATACGGAGAATGAAAGGTTGATATTATGGCGATCTCACCGATGATGCAGCAATATTTTGACATAAAAAAAGATCACCCCGACTGTATCCTTATGTTCCGCGTAGGTGACTTTTATGAAATGTTCTTCGAGGACGCAAAGGTCGCATCGCGCGAGCTGGAGCTTGTGCTTACGGGCAAGGACTGCGGTCTTGAAGACAGAGCGCCGATGTGCGGCGTGCCTTTCCACGCCGTGGACACCTACGTTTCGCGTCTCATCGCCAAGGGCTTCAAGGTGGCTATCTGCGAGCAGATGGAGGACCCGAAGACCGCCAAAGGTCTTGTGAAGCGCGACATTCTCCGCGTCATCTCACCGGGTACGGTCATTGAGGGCAGCTGCCTTGACGAAAACCGCAACAACTATATCTGCTCCCTCTATTCGGACGGTTACGGTTACGGCGTCGTGTTTGCCGACATAACCACGGGCGACGTGCAGGTGACCGAAACGGACGGAAGCGAAAACAGCGACCGTCTTCTTTCGGAATTTGCATCGTTCGAGCCGAAGGAAGCCATAGTGAACCGGCTCATCCCCGACGAAATAAAGTCCTTCCTTTCGGAAAAATATTCCACACTCATAACTCCCGCCGATCAGTCGGCGTACACCGAGGACGAGATAAAGAAGCAGACCGAGGACAGATTCGGCGAAGGCGCGGTCAATCCGTCGTCAAAAGCAGCGTATGCGCTTTCGGCGCTTATGGTCTATCTCGAACAGACGCAGAAGACCGATCTTTCTTACATAAAAACGCTTTCTTTTTACAAAAGCGAAAAATATCTGTCGCTCGACACGTCGAGCAGACACAGCCTTGAGCTTTGCGAAAGCATAAGAAGCCACGAAAAGCGCGGCTCTCTGCTCTGGGTACTCGACAAAACCAAAACGTCCTCCGGCGCAAGACTTATCCGCCGCTGGATAGACAAACCGCTCATCAACGTGAACGAGATAAGGCTGCGCCAGGCGTCGGTCGGCGAGCTTGCGTCAAGCCCCGTAAAGAGGAACGAGCTTTGCGACGCTCTCAAAAAGACGGTCGATATCGAAAGACTGCTCACCCGTCTTGTTTACGGCACGGCAAACGCACGCGACCTGCTTGCTCTCTCGCAGACGATCTCGGTGCTTCCGACGATAAAAGAGAATATCTCATCGTTCAACTCCGTTCTTCTGCTCGACGCTTACCGTTCGTTCGATCTGCTTACCGATATCGGCGAATCCATAGATTCCACCATCGCCGAGGACGCTCCCGTGTCGCTCCGCGAAGGCGGCATCATCAAAAAAGGCGCGTCGTCCGCAGTGGACGAGCTGCGAAATATGATGCTCGACGGAAAATCGTTCATTTCACGCATCGAGCAGGACGAAAAGGAAAAAACGGGGATCAGAACGCTGAAAGTCGGCTACAACCGCGTTTTCGGCTATTATATAGAAGTTTCAAAGTCGTTTATGGAGCAGGTGCCCGACAACTATATCCGCCGTCAGACGCTTGCCAACGCCGAGCGTTATGTGACGCAGGAGCTGAAAGATATGGAGTCCCGCGTCGTCACCTCAAAAGACCGCGACGCGGCGCTCGAATACGAGCTTTTCCAGAAACTGCGTGAGCATATACTCTGTTCCAAGGACAGAATAAGAAACGCCGCAAATCTCATTTCCACGATCGACGTGCTTTGTTCCCTCGCTTCCGTCGCCGACGAATCGAATTACGTCTGCCCGGAGGTCGATATGTCGGACGTTCTTTACATCAAGGACGGCAGACACCCGGTAGTGGAAAAATTCGTAAAGGACAAATATTTCGTCCCCAACGACTGTGATATGGACTGCTCGTCGCGCCGCACTATGCTCATAACCGGCCCGAATATGGCAGGTAAATCAACCTATATGCGCCAGGTCGCGCTGATAACGCTTATGGCGCAGATAGGCTCGTTCGTCCCCGCAAGCGAAGCGCGGATCGGTGTCGTGGATAAGATATTCACGCGAGTCGGCGCAAGCGACGACCTTTCGAGCGGTGATTCCACCTTTATGCTTGAAATGAAAGAGGTATCTTACATACTTTCCAACGCCACGAGCCGTTCGCTGATAATCTACGACGAGATAGGCAGAGGCACTTCGACCTTCGACGGTATGTCGATAGCGCGTGCCGTGCTTGAATATACCAACCGCAAGATAGGCGCAAAAACGCTGTTTGCAACGCATTATCACGAGCTGACGTCGATGGAAGACACCGACAGAGGCATAATAAACTACAATATCGCCGCCAAGAAGCGCGGAAATGACGTCATTTTCTTGCGCAAGATAGTAAAAGGCGGGTGCGACGACAGCTTCGGTATCGAGGTCGCGTCACTTGCCGGTGTTCCGAGAGAAGTCGTGAACAAGGCAAAGTCGATCCTAAAGGAGCTTGAAAATTCCGCGCCCAAAGCGCAGACGGCAAAAAAAGAAGAAAGCCTCAACGTCTCGTTCGAGGACGTAAAGGAACAGAAAATAATCGACAAACTGAAAGAGATCGACATAAACACGATAACGCCGATAGAAGCGATGTCGATACTCTATGATCTCAAAACCAAGTTAAGTTAGCCGAAAGGAAGATCTTTGTGGGAAAAATCAACATACTTGACGCAGAATCCGCCAATATGATCGCCGCAGGCGAAGTCGTTGACCGTCCCGCGTCGGCTCTTAAAGAGCTGCTTGAAAACTCGGTGGACGCTTCCGCAAAGAATATAACCGTCGATCTCGGCGGAGGCGGCAACACGCGGATAAGAGTCACCGACGACGGCGACGGCATTATGCGCGAAGACCTCCCCAAGACGGTGTATCGCCACGCGACCTCAAAAATAAAGAACGGCTACGAAATAGACGGCGTAAAAACGCTCGGCTTCCGCGGCGAAGCACTCGCCGCCGCGTCCTCCGTCAGCAGAATGGAGATAATCTCCAAGACACGCGACGAAGAAATGGGCAACCGTCTCACCGTTGACGAAACGGGCGCTGAGCTTTACGAAACGGGCTGCGCCGACGGCACGACCGTCATAATAAACGACCTTTTCTACAACGTGCCGGCTCGCCGCAAGTTTATGAAAAAGGATTCGTCCGAGCTTACCGCCTGCCTTGCGGTCTGCGAAAAACTCGCACTTTCCCACCCGGAGATATCTCTGACCGTCAAATCCGAAGGCGTTGTCAAAATGCGCACCTCCGGCGACGGCAAGCTCTATTCGGCGATCTACGCGATTTACGGCTCGCAGAACGCAAAGACGTTCATCCCCGTTGACCACGTTCAGGACGGAATAAGGGTGAACGGCTATATCTCGCGCCCCGATTCGCCCCGAAGCAGCCGCAATATGCAGACGTTTTTCGTGAACGAACGCTACGTCAAGTCGCGCACCGCGCAGGCGTCGCTCGAAGAAGCGTACCGCTCCTATATACCGTCCGGCAAATTCCCCGCCGCCGTACTGTTCATCACGCTGAACAGAAACGATATCGACGTCAACGTGCATCCCGCAAAGACGGAGATCAAGTTTGCCGACGAAAAAAAGGTCTTTTCCGCGATATATTACGCGGTCAAGGGCGTGCTTTCGCCGTCCGACGAAAAGGCCGAAAAAGCCGAACAGACCGAACAGAACAAAACGGAAAATATCGAAAAACCCGTTTCTTCTTCATCCGTAAAAACGGTGTGGAAGCAGAAAGACGACGTTATGTTTTTCGATTCGTCGCAAAGACAAGTGGAGATACCGCCCGTTTACGAGCATAAGGTGTTTTCCGCGTCCATCGCCGACGACGAAGTGCCGCTGCTTCGGCGCAACCATTCGCCGGACGTGGTATTTGAGTCGCCTTTGAAGATATACACGCCGGAAACGAAGAAAGAAAGCGATAAAAAAGAAGACGTCGCCGAAAAGGACGAAGTCAGAACGCAGGAAACGTTCGTAAAAGACGAGTTCCGCATCATCGGCGAAGCGTACAACACCTATGTTTTTGCCGAGTTTGCCGACAAAATAATGATAATCGACAAGCACGCCGCGCACGAACGCATACTGTACGAGCGTCTCAAAGACAGAAAGACCGTGTCCGTTCAGTCGCTTCTGTTCCCCGTGACGGTGACGCTGTCGCCGTCGGAAGCCGAAACGATACTCCGGAACGCTCCGTATCTCGCGGAGTACGGTTTTACCGTCGAAGAATTCGGGCCGTCAACCGTCGCCGTGCGCGAAGTACCGTCGTCGCTGAAAAGCATTGACGGCATCGCGCAGATAATCGAGCTTTTCGCAAAGGAAATAACCGAAAACAACACGCTCCCGTTTGAAGACAAGGTGGACAAGGCGCTTTACACCGTCGCGTGCAAGGCGGCAGTCAAGGCGCACCAGATAACGGGCGAGCACGACGACAGATATATACTTGAAAACATACTCAAAATGGACCTGAAATACTGTCCGCACGGCAGACCGTTCGTAAAGGTGATCGCCAAAAAAGAAATTGAAAGGTATTTTGACAGATAATATGGGAAGATTTACACTGAAAGCAACAGAAGGCAAAGCCCGACGCGGTACGTTCGAGACCGTCCACGGCAAGATAGAAACTCCCGTTTTTATGAACGTGGGCACCTCCGCGGCGATAAAGGGCGGCGTTTCGACGCTTGACCTCAGAAACATCAAGTGCCAGGTCGAACTGTCGAATACGTACCACCTCCACGTCAGACCGGGCGAGGAGGTCATCTACACTCTCGGCGGAATACACAAGTTTTTCAACTGGGACAAGCCCGTGCTGACCGATTCGGGCGGATTTCAGGTGTTTTCGCTCGCGTCGCTCCGCAACATAACCGAAGAGGGCGTGCATTTTCAGTCGCATATGGACGGCGCACCGATATTTATGTCGCCGGAAGTGTCGATGCAGATACAGTCGAAGATAGCGTCCACCATCGCAATGGCGTTCGACGAGTGTCCGTCGTCCGTCGCCGAGTACGGCTATATCAAAAATTCCTGCGAGCGCACGACCCGCTGGCTCTATCGCTGCCGCGACGAAATGGATCGCCTCAATTCGCTTGAAACGACGATAAACCGCGATCAGCTCCTTTTCGGCATCAACCAGGGCGGCGTTTACCGCGACCTGCGCGTTGACCACATACAGCGCATAAACGAGCTTGACCTGCCCGGCTACGCGATCGGCGGTCTTGCCGTAGGAGAGAGCAACGACAAGATGTACGAAATGATCGAGTACACCGAGCCGTATATGTTCACCGACCGTCCGCGCTACCTTATGGGCGTCGGCACGCCGGTCAATATCCTTGAATGTGTTGACAGAGGAATAGACTTTTTCGACTGCGTTATGCCGTCGCGCAACGCTCGCCACGGAAACCTGTTCACGTCGCAGGGCTTTATGAATCTGAATAACAACAAGTACCTTTACGACGAACGTCCGATAGATCCGAACTGCGACTGCGAGGTGTGCCGCAACTATACACGCGCGTATATACGCCACCTTTTCAAGGCGCGCGAGCTGCTTGCGATGCGCCTTTGCGTGCTGCATAACCTGTATTTCTATAATAACCTTATGGAACAGATAAGGACGCATATCGAAAACGGCACTTTCGCCGAATTCAAGCGCAAAAACGTCGATATCCTCGGCAAACGAGTGGAAGACTGACGGCGGACGAATTTACATCTGAATATAAAAAAGGATTTCCCGAGGCCGTGTGTTCTTAAGGACAGTTGAGAGAAACCAAATTAAACACACGAGCAATGCGAGGCAAAAGAGATACCGAGATAGGCAGAAATGCTTGTCTCGGTATCTCTTTATCTATGGCGATATATTCAAATGAGATTGTCAAAGCATTTTGTTTTGGCAGTCTTATTTTTTATTCCGTACATTCACCCACACATTCGTATTATCTTCCATTTCATCCTACAATATCTTCAATTTATATATTCATCACTTTTTGCTTGCCGGTGAATTGAACAGAATGAGACGAAACGCTTAATATCAGTTTTCTGCATTTTCCAAAGCAGAAAGATCTATTCTGCAACTTGATATGAGTGATGCTTTCCCCTGCAAAGGAGCATTAATCTCTATCAGATACACATTGGTTTTAACATTAGGTGCAGCTGCTTCTCCATTACAGATTAAAGCATAGTTTGTGCCGGCAACCGACTGTGTGCCGACACACGCAAGCGGAACATAGGACATTCCGTCAAGGTCTTCAAAGGCTTGATAGAATGCAGTCGCGAGTTTCTGCGGCATAGCATCGATTCCCCCATTGGTAATTGCAGTCCAATCACCATAGATGCCTTGCTCTATCGGCTCTGATGCGTTTTCGTTAAAGTCAGAAATTTTGAAATCAACTGTTGATGTTACTACTGCATTTTGACCTGACATTTTTGTTATAAATGCCACAACAAGCTTTGCATTTGCCGTATCGTGATCATTTACGCAAATATATGCATTAACACTTCCTGCAATCACTCTGCTGCCAATGCAAGCAAGGGGAAAAAGATTGTAGTCGGTATTCTCGGTTGCTTCGTTAAATATTCTCATTTGTGTTTCGGGAATTTTTCCTGAAACAATACCGTCAAGCGTATATCCGCCAACGGTGTCCGGTATTGGATCGGAGTTAGTCGGTATTTTCGAAGATGGAGTCTGTTTATCAGCAGTACCGCATGCTGCAAGCGTTAATATGAGGCTCAAAACAACGAGTAGAATTGAAATTGTTTTTTTCATAATGGCAATCTCCTTAAAAATGGTTTAGTTGTTTATTTTAGATTACTTTTCGGGATTTTTCGGGAACTCTTCGTGTGAAAGTTTCTCTTTAAGGGCGTTTAATTCTTCTTTGCTTTTCATGGGAGGTTTCCCTTTCTGTGTAGAATATGTATGCCTTGTGGCGGCGATTAGATGAACCGCCTGCGGCGGCAGATGCGAAGATTTTAGATGCCGGATTTTTATAAAGCGGGGCACGCACTCACTTAGAGTCGAAATCCGTAGTGTAGTCGGGCACAATGACGGGCAAGTGGCAAGCTTGATGGTGGCCGGGAAGCACAACACCGCCGATAACCTGCTTCAGTTCATCTTCCGTCAGCTCATGCAGCTTCCTGTTCAGGGTTTCTACTTCCTCTTTCAGGGCGTTCAGCTCTTCTTTGGTTTTAGGTTGTCTTTTTTCTTCGCTCGTTGCATTTCCCTCCTTTCGTGAATTTATGTTTTGGGGCTTGCTGTTTATTTATACGAACGAATCGTACAAATGGCTACTGGTAAACTGAAAACAGCGAAGCCAC
>JAZUKE010000073.1:0-9802 GCA_045643125.1 Eubacteriales bacterium
TTGATCTTTTTGTCATCTGCGACCCGATCTTATTTTTTCAAACGTTTCCGCTTCGTAAGGCGGGATGCAGAGGATGAAATCCTCGTTTTCGTCGGAGGTGAACGGGATCTCGTAATACGTCTTCACGGAAAGCGTGCCGAGGTTGTTCGGGCGTATCCTGAAAGAAGCGAATTTTGCGGAGTTATACGGGTTTTCCTTGTTCCACCACGGGAGATTTATCGTCTTGTCCACCATTCTCATATCGCCCATAGTGTCCATCGGGATCGAAAACAGGGTAGTGAGGTCGGCAAAACAGAGTTTTCCGTCCTTGACGAAGACCTTTTTGGGGTTATTCAGATAGATCGAGACGCCGAGCCGCGAAAATACCTTGAACTTGCCGTCTTTTTCGGTGTACATAAACGAAAGCACGTCCATTTCGGCCGCGTTGTCGGGGATGCCGAACTGCTTTTTTGCGTTCTCTTCGGCTTCGGCAGTCATTTCTTTGTAGCGCGTCGTGTCTTCTTCCGGCACCTTGGGGGCTTCGGCTGGCTTCTTTATAAGCACGTTGTAAACGAATATCCCGCCGAGGACGGCGGCAAGCACGATGCCGAAGACGATCGTCGGATCGTTTATCTTCACGCTGCCGTTGACGAGCGCGAGTATGACGCACGCCGCGGTGACGACAGCCCACAGCCCGCAAAGCTTCCCGAACGGCTTGCGTCTATCGGGCTTCGGAGCGTAGGAGTTGATCGTTTGTTCAAGCTCGGCAAGCTCGGTGAGCAGCGATATCTGTTCGCTGTCGGCTTCCTTTTCGATCAGCGCTTCGCCGTCGAGACGCTCGTTGTTCGCGTCGTCGGTGACGTTTATGCCGAAAACATATTTCATAGAAAATACCTCCGTTTGTTTTGAGATCTGACTTTCTCATTCTACCACAAACGGAGGCGTTTTTCAAGTGGATTGATCTAATATTTATTCGCCGTAAACTATCAGCTTTGTACGTCCCGCGAGGTCGATATAGACGCTTTCATCGCCGCCGAGGACGTCTTTGACGTAAAAATCAATACTGAACACGTAGGATCTCGGGTCGAATTGAATGCGTACGGTATCGTATTCCACCGTACATTCCGCCTTGGCTTTTTCAAGCAGCACCGAAACGGGCAGATCACTGCCGCTCGGGCGGGTATTGACGAATCCTTCGGTCTTCACTCCGGGATCTCCGGCTTTATAGAGTTCGGAATCGTTTGCAAAAGAGAAGGTGTCGAAAGCAAATACTCCGTCTTCTTCCGTCGGACGTATCTGGTTCAGTATCTCTTCGCATTCGTCGTACGTTCTGAGTTCACACCCCATCAAAGCATCCGCGATCGCACCGTCGTCGCCGGAAGCACAAGCCATAAAGAGGTCATTCCCGACACCGCAGACGTAATAGGATGTAACGCCGCCTTCGGCATCGAGTACGTCGATGCGGAAAAACATATCGTATTCGATTTCGAACATATCGATCGATTCGACCTCGATATATTCCTTGCCCGTTATCGCGTTGACCGCGTCGGTCAGCGGATCGTAGTTGGGCAGAGGAATCGGAGAAACGGGGCTGTTCAGTTCATACGGAACTGATTTCAGACTTGCGTAACTTTTTGAAATAAACCCGACATCCTCAACGGTGAGAGAATCAATAAGGTTTACCGATTTACCTTCTTCGTATTTATCGCGGAGTATTGCGAAGACTTCTTCGACTATTTCAAGGCAATACGTTACTTCGTCTTTTTTACCGTGACCGGCTGAGACTACTACGAAATATTCACCGAATTCGCTGCTGTAGAGACTGGCATAGTCAACATCGTAAGCCGCCGTGTTTGCAAAGATACAGTGGAACAGCTCGTTCATCGCTTTCTTGCCGTTTTCGCAGGCCGAAAGGTCGGGAAGGAGCGGGAAAACGGTCATTTCGGGCGCACCGCTTATAAAGGTGAAAACAAGTTTTATGCTTTCCTCATCAAGCTCGGAGGTGTTGTCGAAGAAAAACGAATCGTTTTCCGAACCAAAGTCGTATTTGAAATACGCATTTACAAGCGTACCGTACGGGAAACGCAGCGTCAGACAGAGAAAAGAGGGATCGTCATTGTTCCACTCGGCACCTACCACGCAGGTCTCCGTTAAATAACCCGTGCCGCGGAAGATTTTCGTAAGAAGCGAAGAAGTTTTGGTGTCGTTGTAGGACGGCATTTCTTCAGTGACAGTTATATCCGTGCCTTGGAAACGTGCGTCGCAAACGGCGTAGTATATATCGGAATATACCGCATTGCCCGTTGAGGCAAGAATGTCGTTGAGATCGTCGAAGATTTTGCGGCTTATTTCGCATACCGCATTCCGGTATGCTGATTTTGTGCCGTAAAATTCGGTGATCGTGTTGCTGAAACGGACTTTAAGACGGTATTTTCCGCTTTCTTCGACGGTTTCGATACTTTCTATCTTATCCGCAAACTCACAACCAAGGATCTTGGCAAGGTGATCTTCGTAACGGACTTCTTCGTTTCTCAGTATGCCGGACATATTGGGAACGATACAGTACGCGATAAAATCAATATCGTCATCGGTCAGTGCAGACACGGGAACATAGAATACCGATGCACCGTCGGGATCTGCATCCTCCCGATATTTTTCAAAACGCGATTTTACTTCATCATAGCTTGCGCCGCAGATGAGCTCATAGGTATTGTATTCGGCTTTTGCGGTGTTTTCTAACGAAATGCCGAGATGCGGCGTTTCCACGGATTCGTTTTCAAAATAGAATTTGAGTTTTTCGGCTTTCATATCACCGACAACACAGCCGACGCATTCAAGTATTTCTTCAACAGAAGAAAATTCGGCTTCGGCTGATGCGGAGCTTTTGCATACGACAAGCGGAGAGGTGAGCATAAGACGGTAAGTCAATTCGATCCCGCGTGTTATTTCATCGACCTCGGGAGATTTCATAATGACGAAATCTTCACTTGACGCATTTTTCAGATAGTATTCGGAATCAATGTAGAAATAAACGGTTTCAGAAAGACCGTTACTTTTGCCGATCTTCACCGCAAGGGCTTTTCCTTCTCTGTAAACGGAAAGATTTTTGTATATCTCGCCCGACGGAAAATCGCAGATATATATATCTTCTATAATGCTGTTCGCCAAGCTTATTCCGCTTATTCGTTCCAATTCAAAATAGAGATTATTGAAATAATCGAGTTCTTCGACCGGGTATTGATCGGGTGGTTCTTCGACCGGGTATTGCGGTCCTAACTCCGTATCGGATGTTTCTTCGACCGGAGCGTATTCTATCGGTACATAGCGGATATCTTCTTTGCTTTCGGTGTCGTAAACGCCTTTTTCGGTCGTGTCACCGGGGACTGTCGGCGGGGCATTGAAGATGAACGGCGACGCCGCAATGACAGCCACGGTCAGCGCGAAGATCACGCACGAAACGGAGGTGACGGCGATGCGGAGGATGGATCTTTTCTTCTTTACCGGGGTTTCGTATTCTTCGTCAAAGCTCACCGCTTTTTCTTTTATCCGCGCAAGACGGTTTGACGCGCTGCTTTCAACGACGTTCTCGATTTTCGTTTTTAACCATTTTTCTTCTTCGTTCATTGTATGTTCTCCCTGAATGATTGATGTAGGGGGGGCGGCGTCCCCGACGCCCCGCTATTCTTTGTTGTAAATTTTACGCAGCTTTTTCATTGCGGAGTGGTAATGCCAGTTTGCGCTGCCGAAGCTGATACCGAGGGCAGATGCCGCTTCTTTCACGGTGCAGCCGCCGTAGACGCGCAGTACGACGACCTCGCGCTCCCTTTTGTTCAGGTGCGAAAGAATGTCCTTTACGCTGTCTCTTGCGGAAACGCCGTCTTCGGGCGAACGGACGGAAAGACGTATCTCGGACGGTCTTTCGCTCTTTCGTTCCGCCATAAGATCGAGCGACGCGTTGCGGACTATCTGCATCATCCAGGCGATGGGATTCGTGCCCGATCTGTAAGTATCGGCTTTTCGGTATATTTTGATGAACGCTTCCTGCGAAGCGTCGTCGGCAAGGTATGCGTCGCCCGTGACCGAAAGCGCGTAGGAATACATCAGCTTGTAGGTCAGCGCGTAAAGCGAATCGAAAGCCGATGCGTCACCGTCGCGGAAAGCGGACAGATAAGCGTCGCAGACCGTCTTGTCTATGTTCATAACACATCTCCGGAAATGTTTTACATACTATAAACGTGAAAAAGAAGAAAATCGTTTGGATATTCACGAAAATATTTTAGCACAAAGCAAAAAAATATTCAAGAATTAAATCAACTGCCTTGAAATTCCGACGAATAATGCTATAATATGATCAATAATGACAAAAACGGGGTGTATAAAAAATGCTTAAAAGGTTTATTGCCTACTACAAGCCCTACAAAAAAATGTTCATCCTCGATATGCTTGCGTCGCTGCTGATATCCGTCATCGGTATGACGTACCCCGTCGTGACGAACAAAATGCTCAACGACTACATACCGAACGAGCTTTACCGCCGGATCGTCATCGCGGGTATCATCGTGCTGCTGCTTTATGTTGCGCGTATGCTGCTGAGGTACTTCGTGCAGTATTACGGGCACCTTATCGGCGTCGGTATGCAGGCGCAGATGCGTCACGATCTGTTCGAGCATTTGCAGAAGCTGCCGTTTTCGTTCTATGACGAACACGAAACGGGCAAAATTATGTCCCGTATGACCACCGACCTTTTCGATATCTGCGAGCTGGCGCATCACGGCCCCGAAAACCTGCTCATCAGCACGGTTATGATAATCTGCTCGTTCGTCTACCTCTGCACCATCGACGTGTATCTTACGCTGATAATCTTCGCGTGCGTGCCGATACTCGTTTTCGTGTCACTCTATTTCCGCAAGCGTATGCGCGACGCTTTCAGCGCAAGACGAAAGAGTATGGCGTCGATCAACGCCGCAGTCGAAAGCTCCGTGTCCGGCATCCGCGTCACCAAGGCGTACACCAACTCCGCAAAAGAGATCGAAAAATTCGAAGTCGGCAACGGCGAATTCAAGTCCGCGTCAAAGCTTTCGTATAACGCGATGGCAAAATTCTTCTCGTCAACGTCGTTCGTCACCGACGTGTTCAACGTCATCATCCTTATCGCAGGCGGACTTTTCCTTTACGGGAACAGAATAAATTTCGGCGACTATTCCACGTTCATCGTGTCGGTCAACCTGTTCATCGCTCCCGTTACCACGCTCATCAACTTTATGGAGCAGTACCAGGACGGCGTCAGCGGCTACAAGAGATTTCTTGAAATTATGGATATGCCGCCCGAAATGGACGACGCCGGAGCCGAAGACCTCAAAAATATTCAGGGCGTAATCGACTTCAAAAATGTGTCTTTCTCTTACGAAACGACAAAGGAC
The DNA here is from genome assembly GCA_045643125.1 of Eubacteriales bacterium. Taxonomy (GTDB): domain Bacteria; phylum Bacillota; class Clostridia; order Oscillospirales; family CAG-382; genus UBA1206. The sequence goes on from JAZUKE010000073.1 coordinate 5,400, forward strand.
GCGCTCAAGGGCGTCGATCTGCACATCAAAAAGGGCTGCAAGCTCGCGCTCGTCGGGCCGTCCGGCGGAGGCAAAACGACGATATGCCACCTTATCCCGAACTTCTACCGTCTGCAGAAGGATTGGGGCAGCATCGAGATCGACGGTCACGACATAAGAAAGATCACGATGGATTCGCTCCGCAAGAATATCGGTATCGTTCAGCAGGACGTGTTCCTTTTCTCCGGCACGATAAAAGAAAACATCCGTTACGGCAGACTTGACGCAACGGACGAAGAAATATACGAAGCCGCGAAGAAAGCGAACATCCACGACTACGTTATGAAGCTGGAAAACGGCTACGATTCGCAGATAGGCGAACGCGGCGTCAAGCTCTCCGGCGGACAGAAGCAGCGGCTCAGTATTGCCCGCGTGTTCCTCAAGGATCCGGCTATCCTCATACTCGACGAGGCGACGAGCGCGCTCGACAATACGACCGAGCTGCTTATCCAGCAGTCGCTTGACGAGCTTTGCAAGGGCAGAACGACGCTTGTCGTGGCGCACAGACTTTCCACCATCCGCAACGCCGACGAGATCGCCGTCATTATGGACGGCAAAGTGACCGAGCGCGGCACGCATAACGAGCTTATCGCCAAAAACGGAACGTATAAAGAGCTGTACGATCTGCAATTCAGGGAAGAGTAGGTGCAAAGTCTTCAGTTTTCAGTTTTCAGTTTTCAGAAAACGGCACTCGACGTCCCGGGGGAAATTGATAATGCATAATGCATAATTCATAATTGAGGTGATTATTTTCGCGTAAAACGCGAAAATAATTTCCTTAATTTGAAATTTGTCATTTGTAATTTGACATTGTTTTTCCGGCTCACAGCACATAAAACAGCACGCACACCGCCTGGAGCAGCGTCCCGATAACGACGAAAACGTGGAAAACCGAGTGGATATAGCGCTTCTTTTTTCCTATTATATACAGTACCGCGCCGACGGTGAAGGCGACGCCGCCCGAAAGGAGCCACAAAAAGCCCGTCATTGTCGCGGCTTCTATCGCCGCTTTTACCGAAAAAACTATCAGCCAGCCCATAACGAGGTAGCAGATCATCGAAAAAACTTTGAATTTTTTGAGGTCTATGGCGTTCAGCACCGCGCCGAGCAGCGCAAGACTGAATTCCGACGCAAATATCACCCACGCAAGGGCGGGATGCAAACGGCGGATCCCCGCAAGAAGTATCGGCGCATAAGTCCCCGCAATGAGGAAGAATATCGTGCAGTGGTCAACGACGCGCATCACGCGCTTGCCCATCCCCATCGGCAGTCCGTGGTAGACGCCCGACACCGTGTAAAGAGCGATCATCGAAAAAGCGTAAAACGCCGACGACGCGATCGCAAAAACGTCGCCTTTCGGCAGCGTGATGACGAGCGACAGTATCAGCACGGCGACACCCGTCAGGGCGCCGAATATGTGGGTTGCGCTGTTCATTATTTCTTCGTTTTTTGTGTAGGACGGCATTTCGCGTTCGGCAAGAGGCGTTCTTTTCAAAATATCAACTCCGTTTCCGTAAAGTATTATACACTTTCACGGCGGAAAAAGCAATTTAGTTGTAATTGAGATTTTTATAAGAAATTATTAAGAGGTTTTCAGTTTTCAGTTTTCGGTTTTCAGAAAAAGAAGACGGAAATCTGCAGCTGTTTTATGTGCTGTGAGCCATATCACTTCTTCACTATTACTTCTTACTTCTTACTTCAAGGGGACGCCACTCCTCCCTCCTGACTGAAAAAAGGATTCTCACGAATCCTTTTTTATCTTCTCACTCTGCCGCCGGTTCTTTCTTTTTGTGCTTTTCAGTCAGATCGAGCATTTTTTCTATTTCGTCGAAAGCCTTGCCGAAAACAAGGGAAAGCTCGTTGTAAAGGCAGTATTTTGCGTTTCTTTCGTACTCGGTATCGGTTATCGCAAGCTGACGATGCGTGCGCAGCGCATATTTGCGGCGATGATCGACCGTTTTTATTATGCTTATGTATTTTTCGGGATCGGCGGAGGAAAGCGCCGTGCGGTAATATTCGCGTCTGACCTTTTCGCTCGGGACGAAGATCGTTCCTATTTCGTCTTTTTTTGCGACAAGAGCAGCCGCTTCCTCTTCCGTCATAATGGCACGAACGACGACTTTTCCGCCTTCGGCAGGCGTATATATGACCGAAGCATTGTCGTCGAGCGGCTGAAGAACGTAGTAAACGCGAAGATCTCCGCCTCCGAAGGGTGATGTGGTTATATCCGCAACGGTGCAGACTCCGCTCGTGCCGTATATTACCTTGTCGCCTTTGTTGAACATAACTACCTCACTTGATCGGATTTGTTTCTTGTCAAAGTAATTATAGCAGATTTGAAGCGATTTTTGTATGGGCAATTTTTACTAAAATTTTTACAAAAAAAGCAACTTTTTGCCATATTTGTTGCTTTATGTAAATAATATGACAATATTCGTTGCGGTGCCTTTTGTTTTTGCGTGTTGACAAATAAGATTTTTTGAAATAAAATCAGATTACCGGGGTGCGTTCCGGCAAAAAATACGTCTTTAAGGGTGAAAGGAGTAATGCAGATGACAGACACCGAGATAATCGCGCTGTTTTTTCAGAGAAACGAAGACGCAATAAGCGAATCGTCAAAGACATACGGCGCATACTGCACTTCTATCGCCTGCGGCATACTCGGCAGCGAAAACGACGCCGAGGAATGTGTCAACGACACATGGCTGCGCGCCTGGAACGCCATACCTCCGACATCTCCAAAGTCGCTCAAAGCCTACCTCGGAAAGATCACCCGCAATCTTGCCCTTGACCGTCTGCGTACGGGACGAGTCGAAGAAAGAGCGGGCAGTATCGAGGAAATCGAGGAGATCGTTCCGGACACGATGAACGCGGAAGATGAAGTGATATCGTCCGAGATACGCGGCTGCATAAACAACTGGCTCGGTGGTCTGGAAAAGCAGAAGCGCGATATTTTCGTGTGCCGTTATTATTTCTGCCGCAGCAATTCGGAGATTGCGGAAAAGTTCGGGCTTTACGAAAACCGTGTCAGAAGCATTATTTCAAAGCTTCGCAAAAGCCTTGCGGAGTATCTTAAAGAAAGGGGATATACGGTATGAACAATAAAGAAAAAAAATATTTTTCGCTTATGTCGGATATCGACGCAGAATATATCAGCTCCGCGGCGGAATGTCTTAAAAAAGAGACCGAGCCGAAAACGTCTTATGAGATTCCCAAAAGAAGCAAAGCGGGTATATGGGCAAGACGTATCGTGACAGGCGCCGCCGCCTGCTTCCTCCTGGCGTTCGTCGTGCTGACAGCTGCCGTTCTGATCAAAGGCAACAGAGGCATAAATTATCCTATAGTTAACCCGGGTGAACCGGTGTATAACGATTATGGCGGAACGTATCTCGGGCGCAATGCGACGCTTAAAACCTATTTCGACGGTACTTTTGTGCTCGAATGTGAAGAAAAAGCAGAAAACAATGTAAACGATATCACGGAAAGCCGTATCTATACCGGCAGATATCTGTCTGCCGACCGCGTTCTTACACTCGGCTTTGAAGAATGTAAATACGTCTTCGACTTTGCAAATATTATGAAAAACGAAGACCGTTTTGCAGCGATAGTCGAGGATATGAAAAAAGCGATGACCGATACGGAGCTTGCCGAACTGATCGAAAACGGCAAAACGACCTCTGTGTCGGAATACCGCAAGAGCGAACGGTTTATGGTAGACAATAAGCGGGGATTTACCTGTATGAGCGCCGAATACGTTGACGGCGTATACAGCGGCGGAGCCGTCTCGAATACCGGGATCACCTCCGGCATCCTTAACCTCAACGGCGACAAAGGCACTTTCACGCTGGATAGCGCCGATATGGATTTTCGCGGTTTCGGCGTAAAGAACGTCAGCTTTTCCGGTGCTTACGTTCCGCTGGACGGCGGCAAAGTCGAGCTTTACTTTAACGGTATGCTGGAAAGAATCGACGTTACCGTAATGCGCAGCGACGACAAAGAGAAGTTTGAAAGATTCTTGAACAGCTTTATGGAGAGCGACGATTCTGCCGAAAGCAAAGAAATAGCGGAAAGTCTGAAGAATACGGGATTATGGATGAAAAACAGCGATTGCAGCGGAAGAAAGACCGTTGTTCTCGACTCCGCGTTCTATGTTGACACGTCAGCGGAAACACCGAAAAGACGTCTTACCCTTGCCGAAGCCGAGGCTATCATCGCACAATACGAAGATATAAACAATATGGTAAGAGCATTTGAGGCGATCGCCGCCCCCGATAACGTCACCGGGACGATAAAACAGTTCTTACTTGACGACGACAACAGAGAATCCGTCTGGGTGAGCATTAAAGACGGAAAATATCTGAAAA
>JAZUKE010000074.1:0-17336 GCA_045643125.1 Eubacteriales bacterium
ACAGAAATGCTAAACAGAAAGGTGTTTCATGGCAATTCACAACCGCCGATGCAAGAATTAAGCTCAAGCACCTTTATCCTGAAATAATAATGTAAAGTTTTAATTGAAACAAGGTACTACAATTTTCTGAAAACTGAAAACTGAAAACTGAAAACTTAATTTTCCCTTTCCTCTTGTAAAATGCCGAAAAAGGTTATATAATAACGTATCGAGGTATAGTATAATGGAAAATTTCGGGATACTTGCGGAAAAGTACGACATATACAACAGCGCCGACTACGACGCTTACGCGGCTTTCGTGAAGACGGCGTTTGAAAAAAGCAAAGTGAAAATCAGCGAGGTGCTTGACCTCGGCTGCGGAACGGGCGAGCTTTCCGTCCGTCTTGCCGATATGGGCTACAGCGTCACGGCGGCGGACATCTCCGACGATATGCTTTCCATACTGATCAACAAGATCGGCAGCCGCGACATCCTCCCCGTGAAGCAGGATATGAGGGAGCTTGATCTTTTCGGCACGGTGCAGGGCTGCGTTTCGTCGTTCGACTGCCTCAACTACCTTAAAACCGCGTCCGACGTTGAAAAAGCGATCGCAAAAGTGGGCTTTTTTATGGAAAAAGGCGGCATATTCGTCTTTGACGTGAACACCGACCACACCTACAAAAACGTCTACGACGGCAAAAGCTACGTCTACGAGGACGACGACTCGATGCTCGTCTGGCGGAGCGAATACAACGAAAAATCGCGCCTTTGCCGTTTCCTCCTCACGTCGTTCACACTCGACGGCGACGGCAGCTACGTCAGGGACGACGAGATACACACGCAGAAAAACCACTCCGTGAGAACCGTTGAAAAGGCGATAAGAGACGCCGGCTTCGATATCGTCGGCGTTTACGGCTCGACGGAGTTCAAAAAGCTTGAAGAAAACGATACGAAAGCATATTATGTGCTTATCAAAAACAGGAGTCTTTGAAAAATGTCAAGAATAATCAGGGCTGTCACCCGTGACGGATCGGCAAGGATACTCGCGGGCGACACAAAGGATATAGTAAACGAAGCGATACGCATACACTCCACCACGCCGGTATGTACCGCCGCTCTCGGCAGGACGCTCAGCGCCGCGTCGCTGCTCGGCTCTCTGCTCGGGGAAGAAACGGACGCTCTTACGATAAGCTTCCGCGGCGACGGAAAGGCGGGCAAGATAATCGTCACGTCCGACTGGAAGGGCAACGTGAGGGGCTATATTCAGAATCCGCACGTCGAACTGCCGCTCAAACCGAACGGAAAACTCGACGTCGCTTCTGCCGTCGGCAAAGGGACGATGCACATTCTGCGTGACGCGGGCGGCGATGAGCCGTATGCGGGCGTTGCCGACATAGTGAGCGGCGAGATCGCCGAGGATATCGCGTCGTACTACGCAAAAAGCGAACAGGTCCCCACGCTCTGCGCGCTCGGCGTGCTCGTGGACACCGACCTTTCCTGCAAGACCGCGGGCGGAGTGATAATACAGCTGCTCCCGTTCGCTGACGAAGAGATCGCCGACAAGCTCGAAGCAAACCTTGCAAAACTGCCGTCGCTCACGTCGATGCTCTGCGAAAAAACGCTTGAAGAGGTGCTGTCAATGTACCTTGAAGGCATAGAATACGATATTTTCGACGAAATAGAAACGTCCTACGAATGTAAATGCAGCCGATGCAAGACCGACGCTGCGCTTGTCGCGCTCGGCAGGGAAGAGCTGCAGAATCTCATCGACTCGGACGAAAAGACCGAGCTTTGCTGTCAGTTCTGCGATAAAAAATATGTATATTCAAAATCCGATCTGAAAAAACTATTGGAGGAATCAAAATGACAAAAGGCAGACAGGTATATTCCAAGATCGCGTCACTCGGCGACGCAGCGATATTCTTTGACGAAGTGAGTATGTATTGGCTCACCGGCTTTTATTCCACCGACGGCGTCGTTATCGTCGATAAGGACGCGACAAAGCTCTGCGTCGACTCGCGCTATATCGAAGCCGCGAATATGGCGAAGAAAAACGGCTCCGCCTACGACGACGTTGAAGTGATACTGCTCGACGAAGGCATCTACGCCGCGATGCAGAAGAACATCAAGGGCAAAAAAGTCGTGTTTGACTCCGGCTTTGTCACCGTCGCCCGCCTCGATTCGCTCAAAAACAAGTTTGCGGAGTTTGAATTTGTCGCTGTAAACGATATCTGCGGCGAATTCAGAATGATAAAATCGCCCGACGAGATCGAAAAGATCAAAACGGCGCAGTCCATCACCGACGCGGCTTTCACCCACATTCTCGGATTTATCAAAGCGGGCGTCACCGAACGCGAGATCGCGGCGGAGCTTGAATATTTCGTAAAACGTAACGGCGGCGACAATATGGCGTTCGACACCATCGCCGTTTCCGGCTCCAATTCGTCGCTTCCGCACGGCGTTCCGTCCGACAGAGAGATCGTCAGAAATTCGTTCATCACTATGGATTTCGGCGCAAAATATCACGGATACTGCTCCGATATGACGCGCACCGTCGTTTTCGGCAAAGCCGACGACGAAATGAAGTTCGTTTACGATACCGTACTCAAAGCGCAGCTTATGTCAATCGGCGGAGTCAAAGCCGGAATGAAAGGCTCCGACTGCCACGCCATCGCCGCAAACGTCATTTCGGACGCAGGCTACGGCAAAAACTTCGGTCACGGACTCGGACACTCGCTCGGTATCGAGATACACGAATCCCCGAGATTTTCGCCAAAGTACGACGCCCCCATTCCCGTCGATTCCGTTATGACGGTCGAGCCGGGTATCTACCTCGAAGGTAAGTACGGCGCGAGGATCGAGGATATGGTACTTATGACGAGCGAGGGCTGTATCGGTCTTACCAAGTCCCCGAAGGAGCTTATTGAGCTGTAAAAACGTAAAAAAACATATATTTTGTATGGAAAATATATGTTTTTTGCAAAAAAGCATTGACAAACACGCAGTCTTGCGTTAAAATCTATGTAGTTATTGAATATAGAAAGGATCATTATGATATGGTAACAGCAGGCGATTTCAGAAACGGCCTTACTTTTGAAATGGACGGATCTGTAATGCAGATCATCGAATTCCAGCACGTCAAACCCGGCAAAGGCGCCGCTTTCGTAAGAACCAAACTCCGCAACGTCATTTCCGGTGCGGTCGTTGAACAGACCTTTAACCCCACCGCAAAATTCCCCACCGCAGTAGTTGAAAGAAAAGATATGCAGTACAGCTATGCCGACGGCGATCTTTACTACTTTATGGATATGGAAACCTACGATCAGGTTCCCCTCAATGCCGACAAACTCCCCGAAAACTTCAAATTCGTCAAAGAAGGCGATACCTGCCGTCTCGTTTCCTACAAGGGCAACGTATTCTCCGTTGAACCTCCCACGTTCGTCGAACTCGAGATCACCAAGGCAGAACCGGGCGTAAAAGGCAACACCGCCACCAACGTCACCAAATTTGCAGTTGTTGAAACCGGCGCTGAGATCAAAGTACCTATGTTCATCAACGAAGGCGACAAGATCAGAATCGACACCCGTACCGGCGAATATCTCGAAAGAGTATAAGTCCATACTTATTACAGAAAGGAAATTGCTATGAATCCCGCTGAAAAAGCTGCTTATCTCAAAGGCCTTATTGAAGGTATGAATATTGACACCACCACCAACGAAGGCAAACTCTTTGCCAAGATCGCTGACCTCCTCGAAGATCTCGCTCTCTCCGTTCAGGATCTCGAAGACGAAACCGCCGACCTCAACGCTTTCTGCGAAGAACTCGACGAAGACCTCGCTCACGTTGAAGACGACATCTACGGCGAATTCGACGACTGCTGCTGCGACGACGATTGCGATTGCTGCGATGACGATTGCGACTGTGATTGTGATTGCGACGACGATTGCGACTGCGACTGCTGCTGCGACGACAAAGAATAATCATCCTTAAAAACAAAGGAAAAACGAAAAAGCTGTTCGTATGAACGGCTTTTTTAATGAAAGCAAATGACGATTTACGATATTCACACACATATTTTCCCCGATAAGATCGCAGCCAAGGGAGTTGCGAACGTGGGGAACTATTACGGGATCCCGATGCAGTGCGACGGAAAAGCGTCAACGCTCGACTCGATAAGGCTGCCGCAGATGAAATGCTGCATCTCGTCAGCGGCGCTGAAAGCGGAAACGGTCGAAAAAAACAACGATTTTTTGCTTGAAGAAGCGAAAAATCACCCGTCTTTTATCCCGTTTTCGTCGTTTTACCCGTTTATGGATCCGCGTGACGCGGCAAAAGAACTTGAAAGAGTCAAGTCGCTCGGCAGCAAGGGAATAAAAATGCACCCCGATTTTCAGAAATATTTTATCGACGACGCGAACGCCGTCGAGATCTACCGTATATGCGCCGAATTGGGGCTGCCGGTGCTTTTCCACGTCGGCGATAAGAACACCGACTATTCCACTCCGCAGCGGGTGCTGAACGTAGCGGAAAAGGTGCCGGATCTCAAAATAATCGCCGCGCACCTCTGCGGGTACTCCGTCTGGGACGACGCCGAAAAGTACCTTATCGGGACGGACGTCTATACCGAAACGTCGGACGCGCTGCTTGAATTGGAGCCGGAGCGCGTGCTTGCGATGATACGCCGTCACGGTGCCGAAAAAGTGATGTTCGGCTCCGATTTTCCGCTTTCGTCCCCGCGTGACGCATTTGAAAAACTCGACGCCATAGGACTGACCGATGAGGAAAAACTGCTGATATATGAGAAAAACGCCGAAAGCTTGTTCGGAGTTTGACGAGTAAAAGTTTTCAGTTTTCAGTTTTCAGTTTTCAGAAAGAGTGAAATGTTGAGAGTTGAGAGTGGAGTTAACGAGTGATATGATATATAAAAAATGTCAAATTTCAAATTCCAAATTACAAATTGAAGAAATTATTTCACGCGGATGCGTGAAATAATCACCTCAATGTTGCGTCAGCAACATATCATATCGCGCAAGCGATATATCATACGCCGTAAGGCGTATATCATATTGCCTTAAGGCAATATATCATTTCTGATATCATATTGCCATAAGGCAATATATCATTTCTGATCTCGGAGGGCATTTATGAAAAAAACAGGATTTGACAACGAAAAATACGTAAGAATGCAGTCGGAGAAGATAAAGGAACGCATTTCCGCGTTCGGCGGCAAGCTGTACCTTGAATTCGGCGGCAAACTGTTCGACGACTACCACGCGTCGCGCGTTCTGCCCGGCTTCCACCCCGACAGCAAACTGCAGATGCTTCTCAAACTGAAGGATCAGGTCGAAATAGTCGTTGCGATAAATGCTTACGACATAGAAAAGAACAAAATGCGCGGCGACCTCGGCATAACCTATGACGCGGACGTACTGCGCCTTATCGACGCGTACAGGCTCGTCGGCTTTTATGTCGGCAGCGTCGTGCTTACGCAGTATGCGTCACAGCCGGCGGCATCCGCGTTTTCCGAACGCCTTGAAAAGCTCGGCATCAAGGTCTACCACCATTACAGGATAGAGGGCTATCCGTCCGCGGTCAGCCACATCGTGTCCGACGACGGCTACGGAAAGAACGATTTTATCGAAACCGCGCGTTCCCTCATCGTCGTCACCGCACCGGGACCGGGAAGCGGCAAGCTCGCGGTCTGCCTTTCGCAGCTCTATCACGAGCATAAACGCGGCATCAACGCGGGATACGCCAAGTTCGAGACGTTCCCGATCTGGAATCTGCCGCTCAAACACCCCGTGAATATCGCCTACGAGGCGGCGACCGTCGATCTCGGCGACGTCAATATGATAGACCCGTTCCACCTCGAAGCCTACGGCAAGCTGACCGTAAACTACAACCGCGACGTCGAGATCTTCCCTGTCGTCAACGCTATGTTCGAGCGAATCTACGGAACGTCGCCCTATAAGTCCCCGACGGATATGGGCGTAAATATGGCAGGCAACTGCATAAGCGACGAGGAAGTCGTGCTTTCAGCCGCAAGGCAGGAGATAATCAGACGTTATTACGCCTGCGCCTGCAATGAGAGAAAGGGGCTTTCCACGTCCGACGGCGAGACCGCGAAATGCGAGCTGCTTATGAGGCAGGCGGGCACGTCCGTTGACGAAAGACTTGTGGTAAAGGCGGCAAACGCCAAAGCAAACGAGACCGGCGCTCCCGCTGCGGCAATAGAACTGCCGGACGGCAGGATCATCACCGGCAAGACCACGTCGCTGCTCGGCGCTTCGAGCGCGATGCTGCTCAACGCCCTCAAGGCGCTCGCCGGGATAGACGACAGCGTTTACCTTATCGCGCAGAAATATATCGAGCCGATCCAGGACCTCAAAACGAAGGTACTCGGCAACAGCAACCCGCGTCTGCACACCGACGAGGTGCTTGTGGCGCTCAGTATCTGCGCGTCCACCGATCCGAACGCCGCAAAATGTATGGAACAGCTCAAATCGCTCCGCGGCTGCGAAGCACATTCGAGCGTTATCCTTTCCCAGGTAGATGACAATATCTTCAAAAAACTCGGCGTCAACCTCACCTGCGAGCCGATCTACCAGACGAAGAAACTGTATCATAGGTGAGAAGTTTTCAGTTTTCAGTTTTCAGTTTTCAGTTTTCAGTTTTCAGAAAATTGCTAAAGAAATTATTTCACGCGAAAGCGTGAAATAATAACCTCAATGTTGCGTCAGCAACATATCATATCGCGCAAGCGATATATCATACGCCGTAAGGCGTATATCATATTGCCATAAGGCAATATATCATTTCGCGTAAGCGACCTACAAGTCGTCCGCGTCCTGCGTCGGCTCTCCGCCGTCACGGGGGACACCCGTCCAGCTTCCCTCCGGATCGGTGTCGGAGTAGTCGGGGACGTCGTTCATATCAAACGGCGCAAAGATCGACTGATAAGCTGCGCCCGCCGTGTTTCGTCTGCTCTGCGGGAAATGGTATCGGTTCGTTACCCCGTTTTTGGGAAATTCCTGCCTTGAAGGTCTTTTTTTCATTTGTAAACACACCCTTTCGCAGACTTATTATGTGCAGAAAAAACGGGATGTTGCAAGGGAGGAGAAGTTTTCAGTTTTCAGTTTTCAGTTTTCAGAAAATTGCTAAAGAAATTATTTCACGCATCCGCGTGAAATAATCACCTCAATGTGCGAAGCACATATCATATCGCGCAAGCGATATATCATACGCCGTAGGCGTATATCATATTGCCGTAAGGCAATATATCACTTTCGCGTAAGCGAAACACAACTCTTCCGGAGGTTTACAATGGTATATGTCGGAATAGATTTCGGCGACAGGCGGATCGGCGTCGCAAGGAGCGACGGCGTACTCGCGTCAGCCGTCGGCACGGTGTGGATAAACGGAATGAACGACGCCGTGGCAAAGATAAGCGAAAAGATCAAAGAGCTGAACGCCGACGTCGTCATTATCGGGCTGCCGAAAAATATGGACTCCTCCGAGGGCTTCCGCGCCGAAAGGACGCGCCGTTTCGGCGACGCGATAAAGGAGGCGACCGGGATCGAGCCGGTCTATTACGACGAACGCCTTACCACGTCGCTTTCCTACGCCTATATGAACGAGGGAAATATGAAATCGCGCAAAAGACGCGGCGTTATCGACACTATGTCGGCGGAGATCATACTGCAGAACTACCTCGACTCCCCCGAAAGAAAATGAAGATTCCGTAGTTTGACCGACGGCGGCAGAAATTTGCGGCAAAATGTAATATTTACCGGCTTCCGCGGGTATTGAGTGTGAAAGACAAAAAACGACGACAGGAGAATTGAAATGGCTGACGTAAAAATGACGCGAAAAGAATTTTTCGGTGAATTCAAAAAGATGGTTTCATCCATCGAAGACGACAAGTGCGCCTCCGATTGGCTCGAAATGGTGAATAATATCACCGACGACGATTTTGAAAAGGGCGACGAGGTCATAACCGTCAATGCCGACGATATACTCGACCTCGGCAAAAGAGCATACAACCACGACGGTTTTTCCGAAAACATAGAGCTTTCAATGATGTTCGGGCTGAAAAAAGCCAAGTTCAACGAGCTTTCGTCTTTCGGCTACACCCACGCCAGAAGCGGCATCGGCAGTATGGTTAGTATGGCTTGCGGCAATATGTACGACCGTATCGAAGAGATCGAAAAGGTAAAAACTCAGACGGAATTTACCAAAAACGACAACGCATACGACATTCACGGCTGGCTGCGCGACGCATTTGAGGCGTCCGACCTGCTCGGCGAAAGCAAAAATTGGACTGTCGTTTCGTTTTACGAACACACGAATGACGGCGAAAGAAAGCTGAACGCAGGGGAAGCCGGCGACGCGCTTTCAGCGGGCAAGGTGATCTATTGCCATCACCCGGACCACGAGCTTATCCCGCTCATCAAGGACAAGAGCGGAAAAGTCGTCAGCGGCGACGGGCTGCTGAATATGCCCGAATCCGTCCCCGAAAGAACGGAGATCCCCGAAGTAAGAGGCTTTTTCAACACCATCTGCAAGTGGCTCCACATAGAAACGAGCGGGACCAAGGCGTATTTCGACGCAAAGCGTCTTGAAAAGTCGAGAAACAACGAAGCCGCCGCCAAGAACGCCGAGCTGAACAAGGCGAAGGGCATTATCAGAAACAGCGTACATTTCATCACCTCGACGACTCTTAAGATCGACGAGGAAAAGGCAAAAAATATCGAAAAAGAAAAGCAAAATCCCGCCGTCAGCTACGAAATTCCAAAAGAGTACGTCTGGAAGGACACGCTCGAAGAGGAGGTCAACAACCGCATCGGCAGAGAAGACGGGGAATTGGAGGTCTATTCCAAGGATCTCCGCCGTATGACCTTCGCGCAAGCCGACAAGCTGCTGAACAAAGGCGCAACGCTTTACGCAAAAAGCACGACCGACAACCGCGCGTTCAAGTTCAACCGTCTCGGTAAGGACGGAAGCGTGCTGTTCGGCGATTACGCCGTCGAAGCCGAAAAGGAACGCGATATCCGCAGGGCGATGAACGATATGGTCGGCTCTTACGATACGCTCTACGAGCTGGCTCACGGCGCACCGCGCATCAAAGACGGCGAAAACGAACGCAAATGGAAAGATAAAGCGTACATCAACCTCCGCACAAACAAGAATTACGACATTTCCGCTCTCGACAGCGACGAAAGAGAACAGGTCACCGACGGCATCAACGACTGGATCGAAAAGAACCGCAAGGACGTTATCGAAAACTACAAAAGGCACTGCGATATCCTCGGCAAAGAGAAGAGCGACGACGTTATCGACTATCTGACAAATCTCGACGGCAAAGGTCTCTTTTCTTTCCTCGAAACGAAGCAGGAAGAAAGCAAAGCGGCTTACAAGACGAGCAAGCTCGAAAACCAGGCGAGAATAATCAACGAAGCCAAAAAGAAGCTTTCCGAAGGCGCCGAAAAGTCAGAAGCCGTCGAAAACGACGAAGTGAAGGACGACATCAGACCGGAAATAAAGGAAGAGCCGAAGACCGAAAACGTCAAAGAAAACGAAAAGAGCTTAAAGGGGCAGGAAATAATCGACGCCGAAAGAAAAAAGGCGTATTCCGTACTTTGTGATACCGCGTCCACACCGTCGGAGATCGCCGATTCCATCGCCACGATAATGGTCTGCCACACGCTTTCTTCCAAAAGCGCGATCGAAAGCGACATCATTTCCCGTAAGAACGGCGGCGCAAAGACTCTGGAAGAGATCGACGCCGAAAAGGGGCAGAACATAAAGACACGCGCCGCAATAAGCGACAAGCCGGAGCTTATCGGCGACGCCGTGAACAAGCTGAAAGAGTCTCCCGCGTTCGGATATTATGCAAGCGAGCTGAACGGCATCAAGAAGGATCAAGCCGAAAACGAAGGCGCAAAGCACATCTTCTTTATGGAGCAGAGGGGCAAACTCGCGGTACGCGGGTTTATGGAAAAAGCGCCGCTCGGCGATCCCGCGCCCGTCAAAGCCGAGTCGATGGCTGTCGAGTCGCTGCTTATCAAGACTTTCAACGAAAAGAACGTGTCGCTCACCGCGTCCAGCGTGAAGGACGTCATCGAAGAAGTCAGAAGCAAGGAACTTGAAGGAAAAGAATTGAAATAGACAAGCAAAAAAGGATTTCCGCGACCGGAAATCCTTTTTTCTACTTCTTTTCCACCTTTGCCACGACGCCGATACCGAGCAGGATGACGAGGGTGAGGAACCAATGGTCGGCTATCCAATCGCCCAACGAACCGTCATCGGAGGACGGCGGCTCGGACGGCAGGTCGAAATTCGTTCTGTATCTGTCGTAAAGCGAGGAAAAGTCGGCAGCTTTGCCGAACCACGGGGCGATCAGCCGGCACAGAAGACCGCTGCGCGTTTCGTTGTATTCGGCGGAAGCCTCGTTGTAGTCGCTGCTCGAAGCAAGTGCGTCAAGCACGTCTCCGACAGAATCAAAATGCTTTTTCACCGTTTTGTCGTTTGGATTTTGCTCGTAAACGGCGATGACGTCCGTATAAACGTCGGAAAGCGTGTCTTCAAGCCCTGTCGGTGAGGACGCGCGTTTTCTTAACGTGTCAAGCCTTTCTTTTGCCTTGTCCGCCACTTTTCCGCCGGAGTTTTCGACCGCGGAATACATAAGCGCGGCTTCGTCCGCGCATTTCAGCACGGAAGAGGAAAGCGAATCGTCCTTATATGCGTTCGTGACGTCCTTTTTATCGGAAATGAGCGCAAAATTCGTGTCGGCGAAGATCGTCACGACGATCACGAGAATGAGGGCGGCTGTCGCAAGACGGCGGTTGTATCTGAAGATCTCTTTCATTTTGCTTTATTGCTTGCTCAACTCAAGCAGCTTGTTTTTCAGCTCGTTTTCGATGCGCGCAAGCTCCGCTTCGGCGGCTTCTCTCTTTGCGTGACCGTCGGTGTGTATCTGCTTCACTTCGTCGAGCGTGCCGATAAGCTCCTTGTTCGTGGCGGTGAGCGTTTCGATGTCGATGATGCCTCTCTCGCTCTCCTTTGCGACCTCGACGGTGGACTGATGCAGCTTTTCGGCGTTCTTTTTGAGCAGCGTGTTCGTCATATCGGTGACGGCTTTTTCGGCTTTGAGCGCCTCTTCGGTGTGGGCAAGTCCGAGGGTAATGAGCATCTGGCTCTTCCAGAGCGGGATCGTGTTGTCGATCGTGGACTGTATCTTTTCGTTCATCAGAACGTCGTTGTTCTGCACGAGCCTGATCTGCGGAGCCATCTGGATGGAAACCATACGCGAAAGCTCGAGATCGTATATCTTCTTTTCAAATCTGTCGCAGACGGCGGCGTAGTCGCTTGCTTTCTGCGCGTCCTCGGGAAGCCCCGATTTCTTCGCTTTTTCTTCAAGCTCGACGAGAGTGGTGCTTCTTTCGGCGTCCAGCTTCTGCTTTCCCGCGAGAATATACATCGAAAGTTCCTTGAAATATGTCAGGTTCGTGTCGTAGAGCTTGTCGAGCACGGCGACGTCCTTGGTGAGCGTGACTTCGTGACCTTCAAGCACGGTGACGATGCTGTCGACGTTGTTGTTCACCTTGTCGTATTTTGTCTGCAGATTGGCGATTTTTTTCTTGGTGGAGCGGAAAAACTTTGCGATGAAGCCGGAATTGACGTTTTCTATGTCGGTGTTGAAGTCGCGGAGCTGATTGACGAGCGACGTGATCATCTCGCCTGCTTCGCCGAGATTCTGCGTTCTGACGGCTTCGAGCGCGGCGTCGGAGAAATCGGCGACCTTCTGCTGCGCGGAGGCGCCGTAATGCGTCATTTCCGCAGTGTTGGAAAGGTCGATGGAAGAAGCAAATTCCTTTACCGTTTTGATCTCTTCGGGAGACAGGTTGGAATTGACAAGCTCATCGAGCTTCAACGTCGCGTTTTCGACGTTTTCTTCTTTCGCCACGATCTCTGTCGCGGCTTCTTCAAACGGATTGAGCGTGAGCTTGATAGACGGGACGTTTTTTTCGTTTTCCATTTTTATTTCCTCCTGAATTTGTAATTTGAAATTTTATTCAAGTCCGTCTTTTTTCAGCATCGTTTCCAGCACGGTGACGTCGGTGGTGATATCGAGCGCGTCATCGGCGAAAAGGGAATCGTACTGCTTGCGGAACGCTTTTTCGATCTGGTCGAACGCCGACTCTATCGCTTTTCGCGTTTCGGCGACGTTTTCGCCTTCGTCCTTGCCTGTTATGAAAACGTACTTGTCGGCGAGCTTCTCGGTGGTGGGCAGATAGTAGTTCATAAATCTGCGGCAGCGTTTGAGGTCTTCCGCGTCCTTCGCTATCTCGTCGCTTATTTTGCCGATAAGCTCCACGATCTCAGCCATTTTCTTCGACGTGCGCGGATATTTCGACTGTATCTCGCGCATATCTTTTTCCACAATGTCGGCTACGCGGTCAAATTCGCGCACCGCGTCGTCTATCTCGGTGATGCCGCTGTAAAACGGAACGTCAACGAGCTTTTTTTCGGGCTTGAATTTCTTTTTTGCGATAAAATAGGCAGCGAGCGTCGCAATAGCGGTGAAAAGCAGTCCGCCGAAGGTGCAGAGCCTGAACGGCAGCGAACAGACGAGCCACGTTATGGCGGCGATCCATATCGGCTTTGCCGATTTCACTTCGACATAGGTCTTGCGTCTTCCCGGTGTGCTGTTTTCTTCCAAATCGCTCATCTCCTGTCGTTATACACCGCAGATGTTTCTGGCAACGTGAACGCCGCTTGCGGAAGCGTGCGACAGCGAATGGGTGATGCCGCTGCCGTCGCCGATCATATAAAGTCCTTTGTGGACGGTTTCGAGGTTTTCGTCAACGTCCACTTCCATATTGTAGAACTTGACCTCCACGCCGTAAAGCAGGGTATCGTCGTTTGCCGTACCCGGGGCGATGCGGTCGAGCGCGTAGATCATTTCGATTATTCCGTCGAGTATGCGCTTGGGAAGCACAAGGCTGAGGTCGCCCGGCGTCGCGTTGAGCGTCGGTGTCACAAGACCTTCCTCGATCCTCTTTTCGTTGCTGCGTCTTCCCCTTATCAGGTCGCCGAAGCGCTGGATGATGACGCCTCCGCCGAGCATATTGGAAAGCCGTGCGATGCTTTCGCCGTAGCCGTTGCTGTCCTTGAACGGGACGGAGAAGTGCTTGGAAACGAGAAGCGCAAAGTTGGTGTTCTGCGTCTTCATCGCGCTGTCCTCGTAGCTGTGACCGTTCACGGTAACGATGCCGTTGGTGTTCTCGTTGACGACGATGCCGTTGGGGTTCATACAGAACGTGCGGACGTTGTCCTCGAATTTTTCGGTGCGGTAAACTATCTTGCTTTCGTAAAGCTCGTCGGTGAGGTGCGAGAACACGACAGCCGGCAGCTCCACTCGCACTCCGAGGTCAACGCGGTTGGACTTGGTTTCGATGCCGAGATCGCGGCAGACCGATTCCATCCATTTGCTTCCGCTTCTGCCCACGGAAATGACGCATTTTTCACATTCGTATTCGTCGTCGCCCACGGTCACGACGTAGCCGCCGTCCGAAACGCGGACGCTTCTGACCGGTGAATCGAAGTAAAAGTCGATCTTGTCCTTGAGGAAAGCGTAAAGATTTTCGAGTACGATATAGTTTATGTCGGTGCCGAGGTGGCGTACCGAAGCGTCGAGCAGGTTGAGTTTGTTCTGTATGCAGATCTTTTTGAACTTCGTCCCTGCGGTGGAATAGAGTTTTGTGCCTTCGCCGCCGAACTGCATATTTATCCGGTCAACGTATTTCATCAGCTCGAGCGCCTGCTTTTTGCCGACGTGTTCGTAAAGCGTGCCGCCGAAATCGTTGGTGATGTTGTATTTTCCGTCCGAAAACGCGCCGGCTCCGCCGAAACCACTCATAATTGAGCAGCTTTTGCATTTTATGCAGGTTTTTATCTTGTCGCCGTCGATGGGGCATCTGCGCTTTTCAAGCGGATGACCTGCCTCGAATACGGCGATCTTCATATCGGGGTGCAGTTTTTCAAGCTCGTAGGAGGTGAATATCCCGCCGGGACCTGCGCCGATGATTATAACGTCATATTTCATTTGCCACTACCTCCTGTTTTTCGCAAATTATCACTGACTGCATTATATCACGGTTTTTAACAAATGTCAAATGGGAAATAAAGTTTTCAGTCTTCAGAAAATTGTAAGAAAATTGTAGGGGACGGCGTCCCCCCCCTTGAAGTAAGAAGTAAGAAGTAATAGTGAAGAAGTAAGGAGATTATTTTCACGACGTGTCGTGAAAATAATAAAAAAATCTTGACAAAACATTTTTTGCGACGTATAATGGATATAGAAAAAAGGCAGCCGTTGATAGACGGTTAGCCCTCGGATAATTTAAAAAAGATTTAAACCGTTCCGATTGTGATGCGCTTGGGCGGTTTATTTCTTTTTTGTTGTATTTATAAATTAAAAAAAGTAGCAAAAGTGATGTTTGCCCGTAAACGGGCAAGTGATGTTATGGCGCTGCCATAATGATGTTTTACGGCGCTGCCGTAAAATGATGTGATGTGTTCCTCTGCTCACGCCCGCAGGCACATCATTCGCCGCAGGCGAACATCACGCCGTAAGGCGCATCACGTTCCACGCAGTGGAACACATCGTTCGCCGAGTGTCCTTAAGAACACTCGGCGTTACCGGAAACCCTTTTTACTTTTTACATATCTTTCTGCAGCTGCATAGCTTTTTGCTTTTTGAACACCCTCCACAGCAGGATCGCCTGCATCGAAGCCGTCAGCACCCACGAGATCGGGTAGGAGACGAAGAGACATTCAATCGTATGGAAGCGTTCGATGCGGAAGATCGTGAATATCCACACGATACGCATAACGCAGACGCCGAACACGGTTATCAGCATCGGCGACAGCGATTTGCCCATTCCGCGTGTACAACCGACCATAACGTCCATAAGTCCGCAGGTGAAATACAGCGAATTCACCCAGAAAAGACGTATCTGACCGTAGGTTATCGCTTCTTCCGAGTCGTTGATGTAAATCCGCAGCAGCGGATCGCTGAACACGTTGAGCAGTATTCCGAGCGTTGCGCCGGCAACCAACACGCAAAGCAGGCAGTATTTGATGATCTTTGCCACTCTGTCGTAATATCCGGCACCCGAGTTCTGTCCGCAGTAGTTGAGAGCGGTCTGGTGGAACGAGTTCATTACGACGTAGGCGAAGCCTTCGATATTCGCCGCCGCCGAGCTGCCGTTCAGCACTATCTCGCCGAAAGAGTTGATCGACGACTGGATAAGCACGTTCGATATCGAAAACATAGAGCCTTGCAGTCCTGCGGGAAGCCCGATACGCACCATCTCATAAAGCGATTTTTTGTGTATTCGCATCTTGCCGAAGCTGAAGCGGCAGTCGTCCGTCCGCTTCATAAGCAGCCAAAGGACCATTACCGCCGAAACGCCCTGCGAGATCACCGTGGCGTAGGCGACGCCGTCAACGTTCATACCGAAAACGACGACGAAAATGACGTTGAAGATCACGTTCAGCACGCCGGATATCGTCAGCATCACGAGCGGGCCTTTTGTGTCGCCCGCGGCACGGAGTATCGACGCGCCGTAGTTGTAGATGAGCGAAAACGTCATTCCGCAGAAATAGATACGCATATATTTGGTCGCAAGCGGAAGAGTTGTTTCCGGTGTGTTCATCCATTCGAGGAAAGTGCCGGCAAAAAGCACGCCTACCGCCGTCAGTATCAGCCCGCATACCACCGCAAGCGGGATCGCGGTATGCACGGTGTTTGAGACTTCTTTGGCGTTCCTTTCGCCTATCGACCTTGCGACACAGACACCTGCGCCCACCGAAAAGCCCATAAACAGGTTTACGATAAGGTTTGTGATGCTTCCCGTTGCGCCGACAGCACCCATATAGATGCTTCCGCGGTAGCCGACAACGGCAAGGTCAGCCGCGTTGAACAGCAGCTGCAATACGCTCGTTGCGATTATCGGCAGTGTGTAAAGCAACAGCTTTTTGAGTATGGGGCCCTCTGTAAGAGCCCCGGAGGAAGTATTCATATCTGATATCTCTATTTCTTGAATCTTTCAATCAGCGTTTCAAGGTCTGCTTCAAAGAAGCCTTCGTATTTTTCGTAGCTGGAGCCGAACTGCCCGACGCCGTTCTGAAGCATAAGATCGCTGAGCATATCGTTTACGGTCCTGTAACCGCCG
Organism: Eubacteriales bacterium; assembly: GCA_045643125.1. GTDB lineage: Bacteria > Bacillota > Clostridia > Oscillospirales > CAG-382 > UBA1206. The sequence goes on from JAZUKE010000074.1 coordinate 16,218, forward strand.
TTGCCGAGCTTGCCGATCTGGAAAATGGAACCGAGTTCGCAGCCGCGGGCATCGAAAACAAGGTCGAGTATGTATTCGGAATCTTCGGTGACGAGCTTCTGGTTCTTGAGCATCTTGTTGTAGTAGTTGTACGCGACGGAATCGGGGTATTTGCTCCAGGAGTAGAAGCCCATAACGTCAAGGACGGCAGCCGCAAACTCGGCGTCTTCCTCGGAGAGGTTGGCGGCGATGCAGATCGCGTTGCTCTGCCAGGTGTTGATGAGCGAGAAGTATCTTTCCTGATCCGCGGTGTATTTGGGAACGGGGAGGATGCCGAAGCGGTCTTCCATATCGAAGATCTGGGCGTTGTCCATACCGCCGGAGTAGAAGATACATCTGCCTTCTTCAAACGCTTTGCGGAGCAGATCCATAGGCGTAGCCGAATCGCCGAAATAGTCGTTGCCGCAGATGAAGTAGTCTTCGTGGATGAATTCGATCACCTTGTCAACAAGCCCGTAGGTGGTCTCGTTGTCAAGGGTGAGGATGGGATAGCCGTCGGAGCCGCGGGAGAGGATACGCACGCCGGAGCCGTAGAGCATAGACAGCATATCGTCGAACTGACCTGCCCAGCCGAAGGTGTCGCGGTAGTCGATCCTGCCTTCGGGTTCGGCGGAGTCGATGCAAAGCTCTTTGGAATATTTTATCGCTTCGTCGATCGTCCATTTGCCCTCTTTGGCGATCTTGAACGGATCTTCAAGTCCGAGTTCTTCGATGAGGTCGATGTTGTAGAACACGACGGGAGTGGAATCCTTGCTGTTGAGCGTGATATCACCGACGGTGAAATAGAGCTTGTCGGCGATGGTGACGGTCTCGTTGAAATACTGTTCCCACCAGGGGTTTTCCATATTGATGTTTTCGAGCGAATAGAGGTTGTAAACGATGTCTTCCATTGCGAGCGTGCCGCAGTCGTAAAGACAGATGGCGATACAGTCGATATCGGGATCCGCGGAGTTCACGAAATCGCGGACGCGGTTCAGCCCGTCGCCGCCGTAGCGGTCGAAACCTTTGTAGTAGATCTCCTTTATCTCGACGCCGATAGCGTCTTCGACTTTTTTGTTTCTTTCTGCAATGGCGTTATTG
>JAZUKE010000075.1:0-5026 GCA_045643125.1 Eubacteriales bacterium
ACGGCACTTTTCAGCCATTACATCCGACTTCTTTCAGACTCCACCTCACGATGGACGCCCTTGTCTTCGTCTAACAGTTCCTACTGCCAAGTCTGTAGCGGACTTTCACCGCCAAATGAATATGCGTGCCGAGCACACTAAGCACAAAAAAGGATTTCCGGTCGCGGAAATCCTTTTTTGAGTTTTCAGTTTTCAGTTTCAGAAAAAGCACGGGAAGATTGCAATTTGTAGGGGGCGGCGTCGCCTTGAAGTAAGAAGTAAGAAGTAATAGTGAAGAAGTAAGTATTATTTCACGCGAATGCGTGAAATAATTTCCTTAATTTGAAATTTGTAATTTGTAACTTGCCATTAACTCCACTCTCCGCTCTCAACTCTCCGCTTTTTCTGAAAACTGAAAACTGAAAACTGAAAACTTTATCTCCCCTGCTGCTTTTTGATGAATTCCAATGCAAGCGGTGACAGCGGATAAGACGTATGGGTGCAGCCCTTCATAAACGTCACTTCGCGCTCGCAGCCGAAATCGCGCAGCGTACCGATAAGCAGCATCGTCTGCTCGTAACGGTTGGGAACGTCGTTTTCGCTTACGACTATCAGCATAGGCGCGTATTCTCTGCCCTCGGTAACGTAGTAAAGCGGAGCGGCATCGTCGATGATGACACGTCTCGTGTCGTACCCGCGTTCTTTCAGCACGTTGAAATGCGTCGTCGGCTGTCCAGCGTCCATAATATAGCCCGATATCTTATCGCTGTCGATGCCGTACTTTCCGAGATATTCCTTGTTGAAGCACAGCATCTGCGTAAGATACGCGCCGGCGGAAGATCCGCCGATATATATTCCGCTGCAGGAAACGCCGAAGTCTTTGATATGCTCCTTCACCCACGCGACAGACGCCGCGCCGTCAAGGATGAAATCGGGGAATTTTGCTTCCGGGTACAGTCTGTAACCGACCGACGCAACGCCTATGCCCGCTTCGACAAGACATTCGTAATAATCGTACCCGGGGCGCGAGCCGTTTACGAATCCGCCGCCGTGAAAGAAAATATAGATCGGGAAAACGTCGGTATCGGGAAGATACAGATTGAGTTTGTGACGGTCATTGCCGTCGTCTATGTACGGTACGTTGGGAAAACTACGCATTTTTGATCCTCTCCTTATCAAGTTTCAGATTGCGGAAATAAAGCACGAGATCGCAAAAGACCATCAACGAATTGAGTACATAGAAAAACAGAACATACCATTTGAAGCTGTCAGACGTCAATTTTGACATGATCCCGAAAATATATCCGATGAATATAAACAAAAGGAAGCACAGGCTTTTCCCTTTCGTCGTCCTTGCCCGGTACGATTTCATCACCGACAGCGGCCACGACACGCCGAAACATACTACCATAATGATTTCAAAAATTTCACTCATAAACTGCCTCCTTCTGATACTATGATGTTATCATCCGACAGGCTTTTTGTCAATATGAATAAATTGCGTTCAGCGCCGAAACAACGAATATTTTGCGCTATATGAATTTTTGTCTTGTCAAAATACATTCTTCCACTCGGTCTGAGATCAGTCCGCCGTCTCTTTTTGAATAATATTCAAGCAGCGGTTTTACCTTATCCGAAATTTCCGCTCTGTCAAATTTCCTGATTTTCAATTGAGATCCGAACAGCGCTCTTGCCGTGTTCATTATAAGCCGAAAAAGTCTGAAAAATTCAATACTTTTTTCGATATAAGTGTAAAAACTTTTGAAATTATAGAAGTTTTTCGATTTCATCAGCCAAAAAGCAAAATATCAGGCGGAACAGTTTTTATCTATATATTCCGTCGCAGCTTCTGAAAAGCGGTCTTATTGTCAAATTCTTGTCGCTTTTTGCCAAGTATATCGTCAATTTCGTGGCATTTTTCTGTTTTTCATCGTCAAATTCGTGGCATTTATCTTGACAAGACAAAAAAATCCGTTATAATGGTTATAATAAATACAACTTACGTCCCGGAGGAACCTTATATGCTGAAAAGGAAAATATACGACACTCTTCTTGAATGGAAACAGAAAAAGCATCAGGACTGTCTTCTGATAAAAGGTGCAAGACAAGTGGGAAAATCATTTATTATCCGCGAGTTCGGGAAAAACAATTATAAAAGCGTAATTGAAATAAATTTCTATGAACATCCCGAGTACAAAACGATTTTTGACGGCGATCTGAGCGCTGCGGAAATCTACAAGCGAATCTCTCTCAATGTGCCTAACGTTAAGTTCATAGAGCATAATACTTTGATTTTTCTTGATGAAATACAGCATTGCCCGAATGCGAGGACTGCGATCAAATTTCTTGCCATCGACGACAGATACGATGTGATATCTTCCGGGTCACTTCTCGGACTTTACTACAAAGATATAGTGTCCGTCCCCGTTGGATATGAAACGCCGATAGATATGTACTCTCTTGATTTTGAGGAATTTTTGTGGGCGTATGGATATGACGCCAACGCCATCGGAACATTGAAAGAGTATTTCACGTTGAAAGAAAAAATACCGGATTCCGTCAATGCCAGGTTCCATAAAATACTGCGGGAATACCTCGTTGTCGGCGGAATGCCGGCAGTAGTCAACACGTTTTTTGAAACGAATAATTTTCAGGAAACGTATAACAAGCAGATCTCCATTCTGACCGAATACGAAAATGACATCAAAAAATACGCCAAAACTACCGACAGACAGAAAATCCGTGATTGCTATTATTCGCTTCCCAGACAGCTGTCAAAAGAGTACACAAAGTTTCAATACAAGACAGTCGAGCCAAAAGGCTCATCCAAGAAATACGAAAATTCTCTTGATTGGCTGATCGACGCCGGAATGATCCGAAAAATCCCGAACGTGTCAACGCCGCTTTTGCCGCTTGCGGGATATGAGCAGCCGGATCAGTTCAAGATATATGCGACGGATATCGGCATTGCTACCGCTATGTTCGGATTTCAAACGCAGGCTGCGCTGGTAAACGATACGCTGACCGGGCCTGCCAAGGGCGGCATTTACGAAAATTTGATTTTTGATATGCTGGTCAAGAGAGGTTACAAACTGAATTATATCAAAAAAGCCGACAGTACTCAGGAAATCGAATTTCTTGTCGAACAGAATTGTGCGGTGATCCCGATAGAGGTAAAAAGCAAAAGAGGAAACACCTTGTCGTTAAATCAATTTCTGAAAGATTGGCAGCCGCCGTATTCTTACAAGCTTACGGGAACAAATGTCGGCGAAGTTGAAAGCAAAATCACTCTTCCGCATTATTTGGCAATATTTATCTGAATTTTTCGTCCAAAGTTTCGCCTTTTCTTAAGGCGTCAACGACGGTATCAAGTTCGTTGATATCAAGACCGCGCTTTTTCATCAGCTTATAGCTTTTCTTATACGCTGTGGTAAACTTTACCTCATATCTCATTCTTCCAGCGCCGCCTTCAATTCTTCCATACTTGTGTAGCCTTTGACGGATTTGTCAGCGGATATGCGCCTTGCTTCTGCCATAGCTTCAAGCGTTTTTTTGTTATATTGCGGCATTTCTACCGAAAAAGGCAAGCCTCCGCGCAAAACGCACTGATGCAGGAACAAATTAACAGCTCCCGACATATCAAGCCCCAAAGTTTCAAAAAGTGCGGTCGCCTCTCGTTTGATATCGGAATCTATCCGTACCTGTGTTGGTGTTGTAGCCATAATATCATCCCTTTCTGTTACAATGATATTATACGCGTTTTGGTTTACGTTGTCAAGCATAATCAAAATGAATTTATAGATTTACCATATTATACCAGCATCGGTTCATATATTCCTGTCGCGGCTTTTGAAAAGGAACGCGAAAGCAACGGCGAACGATATTGCCGCCGAGATGCCGGCTGCCGACGCGGAAAGTCCGCCGGTCAGTGCGCCGATCAGTCCTTTTTCGTCAACGGCTTCTTTCACTCCGTTCGCAAGCAGATAGCCGAATCCGGTCAGCGGCACCGTCGCGCCGGAAGACGCGAAGTCCACGAGAGCGCCGTAAACGCCGATTCCCGTGAGAAACACGCCGATGCAGACGTAGGAAACGAGGATTTTTGCCGGTGTCAGTTTGGTTTTGTCAACGAGCAGCTGTGAAACGAGGCAGATCAGCCCGCCGACGACGAAAACGCGCAGATATTCCATTATACACACTCCAATTCCACAAGATGCGCGATGCCCGGTATCGGGAGTTTCTGCAGCACCGTTCTCGGCGAAAGCAGCGCACCCGTTGCGACAAGCAGCATCTTTTTTATCTCTTTTCTTTCGAGCATCGGCAGGAAATACGCCGAAAGCACCGACGCGGAGCAGCCGCAGCCGGAGCCGCCCGAATGAACGTCCTGACGGCGTGAATCGTAAATGAGCGTCCCGCAGTCGGTGAGCGACTGCCCGATGTCGAATCCGTTTTCCGTGAACAGCTCGGACGCAAGCGCAAGCCCCTCGTTGCCGAGGTCGCCCGTGGCAATAACGTCGTACTCCGCGGCACGCTCCCCGGTATCGGCAAAAAAGCGCATTATCGTATCGACTGCGGCAGGCGCCATCGCGGCACCCATATTGTTGGCGTCGGTGATACCGTATGAGATCACCCTGCCGACGGTGGCGCGCTTTATGCGTACCTTTTCGCCGACGCTTTCGATGAGGAACGCACCGGCACCGGTCACGGTGTTCTGCGTCATCGGCGGACGCTGACCGCCGTATTCGAGCGGAAAGCGGAACTGTTTTTCGGACGAGCAGAAGTGCGACGACGCGACGCACATCGCGTTCTTTGCGTAGCCGTTTTCAACGAAGACGCTGCCCGCGATAAGCGATTCCACAGAGGTCGAGCAGGCGCCGTAAAGCCCGAGAAATGGCGACGAAAAGCTCTCCGCGGAAAAAGACGTTGCAGTGCATTGGTTGAGCAGGTCGCCGCCGACGATGAGCGACACGTCCTTTTCGGTGAGGAACGACTTTGAAAGCGCGAGATTCGAGGCGATGCGCGACATTTCGCTTTCCGCCTGTTCCCAGGT
>JAZUKE010000076.1:0-8297 GCA_045643125.1 Eubacteriales bacterium
AAGACCGTAAAGGTTCCCGGCTCCATCACCGTTGACGGAAAAGAAATCACTATCTATGCTATGCCGAAGGCTCAGGATCTTCCTTGGGGCAAGCTCGATGTTGACGTAGTTCTCGAATGCACCGGCTTCTACACTTCCAAAGAAAAATCTATGGCTCACATCGCAGCAGGCGCAAAGAAAGTCGTTATCTCTGCTCCCGCAGGCAACGATCTTAAGACCATCGTATTCAACGTAAACCACAACATCCTCACCGCTGATGATCAGATCATCTCCGCTGCTTCCTGCACCACCAACTGCCTCGCTCCCATGGCTAAAGCTCTCAACGATTATGCACCCATCGTTTCCGGCATTATGTCTACCATTCACGCATACACCGGCGACCAGATGATCCTCGACGGTCCTCACAGAAAAGGCGACCTCAGACGTGCAAGAGCAGGCGCTGCCAACATCGTTCCCAACTCTACCGGCGCTGCAAAAGCCATCGGTCTCGTAATCCCCGAACTCAACGGCAAGCTCATCGGCTCTGCTCAGCGTGTTCCCGTTCCCACCGGATCCACCACCATCCTCGTTGCTGTCGTTAAAGGCAAAGACGTTACCAAAGAAGGCATCAACGCCGCTATGAAGGCTGCTTCTTCCGCTTCCTTCGGCTACGTTACCGATCCCGTTGTTTCTTCCGACGTTATCGGAATGAAATTCGGCTCCCTCTTCGATGCTACCCAGACTATGGTTTCCAAGATCGACGACGACACCTATCAGGTACAGGTAGTTTCGTGGTATGACAACGAAAACTCCTACACCAGCCAGATGGTAAGAACTATTAAGTACTTCGCAGAACTCAACTAATCACGAATCTGTCGGTCAGCGCAGACCGTAAAAAAGGCTCCGAAAGGAGGCGTTTTTTCTATGAACGGAGCTCACCGCTCGCAGTACAATTGGACAGCTTCGGGTTCGCTTCGTCCATTCTGCATCTGACCGTCAGCTTCGTCGCAATACCTTGAATCATACCACACACATAAAGCCCGACCGCAAGGTCGGGTTTTTTGGTCTGTATACAAATATCAGCTTCGGCACATACAATATCAGCTTCGGGTTCGCTTTTTCCATTCTGCATCTGACCGTCAGCTTCGTCGCAATACCTTGAATCATACCACATGTTTATGGTAGGCAGCAAAGCAGTCTGGGGCTTGCCTTTTCCTGCCGTCATTTCGCAAAATACGATAAAACATACGGAAGCTCTTGCGGCATTTGAGCAGTTGAGAGCACAAGCTGCCGACATTCCCGAAATGACCGCAGATGAGATCGATTCCGAAATATCCGCCGCCCGTGCCGATAGAAAGTCAAGAAAATGAAATACTGATTAAAAGAAATTATTTCACGCTTTCGCGTGAAATAATAACCTGAACGTTGCGAAGCAACATTTCACATCGTGTAAGCGATATTTCACGATCTGCGAAGCAGATTATTTCACATTGCCGTAAGGCAATATTTCACTTTTTTCTCCTGTGCAGCATAACGAATATCCCGATAAATACTATGTCGGCGGCAACGATTATCGCAAGCATAACGCCGATCGGGACGTTATGGGAGAAGAACGCGATATCGCACCCGACCGCCTGCTTCATCCCGGAAACGGCTTCTTCGGGGAAGCCGAGGTTTTCCATTTCATTGAACGCGCCGCGAAGCAGGTGATTTTTGAGCAGCGCCGTCCCGTATGTGCCGGGCAGGAAGCCAAGCACTCTTTGCAGCCAGACGGGGAAAGTCGATATCGGCATATAGGCGCCGCAGATGAAGCCGTAGCCCGAGCTGATTATCGTGCCGACAGCGGACGCCTGACCGTTTGTCGAAAGGAAAAAGTGTATGCACGACGAAAGCGACGTGCCGAACACGGTCAGCAGGAACACGTCAAGGATGACGCACAGCACGTCGGCAAAAGAGAGATACCAGCCCTGCGTGCAGAGATACACAAAGCAGACCGCGAGCGTGGAAAGCGCGACTGTCAGCGTGCTGAAAAGGGACGCGGCAAAATAGGACGACGCGACGACGGAGCGTTTCACGGGAGTTACGGTGATATCGTTTACCGTTCCGTTCGCTTTGTCGCCTATCATCAGCAAATTCGAGCAGAACGCGACCGTCACGCAGCTGACTGCAAAAAGCGATGAAATGAGCTGTCCCGCAACTGCGGCGTTGATGATCTTCTCGTTCAGACGCAGTTCTTCGGGCAGCGACAGCAGAAAATTGTCGCGGTACACGTTTGCAAGGAACGTGGCGTACAGAACGAGCAGTATCAGCGGCGTTATCAACGACGGTATGAACGCGCCTTTGTCCTTGAAATAAAGTTTTACGTTTCGTTTGGTAAGACATATAAATGAAGACATATTGAATACCTCGTGTTTACGATTCCGTATCGAATTTTTTGCCCGTCACGGCAAGAAAGACGTCGTCCATCTTCCCTTTTGTTATCTCGTAGTCGCGGAACAGCTCCGGATGCGCGATTATCAGCTTTGTCGCGCTTTCGGTGTCGGGGATGCGGAGCTTTACGCCGTCGCGGAGTTTTTCCGCAGAATACCCGAAGTCAACTCCGTCAAAATCGCCGTAAAGCGTGATATAGTCGCCGGCGTAGGTGTTTTTGAGTTCAAGCGGCGTACCTTCGGCGGCGATCTTACCGCTGTCGAGTATGACGATATAGTCGGCGTCAGCCGCCTCCTCCATATAGTGAGTGGTGAGGAAGACCGTCATTCCGTTCTGCTTTCTCAGCCCGTTCACCACGTCCCAAAGCAGTTTCCGCGTCTGCGGATCAAGTCCCGTCGTCGGCTCGTCCAGAATGAGGATGTCGGGCGAATGGATGAGGGAGCGCGCTATGTCGATACGGCGAAGCTGTCCTCCGGAGAGTTTTCCGACAGTGCGCGGTAAAAGATCCGTGAAGTCAAGCAGCTGCGCGAGATATTCAAGGCGTTTTTCAAATTCTTTGCCGGTGATGCCGTAAAGCGATGCGCGGCTTTCGAGATTTTCGCGCACGGTCAGCGGCTTGTCGAGGTGCGACGTCTGAAACACGACGCCGATACTGCGGGAAACCTCCGCGAAGGACGTTTTTACGTCCTTGCCGCAAATTTTCACGCTGCCGCAGTCACGTTCATTCTGCCCGCAGATTATCGAGATAGTCGTTGACTTTCCCGCTCCGTTCACGCCGAGGAACGCGAAAAACTCGCCTTTTTTCACGCAGAACGACAGGTCGTCCACCGCTTTTATCTTGCCGAACGATTTGCTCAGATGTTCTATTTCAATTACTTTTTCCATAATTTGCCTCTCCTTTTTACGTCTGTTATTATAATTGCCGCGTCGCTGAGTGTCAATACCGCTGACATAGCGGAAAAATACCGAATAAACGCAGTAATTTCATTACCATAAAAAAATCAGCATCTCTGCTGATTTTTTTATGGTAATGAAATTCTTTAATGTAAACTGATTATCATCGGTCTGAGCTGTATTCCCTTTATCGCGGCGTCAAGCGCTTCGCCGACAAGGGAAAAATCGCAGACGAGGGACATAGGTTTGTTTTTTACGTCGTCCTGTACCATCGGCACGAGGAAGACGTTTTTCTTTTCGCTTAAAGCCCCTATATTTTTGAAATTTGCGCCGAGCGCGTCGTTTGACGCAATGGCGAGCAGCACGGGACGCAGCGAGCGCAGCTGACATTTTGCCGCCATAGTGACCGCCGTATCCGTGATGCCGTTTGCGATCTTTGCCGCGGTGTTGCCCGTGCAGGGGCAGATCAGCACGCAGTCAAAATTCCCTTTCGTCACGGTCTCTTCAACTTCCGTGACGGTTTTGAGCGGCGTTCTGCCCGTAAGGCGTGTGACCTCTCTTTCAAGATCGTCTGCCGTACCGAAACGGGTATCTTCGCTGCAGACCGACGGTGAAAACACCGGATATATGTCGTTCCCGTCGTTTACGAGCTTTGCAAGCGTTTCGAGAGATGCCGCGTGGTTGCAAAACGAGCCGGTAAAAGCGAATACTGTCTTCATACGATGCCCTCCTCGCGCAGTATGTTAATCACGGTTTTCTGTATGATCCTGCCTGCGGTCGTGGGCGAGGTCTTGCCCGGAAGTCCGAGCGCCCACACGGTTTTTATGTTTCTTTCAGCCGCGCTGTCGCGGTCGATCCCGCCGGGACGCGACGCAAGGTCGATCATCAGCGTGAACGGCGACACCTCCGCAAGCACGCCGTCATCGACGACGGGCGACGGTATGGTGTTGAAAACGCAGTCTTTGTCGGCGCACGCTTCCGTGACCATATCAAGAGGGATCGTATCGAACCCGTACGACTCGGCAAACGCAAGCTCGTCAACGTCGTCGCTGCATACGGTGACGAACGAGCCGAGAGCTTTGAGACGGAAAGAGAGCGCCTTGCCTATTCTGCCGAAGCCGAGGACGGACGTGCGCGAGTCCTGGATCGTTACGGGAAGCTCCTCCATAGCTATTCCGATCGCGCCTTCGGCGGTCGGCACTGCGTTGAGAAGCCGAAAATCCTCTCTTTCGTTCACATCTGCCATTCTTTCGTGTATCTCCCTTATCTTTTTGTCAAGCATACCGCCGATAAGGAGCTGATTTTCCTTTAGGTTTGACAAGACCGACACAAGATATATCTCTTTTTCCGAAAACGAGCAGTTTATCCTCAATTTATCGACCGACGACGGTACGGGCAGCACTACGGCAAGTGCCTTTTCCATAGCAGATTCCATATCGTCGGTCCTCGTGAGGCTTTCAGGAACGGTCATCGCTCCGTCAAAGCCGAATACCGCACATTCAAAACCGTTTTCCGCCATTCTTTCCGCGGCAGCGAGAGTACGCATATCGCCGCCTATAAACGTGATCTTTTCTCTCATTCTATCGCCACGAAAACCGCGTTTTCGTCGAGCCTGCCGTCAGGTGTGAAGACGTTTTTGTTATGTTCTCCGAGACGCTTGGGGTCGATTCGGTAGCTTTTTGCGATATCCCAGAGCGTTTCGCTCCTTTCGGGATAATAGAAGCGTATTTCTTCGCTCATTGCGCTTTCTGCGCTGTCGGACGCGGTCACGGAAGTGAGGAACGTGTCGGTCTGCTTTTCGGTCGTAAACAGCCTTAACACCGCAGACGCGCGCAGCGTGATATTTTCGCCGCCGTAGACCGTGGAAGCCGCATCGACGAGCGTGACGGAAGCGTGGCAGACGCCGGCATCTCCGTCAAGCGGGATCGTTTCGGCAAACTCGCCGTCGAACGTCGTCTCGTTCATTCCGCTTTCGGTTTCGGCAAGTACGTTTGCCGTGTAAACGCCTTTGGCTGTCAGATTCCCGTCCGATACCTCTTTCCCGGTCAATCGGAAAATCACGGACGTGTCGATTATGCGTAAAATATCAGTTTTTTCGGTGTCAAACGTCTTTTCGACGCTGAAAGTCTTTGTTTTTTCTTCGCCGATGCTTTGAAAAACCACGCTTTCGGCTGTGCTTTCGGTGCTTCTGTCGGCGCAGAAAGCGTCGGACGCGGCAGTTTCCGTCACGGTCTCGTAGCAGACGGCTTCCATTTCCCCGTCAACGGAAAAGTTCAGCACCTTCTGTTCGCCGTAGTCGTCGCTTTCGACCGTCGCCGTCGGGGACAGCGCGGAAAAATTCACTCTGAATCTTTTTGATCCGTCGATATCGGCGTCTTCGGCGGTCGTAAGGGTTTTCAGTTCGGTCTCCGTTACGAAATATCTTCCGCTTTCGCCTTCGCAAAGTGCCTTGACACGGACGGGAGTTTTTACACTGAGCCTGCCGTCGGAAACGGCGTATTCTGTCGGCAGTTCCTCCGCCGTGACGTAAACGACGGACGACACCGCTTCTTCGGCAGTCGCCTTGCCTTCAAAATGACGTTCGTCGGTGTAGGTGCGGCACGGAGAAGTAAGTTCAAGGCTTTTCGTTTTGAAAAACGCGCTGACCTTCGACGAATCGACGTCGATGCTTCGCATTTCTTCGATAGTGTCGCACTCAAGAGACGTCGCCATTCTGGCGCGTATCACGAATCGGCGCGAGCCGAGCAGCTTGCAGCTGAGGAACGTGCATTTCACATCCGCATCAGGGTAAAATTCCTTTCCGCATTCAACGTCGGTCTTCTGCGAAAAATCCGTTCCGACCGTCGTGTATGACGCTTTTGAACGGTAGTCGCTTTCGTAAAGTATGCCGAACAGCATAGACGAAACGACCTCGGCTTTGCCGTTTTCGACCTTTACCGTGGTTTTTTCAACTTTCGCGTCAACGCTGATGAGCCTTGAAATGTCCGGCAGGTCTTCCGGCAAGGCTCCGTCAAGTTCAAGGTCTTTCTGCAAAACGCCGCATCCGGCGATATGCGGAATAAAAATGCTTTTGGTATCAAATTTCATTTCACTTTTTCTCCGTTCGTTTTTCTGTCACTCAATCGTATGACAGACGAACGGTTTTTATGCTTCTTTGTCTTCAAGATAAGGAAGAAAAGCTGCTCTCTCCGACGCGGAGTATTCGTTCGGCTTTCCGCTTACGGGATCGTAAAAATACTGATAGCAGAAAATGGATATTCCGTCGGCGACCGACGACGAAGCGAGATATTCAAAGCAGCGGCAAAGAACGTCGTGATTTTCTATCCATTCCCTTTTGCCGCTCCCGCCGTACATATCCTCTATCCCCTTTGCGCCGTTCACGGCTTTGCCGAGCGTCATTCCGATGTAAAGGCGGACGTTTTCGTTCTTGATTATGCTTCTCCACTTTTCGCACGTTTCGGCAAACGGACAGACGGAGTGTTCAAGCCCGAAATATATCTGCGGCATTATGTAGTCGATATATCCGTCGGACGAACACCATTTTTCGGCATCGGCATAGTATTTCTGTTTGAGCGTTCCCAGATTCCCCGACGGAGCGGCGCCGAAAATGAGCCTTTCGTCAACGCTTTTCACCGCGTCGTAAAGCCCTTTCACGAGGCTGTCGATGTTGTCAACTCTGAATTTTTCAAGCGACGCTTCCCCGCTTTTTCCAAACGTGTCGCCGTCGAACGACGCATCAGTCGTCGGGTAGAAATAGTCGTCGATGTGAAGCCCGTCGAAATCGTATTTTTCAAGCGCTTCGCGCGCTCCGTCCGCGACAAGCGCCCTTGCGTCCTCGTATACGGGATCAAGGTAGAGCCTTTCTTCAAAGGTTTTCAGTTTTCCCTCAACGTACCATTTTTTCAGCACGTTTGAAACGTCGATACCGCCTATCTCGTCCTCGCGCATAAGGCGCAGCGGATTTATCCACGCCTGCACGGAAAGCTCTGCCGAATGGGCAAGAGACACGAAGATCCCGACGGGATCGTATGAAAATCCGTTTGCGTAAGAACCCGTCACAAAACGCGACGCCGGATAATATACGCTCGGGTAAAACGAATCGCCGTAAGGGCGTATCTGAACAATGACGGTGTTGAAGCCGAGGCTCTTTATCCTGCCGATGATGCTTTCCGCAAGGCGCGTGTATTCCGCTTCGTCACGCTGCACGCCGCGGACGCAGTAAACGTCCGCCATATCGAACTGCGAAAGCCATATCGCTTTCATATCCGGGTAATTTATTATCTTTCTCATTTTTGTACCTCCTTCATCTTCCGTGACGTCGGTCTCTTCCGTGACTTCTTCGCGCTTTGCAGTGCCATTTGCATCTTTGCACGACGAAAAAGCCAAAAAAGATGCCGCAAGAAGAAAAATCAATGCTTTTTTCAATAAAAATGCTCGCCTTTCCTGTTGACAAATCATTTTTTCGGTGATATGATACATAGTACAAATTGATTTTATGCCGTTTCGGTGCAGTTGTCAAGGAGTATGTGTATGAAAAGAATAGTTGCGCTCATTCTTGCGGCGTTGACGCTGTGTCTGCCGCTTTCGGCTTATGCCGGGGAGGAAACAATGGATCACATCAGAGAACGCGAATACTACGACAAAATAATCGAAAAAGAAACCAAGGCGATAGCCAAAGAGGCGTTCTCCAACGGCGCGATAGCCATGTATGCGCCATCCGTATCTTCGTATGCGTCTTACAGCATGCCCGTTGTGGACGGGATCTCGCCGGAAGAATACACAAAATGGAGATCGGGAAAGGTATTGCCGTATTTTTCCGACACCGCCGTGTTTGGACTTATTCAGACCGCAAAGGTCACCGGGACCGATAACGGAAAAGATATCTGCCTTAATTACATCAACTGGTATATTTCGCATATGAACACCAAGGAAAGCGATATAAGCCACGTCAAGGGAACCGTATACGATTATTTTATCTTCGAATCGACCGACGG
>JAZUKE010000077.1:0-10604 GCA_045643125.1 Eubacteriales bacterium
CAGTTTTCAGAAAATTGCTGAATTGAAGTTTGAGAACTCTAATTGTCGTTTTTCAAAATCAAAGCGGTAAGCATTCGGCTTACTTCGTTAAGTAATGATATCGTATTCCGGATATCGTTTTCGGTCAACATTTCCAACTGAACACAAATGAGCAGCTGCGTTTCTATTTCCATACAAGAACCGTTTGCAACAGACAAAAAATGCGAAAAATCTTTAGCTGTTTTTCTTCCGTGTCCCTCTGCGATATTTGACGGAACGGATACTGCGGCACGACGAAGTTGGTCAGAAAGTCCGTACAGTTCCGTTTTCGGTAATTTTTCGGTCAATTTATAAATATCGCTTGTAAGCGTCATGCTTTTTTGCCAAACTTTCAAATCTTTGTAACTGTTCCAAGCCATAAGTTTATCCCATCTCTTGCAGTTTATCTGAAAACTGAAAACTGAAAACTGAAAACTTTCACTTCGCGTAAGCGTTCAGTCCGCTGTGCATCATATAGTTCCCGTGACAGATCGCCGCGGCGAGCGCGTCGGCGGTATCGTCGGGCTTCGGATCCTCTTTCAGTCCGAGGATGACGCGCGTCATATAAATGACCTGCTTCTTTTCGGCTCTGCCGTAACCGACGACCGACTGCTTTATCTGCAGCGGAGTGTATTCGTAAATATCGACGCCCTGCTTTCTGCCGGCAAGCAGTATCACGCCCCTTGCCATCGCCACCGCGACCTCGGTCTTCTGGTTCGTGTTGAAAAACAGCTCCTCGACCGCCATACAGTCGGGCTTGTGGCGTGCGATTATTTCCGTCAAAGTATCGTATATCTGGGCAAGACGGTTCTCCACGAGCTGACGCGGCTTCGTGATTATCGAGCCGTATTCGAGCGCTTTGTAGCTGCCGTTTTCGGCTTCTATGACTCCGACGCCCACCGTCGCAAGTCCGGGATCGACACCGAGTATGATCATTATATAATTTCCCCATTATTATATTTTAACATCTTATAATATCATAAAATACCCGTTTCGTCAATAAACAGATGGGAGGATTTTGTTAAAACCTTGTAAAAAAAATATATTATTTTCCCCGAGTTTGCATTTTGCTATTGCAAAAATCCAAAAAGCGTATTATTATTATTATATCATTACTGCCGCGTGATACGGCAGAGAAATTGTTTCAATACATTCGGAGGACAAAAAGTGGACAAACTCGAAATCAAAGAAATGCTTGCGAAGCAGCTTCGCATTGACGTAAACGATATAGAAGACGACTCCAACCTCGTCAACGACCTCGGCGCCGATTCCATAGACCTTGTGGAAATGCTTATGATGATCGAAGAAAACCTCGGCATCACCATCACCGACGAGGAAGCGGCTGAGCTGAAGACCGTCAGAGACGTGGCAAACTTCATTGAGGATCACGAATAAACACATCAGACGACAACTTACGGAAAGGGCGTGTGGATTTGGAACGGATTGCACGGTTTGAAAAAGTGAATGAGCTTATCAGCGGCGTGCCGGAATGTGACGTCATTCTGCCGACGCGAGCCACGACCGGCTCTGCCGGGTACGACTTCCGCTCTCCCGTTTCTTTCACGCTTGCTCCGGGGGAGGGCATCACGGTGAATACCGGCGTCAGGTGCCGTATGGACGAAGGCTGGGTGCTTCTGCTGTTCCCGCGCTCCGGGCTGGGCTTCAAGTACCGTCTGCGGCTCGACAACACCGTGGGAGTCATCGACAGCGACTATTACCATTCGTCCAACGAGGGGCATATTATGGTAAAGCTCTGCAACCGCGGCGAAAAAACGCTGACCGTATCAAAGGGCGATGCGTTCTGTCAGGGCGTGTTCGTTCCGTTCGGGATAACCGAAGACGACACCGTGACGACGCTCCGCGACGGCGGACTCGGCAGCACCGATAAAAAAACAGGAAATGAGGAAAAAATATGAAATGTCCGGCTTGCGCTTATGAAGAAAGTAAAGTGATCGATTCGCGTCCGTCAGCCGACGGCTCCACCATAAGACGCCGCAGGGAATGTCTTGCGTGCCAAAAGAGATTCACGACTTATGAAATAATCGAGACCGCGCCTCTCGTCGTCGTCAAGCGCGACAAATCACGCGAGTCGTTCGACAGAAACAAGATCCTTTCATCCATCATCCGCGCCTGCGACAAACGTCAGGTATCGCGCAAGGAAATGGAAGATATGGTCAACGAGATCGAAAGCAGGCTCCAGAACACGCTCCGCGGCGAAGTCGCATCGACCGAGATCGGCGAAATGGTTATGGAAAAGCTCAAGACCGTTGACGAAGTCGCCTACGTCCGTTTCGCGTCCGTTTACCGCCAGTTCAAGGACATCAACGACTTTATGGACGAGCTGAAAAGACTGCTCGAAGAAAAATAAATATATAAACAAAGCTCCGGCTGAAATACGAACGTATTTCAGCCGGAATCGTTTATTCGGTTATGTTTCGGATCAGCCGAAGAGTTTTACGGTGTATTTGACGGAAGCGGCGTCAACCGTGATATCGCAGCTTTTCAGCGAATAGGAGGGTAGAAGGCTTTTTGTTTTTGGTCACCCACGTTTTTGCAAGGGATTCGGTATCGAAAAATCCTTCAAAAGCGGAAATGAGAGAGGAAACGGAAACGTCGGTGCTTTCAGCGTTTTTACTTTTCTTAATAAATTTTTCAGCAAATTTTATACGATCATTTTGATACGGCCATTTTGAAATACAGCCGTCCGAAAATGGCGTCATTTTTCACGAAAACGGCAAAATGTGAAAAAACAAGAGGATATGTTTTTAAAAAAACGGCAAAAAGTGAAAACAAGCGCAGACATATTTTCAAAAGACATTGACAACGTGAAAAAATACGGTTATAATAAGAACGGAAATTTCAAAACGGGGAGGAACATTTATGGAAAACCGCGCAGGGAAAACGGTGAAGAATCTGAACGGAGAAAGTGCATATTATTCTTTTCGTCCGTCGCCGCTGCCGCCGTCACCGCCCGTATCTCTTGACGACGAAGGGCTTGCGCTGCTTCTTGACGCATCGCGGAAGCTTTCGAGACTTGACGGGATCGCGGACAGAATACCGGACACGGATCAGTTCGTCGCTATGTACGTCCGCAAGGAAGCCCTCATCTCTTCACAGATCGAGGGAACGCAATGCACGCTCGACGACGTACTCGATCCCAAGCTTGACGAAAACGTGAATGCCGACGTGTCGGACGTGGTCAACTATGTGAGGGCGATAAATTTTGCCATAGCAAAGCTGAAAACGCTTCCTCTTTGCAGCCGCCTTATCCGTGAAACGCATAGTGTTATGATGAACAGCGTCCGCGGATGCGACAAAACCCCGGGAGAGTTCCGAGGCTTGCAGAATTGGATAGGCGGAGAAGGCAGCACCCTGAAAAACGCACGTTACATTCCGCCGAACACGGAAGATATGAACGAATGTATGTCGGAGCTTGAAAAATACGTCAACGACGAAGACGACGCAACGGATCCGCTTATAAAAGCGGCACTGCTTCACTATCAGTTTGAAACGATCCATCCGTTCCTTGACGGCAACGGCAGAGTCGGGCGACTGCTCATAACGCTTTATCTCATACAACGGGGCGTGTTATCACAGCCCGTGCTGTATCTGTCGTGCTATCTTAAATCGAACCGCATAGAATATTACGACCGTATGAGCGAGGTTCGCAAAGCGGGCAACTACGAACAATGGGTAAAGTTCTTTTTGCGCGGTATCGCCGAAACCGCCGAAGACGCGGAGGAAACCATAGACAAGCTGACATCTTTGCGAAGACGGAGCGAAGAAATGATAGAAAAAGCCCCTGACCGTATTCGCGGCAGGTTGATATCTCTGCTTCGTTATATCGAGCAAAGCCCCATCATCGAAAAAACGAGAACGGCGGATTTCCTCGGCTGTTCGTACAACACCGCGTCAAAGGATATTTCACTGCTTTGCGATATGGGCATCCTCAGACCGTCCGACGAAACGGGTAAGGCGAAGGTATACGTTTACGCCGAGTATCTTGACATTCTGCGGAAGGACACATAGTTTTTGCGGGGATTTGGCGATAAAAACGAAAAAACTTGACAAAATGTAGTTTACGATGTAATATATTAAATAAGTATACAAGGCGGGTTCATAACTCGCCTTGCTTTGAATAATCATACATTAAGGACGGATCTTGCTATGGGAGAAGAAAAAAAGTCTATTTTCAGAAAGCAGGCACTCAGCCGCGTGTCGTCTCCGGAGGAGCTTGACAAGTATCTGCTTGTCACGGGGCCGGGAATATGGTTCACGATGATCGCCATCGTCGTGCTGCTTTGCGGATTTATCGTATGGATGTCGCTCGGTCATCTTTACACAACCGATAGTATCGAGATCGAAGTGGCTGAGGACGGCAGCGCCAAATGCTACGTTCTGCCCGAATTTGCCGAGAGCGTGGTCGGCTCGAAGACCGTGAAGATCGGAGATGCGGAATACGAGATCAAAGACGCGGGATATCAGGAAGTGTTCATCGAAAGCGCGTCCGGCAAAGTGGCGATAAAGCCTCTGCTCGTCGTGACTAACGGCGAACTTGAAGCGGGAACGTATATCGGTGAAATAACGATAGAAAAAGTCAACCCCATAAAATTCATCATCAACTGACGGCGGAGATCGGCAAATGAGTAAGAAAAGAAGAATCAAACAAGCCGTTCCCACCGGCACGGTGACAGTCCCCGTCATTATGCAGCTCGAAGCTACCGAATGCGGTGCGGCGTCGCTTGCGATGGTAATGGCATATTTCGAAAAATGGATACCGCTCGAGCAGACGCGCCAGGACTGCGACGTATCGCGCGACGGCTCAAATGCAAAGAACATACTTCTTGCCGCACGAAGCTACGGTATGGAAGCGCACGCCTATTCGGCTGACGTTGACAGCCTTAAGGAAGAAGGTCCGTTCCCCTGCATAATCCACTGGGGCTTCAACCACTTCGTCGTGCTTGACGGCTTCAGAGGCAACAAGGCGTACATAAACGATCCCGCAAGGGGATTTGTAAAAGTCCCTATGGACGAATTTGACAAGCAGTACACCGGCGTCATCCTCGTAATAGAGCCGAGCGAGAACTTCGAGCCGTCCGGCAAAAGAAAGTCCGTGCTTAAATTCGCGGCAAACCGCCTTAAGGGTACGGGCAGCGCCGTGGCGTTCGTCATACTCACGACGGTGATCGCTTCGCTGATGTCGGTCATCTCTCCGGGATTTTCACGAATCTTCCTCGATAAACTGCTTACGGGCGAATACAGCCGGTATGTCGGCGGATTTTTCCTGCTGATGTCGCTGTTCATCGCTTTTCAGCTCTTCGTTATGGCGATACAAGCGGTGTATTCTCGCCGCATACAGGGCAAAATGGCGGCAGTCGGCAACACCTCCTATCTGTGGAAGGTGCTTCATCTGCCTATGCACTTCTTCTCGCAGCGTCTTGCGGGCGATATCGCCGGCAGAAAAGAAATGAACGCAAGCATCGCAAGCATACTCATCAACACTCTCGCACCGCTCGTGCTGAATTTTGCGATGATGATATTCTACCTCGTGGTAATGCTGCGTTACAGCGTACTCCTTACCGTCGTCGGACTTGCGTCGGTGGCGATAAACATTTTTATGTCGCGTTTCATTTCCGCAAAGCGCGTCGGCATTATGAGAGTGCAGACCCGTGACGCGGGCAAGCTTTCGGCAAGCACCGTTTCGGGCATCAGTATGATCGAAACGCTCAAGGGCTGCGGCGCCGAAGACGGATATTTTGAAAAATGGGTGGGGCTTCAGGCAAGCGTCAACGCCCAGAATATGAAATATATCAAGGTAAACAATTACCTCGGCATCATCCCGGTGATCGTTTCGAGCCTTTCCGGCGTTGCCGTTCTCGGGCTTGGCGTGGCTCTCGTCCTTGAGGGCAGCTTTACCGCAGGTATGGTAATGGCGTTCCAGGGGCTTCTGTCCTCGTTCACGGCTCCTGCGTCTTCGCTGATAAGCGCGGGACAGACGATACAGGAAATGACGACGCAGATGGAACGTATCGACGACGTTATGAGCTACCCGGACGACGTCGTGTTCTCCTCCGGCAAGGAAACGGTAGACCGCGATTCCGGCGAAGAATGTGCCAAGCTTTCGGGCAAAATAGAGATGAAAAACGTCACGTTCGGATATTCGAGACTTTCGCCGCCGCTGCTCAAGGATTTCAATATGACGCTTGAGCCGGGAAAAAAAGTCGCCTTCGTCGGCGCGTCGGGCTGCGGAAAATCCACACTCGCAAAGCTCATTTCGGGGCTTTATCAGCCGTGGTCGGGCGAGATACTGTTCGACGGCAAGCCGATGAGCGAGATAGACCGTCAGACGTTTACCGGCTCCGTTTCGGTAGTTGACCAGGATATCAGTATGTTCGACGATACCATCGCCAACAACGTAAAGATGTGGGACACCTCGATAGAGGACTTTGAAATGATACTCGCCTCCCGCGATGCCTGCATACACGAAGACATTATGGTGCGTGAGGACGGCTACAACCACAAGCTGCTCGAAGACGGCAAGGACTTCTCCGGCGGTCAGCGTCAGCGGCTCGAGATCGCACGCGCACTGTCGCAGGATCCGACGATCCTCATCCTCGACGAAGCAACGTCCGCGCTTGACGCAAAGACCGAGCATACCGTCGTCGAAAGGATAACCGACAGAGGACTTACCTGCGTCATCGTAGCGCACAGACTTTCCACGATAAGGGACTGCGACGAGATCATCGTGCTTGACAAGGGCAACGTCATCGAACGCGGCACGCACGAAGAACTGTACGCTGCCGGCGGTCTGTATTCGCGCCTTGTAACCAATGAGTAAAGGGGGACGGTTGAATGAGCTGGTTTGAAAATCAAAAAGCATATTCGCAGCTGAAAGACGACGAAGCCCTGTCACAGGCGTATATCAACATAGCAGGCGCCGTCGTCGGCAAACGTCTTCAGCAGGCATGGCAGGACGAAAGCTTTGCCGCAAAGACCGCGCTTGAAGATATCTGCAAATACTACCGCATCCGTCCGCGTGAGATACCCGAATCAATCAAAGACCTGAACGCACAGCTCGACTATGCGTTCCAGCCCTGCGGGATTATGAGAAGGACCGTCAAGCTGACGAAGGGCTGGCAGAAGGACGCTGTCGGCGCGATGCTCGGCGTCCGCAAGACCGACGGAAAGGTGATAGCGCTCATCCCCGGTAAAATGGGCGGTTATACCTTCCGCGATCCCGACTCCGGCGACAGGGTAAAGATCAATTCACGCAACGCATCGGAGCTTGAGACCGAAGCGATAGTGTTCTACCGTCCGCTTCCGCTCCGCCCGATCAATATAAAAGACCTCATCTACTTTATGCAGACGTCGCTTGATTTCATCGACATTTTCCGTTACGTCATCGCTATGCTGGCGGTAACGCTCCTCGGCTTGATTATGCCGAAACTGACGAATCTGCTGTTTTCCGACGTCATCGCGTCGAAAAGCTCGGCGCTCCTCATTGCTGTCATAGTGTTTATGGTCTCGCAGACGATAGCGGTGCAGATCATCAACGGCATCAACTCCATTCTGCTCACCCGCATTTCAACAAAGATAGGGCTTGCGGTCGATTCGGCTTCGATGATGAGACTGTTCTCGATGCCTGCCGACTTTTTCAAAAAATACACCGCAGGTGAATTGAGCCAGCATATACAGTACCTCAATTCGCTCTGCAGCTCGATCGTCGGATCGGTGTTCTCAACGGGACTTTCGGGCGTGTTCTCGCTCGTATACGTCACGCAGATCTTCAAATATTCTCCTGCTC
Source organism: Eubacteriales bacterium (assembly GCA_045643125.1). Classification (GTDB taxonomy): domain Bacteria; phylum Bacillota; class Clostridia; order Oscillospirales; family CAG-382; genus UBA1206. The sequence goes on from JAZUKE010000077.1 coordinate 7,823, forward strand.
TCGTCGCTCCGGCGCTCATCATATCGCTGCTTACTCTGGTGTTCAGCATAATCGTGGTGCTTGTCAACATTTCGATCAGCAAGACCTCGATGGACCTTAACGCCAAAGAAAAGGGTATGGTCTATTCGATGATAACCGGTATGCAGAAGGTCCGCCTCTGCGGTGCCGAAAAGAGGACGTTCGCACGCTGGGGCGAGCTTTACGCTCAAAGCTCCAGGCTGTTATATTCACCCCCGAAAATAATCGTGTTCGGCTCCGTCATCACTACCGCCATCGGACTTATCGGAACGGTCGTGCTGTATTATAAGTCGATCGAAAGCGGCATTTCCGTTGCCGATTATTACAGCTTTTCCACCGCATACGGCTATATTTCCGCGGCGTTCTCGTCGCTTGTGGGCATCGCGTCCATAATCGCGTCGATCAAGCCCGTGCTTGACATCGTGAAGCCGCTGCTCGAAACACAGCCCGAAATTTCGGAAAACAAGGAAGTCGTCACAAGACTTTCCGGCTCCATAGAACTCAGCCACCTTTCGTTCCATTATCCCGACAGCGACATAACTATACTTGACGATGTCTCGCTCAAGATCAATCCGGGACAGTATGTGGCGATCGTCGGCGAATCCGGCTGCGGCAAGACGACGCTTATGCGTATACTGCTCGGATTCGAGAAGCCGCAGAAGGGTGCGGTTTACTACGACGGCAAAAATATGGATAAACTCGACCTCAAATCGCTGCGCCGCAAAATAGGCGTCGTGCTTCAGGGCGGCAAGCTGACGTGGGGCGATATCTATTCAAATATCACGATATCTGCGCCGTGGCTCGATTTGGACGCGGCTTGGGAAGCGGCTGAGATCGCGGGCATTGCCGACGATATCAGAGCGATGCCTATGGGTATGAATACCATAATCCAGGAGGGAAGCGGCGGCATTTCCGGCGGTCAGCGGCAAAGACTTATGATCGCCCGTGCGATCGCTCCCAAACCTAAGGTGCTGTTCCTGGACGAAGCAACGTCCGCGCTCGACAACATCACGCAGAAAAAGGTGTCGGAAGCAATGGACAAAATGCACTGCACGCGAATCGTCATCGCCCACCGCCTTTCGACGATACGCCGCTGCGACCGCATACTTCTTCTTAAAGCGGGCAAGCTCGTGGAAGACGGCACTTATGATGAGCTTATCGCCAAAAACGGACTTTTTGCGGAACTTGTTGAGCGTCAACGGCTGGATATCGACGATCCGTGACGGCACACCGACGAAAAAACGAAAAAAATCGAATTTGATCGGGAAACAGTAGCCATTTTTCCGTCTCGTTCGTATCAAAGGACAGCGAGAACGAAACGGATGGAATTTTATTAGTTTGTATTACAGAAAGGAAAAACCACATGAAAAAAATCATCTCTATTTTACTTACGCTGACGGTTCTGCTGCTTACGGTCGCTCCTTGCTCCGCCGAAGCAGATGTCGCACCGGTCACGATGATAATCGAGGGTTTCAAATCCCGCGAGGTTTTGTCATTCAGCTACGGATTCAATCGACCGACCGACATAGAGGGAGAACTTGCCGGCATTCCGAGGTCGACCTCGTTCACGATCCGCGTTCCGGGATTGAGCGACGGAAACAACGATCTGTTCACGTGGGCTTTGGCGGGTGCTGCCATGCCGAAAAAACTGATGCTGGAGTTTGTCAATCCCGTGGACGAAAGCAGCATGAAGACGATTCGACTCACCAATGCCTATTGTGTCCGCTATACGGAATACTGGGATCAGGACGGCACGTATTACGAAGAGATCGAGATCGTATCCAAGGAGTTTCAAAACGGTCCGGCAGAATATGAGAGACCGTGGGACTGACGAAGAAAAGGAAACGGAGGAATGAAAATGAAAAAAACGATGATCAGACGAAGCGTGATGATGCTTCTGGTTCTTTGCATGACGGCTATGCTGGCGATTCCGGTCTCGGCAAAATCGTCGGGCGCAAAACTCACGATAGACGGTTATAAAAGTCGCGAAGTCATCCGTTATACCTATACGTTTACCACCGCAGTGGATGCCGAGGGGCAGTTGTCCGGCATGCCGCGTGGCGGTATGATCACGGTTGAAGTCAAGGCACTTAATGATGGCAACTGCGATCTGCTCGCTTGGATGCTGGAACGCAATCTCCCGAAAAACGGACAGATTGATTTGGTAAACCCCGCCACAGGTAAGACGATCAAGACGATTAAATTCAAAAACGCATACTGCGTCGATTTCAAAGAGGGCATGACAGAAGACGGCATCCATACAGAGATCATCACGATCACCTGCGGTGTTCTGTCGATCGGAGATGCCGTATATGAAAATGATTGGGGCGGTCTGACCGGCTCCATGCTTTCCGAAGGCAATCTTTGGATCGTGATTCCCGTGGCGGTCGTTGTCATCGGCGGCGTCGCGGCGCTTGTGATCGTGAAGAAGAAACATAAATCCGCGGCGGCGGACGGTGCCGAAAAGAAAGACGAAGAATAAGCCGAAAAGGAGCGTTTTGAGCATGAAAACCAAAGAAGAACTGAACGCCCGCCCTTAAAAAGGAAGTCGAAACCCTGAACAAGAAACTCCGTGAACTGACCGATGACGAGTTGAGGGTGGTCGTCGGCGGTTCAGAGGTAGAATTCTTATTTGATGATAAAAGCGGTGATAAAGAGTTCCGCATTTATGAGGGAACCGTAAAAAAAGAATTTGAACCGAAGTTCTGATAGGACCTGGCAAATAAAGAAGGAGAATACCAGAATGAAGACAAAAGAAGAATTA
>JAZUKE010000078.1:0-6085 GCA_045643125.1 Eubacteriales bacterium
AGTTGTTATGGAAGATATCTCATATCACATGAACTGGTCAGCGAATAATCAAATATGGAAATAATCAAGTGAATGACATTATCAGAAAAGATAGCAAAACGCCCCGGAACTGCCGAAAAGCGGGCAATTCCGGGGCGTCTACATTTACTAATAAGCCGGTTGCCATCATTCCCACTCGATCGTTGCGCAGGGTTTCGGCGAGAGGTCATAAAGGACGCGGTTGACGCCTTTGACTTCGGCGAGAATGCGGGAAGTGATATGGTTGAGCAGCTCGTAGGGGATCGGCTCGATCGAAGCGGCGGTAGCGTCAACGGAGTTGACGGCGCGGATGATGACGGGCCATTCGTAGGAACGCTTGCCTTCCTTGATACCGGTGGAGCGGTAGTCGGGAACGACGGTGAAGTACTGCCAGACCTTGCCTTCAAGACCGTTTGCGGCGAATTCTTCACGCAGTATCGCGTCGGATTCGCGGACTGCTTCAAGTCTGTCGCGGGTGATCGCGCCGGTGCAGCGGACGCCGAGTCCGGGACCGGGGAACGGCTGACGGTAAACCATATTGTCGGGAAGACCGAGCGCCTTGCCGACCATACGCACTTCGTCCTTGTAAAGGAGTTTGATCGGCTCAACGAGTTCAAAATCGAGTTCTTTGGGAAGACCGCCGACGTTGTGATGCGCTTTTACGCCGTTGCTTTCGAGGATATCGGGATAGATGGTGCCCTGGGCAAGGAACTTGATACCGTCCTGCTTTGCGGCTTCTTCTGCGAAGACTTCTATGAATTCTTTGCCGATGATCTTACGTTTTTCTTCGGGATCGTCAACGCCTGCGAGTTTATCGAGGAAGCGGTCAACAGCGTCAACATAAACGAGGTTTGCGTTGAGCTGCTTTCTGAAAACGTCGATGACCTGTTCCGGTTCGCCTTTTCTGAGAAGACCGTGGTTGACGTGTACGCAGACGAGCTGTTTGCCGACTGCTTTGACGAGGAGTGCGGCAACGACGGATGAATCGACACCGCCGGAGAGAGCGAGGAGAACTTTTTTGTCGCCGATCTGGGCACGAAGCTCACAAAGCTGTTCGTTTATGAATTCTTCGGCAAGGGCGGGAGTATTGATGCGTTTCATTGTTTCGGGACGTGTATTGCCTGACATTTGATAACTCTCCTTTTTATTCTTTTTATATTGTACTTATAATATCACACACTTTCCTTATCGTCAATATGAATTTATCCGAAATTCCATTTGCAAGTGATATTTTTTTTATGTAAACTATATCACACGTTAGCCATTGCAATTATGCGGTGTTTGTGATATTATGTTTGCGGGGTGACGACAGTATGACGGGACTTGAAAAAGGCAAGGTATATCTTGCTCCTCATTCACACGAATGGGACGTTCTTGCGGCGATAAAAACAGCAAAGCTCAGAAACATTCTCGGAGAAAATGCCGTTTCGATAGAGCATATCGGAAGCACCGCCGTGAGAAGCATAAAGGCAAAGCCCATAATCGACATTATGGCGGCGATGAACAACATCGACGACGTAAAACGCTTTATCCCTTACCTTGAAAAAGCGGGATTTTATTATATACCGAATAACGGGACAAAAGGGCAGTATCTGTTTGGCTGCGGCAGCTTTTACGACAAAACGGGGAACGAACAGACGTGCTTCGTCCACGTCGTGAAGGCACACAGCGTCGATCACAATAATTATGTAAACTTCCGTGACTACCTCAACGCCTTTCCGGCGACGGCGGAGAAGTACGAAAAACTGAAAGAATCGCTGGCATACGAGTTCCCGTCGGACAGGCAGTCATACACGAACGGAAAAAAGGAATTCATAAACCATATAATCCGCAAAGCGACGGTGTGGTCGTACCTCGGTAAAAAAGTTAAAATCGCAATCGACCGCCCGATAGGGTATGTTCACGAAAAAGAGCATTACAGCCTTACTTATCCCATCAATTACGGTTACATCCCGGGCGTTCCCGGCGGTGACGTCGAAGACCTTGACGTGTATCTTCTCGGCGTGGACGAGCCGGTCAGCGAATACGAGTGCCGCATAATCGGCATCGCGCACCGCAAAGACGACGTTGAGGACAAGCTCATAGGCTGTCCCGACGGTATGACGTTCAACCAGGCGGAAATAGCGGAACAGATAGAATTTCAGGAGAAATATTACAAAACGAGCATAGAAGCGGTGTCACAGCTTTCGTGCGGGGCGATCGTGTACCGCGAAAGAGACGGCGAAAGGGAATACCTGCTGCTTCATCAGAAACGCTCCGGCAGATGGGGATTTCCGAAAGGGCACAAGGAAGCGCACGAGACCGACGTTCAGACCGCCGAACGCGAGATATTCGAGGAAACGGGGCTTCGCGCCGTCGTTGACACGTCTTTCTGCACGGAAATACATTACGCGGTCAACTCCAAGTCGTCAAAGACCGTGCGTCTGTTCGCGGCGAACGCCGACGGAGAAGTGAACGTGTGCCGCGACGAGATAATCGGTTACGAATGGGTGACGGAAAAACGGGCAAAAGAGCTTCTGCCGCCGGATACATCGGAAGCGTTTGACAGGCTATAAGTTTTCGGTTTTCAGTTTTCAGTTTTCAGAAAATTGCTAAAAAACAGCCATATCGGAGAAAAAGGCTCCGATATGGCTGATTTTTTGCAAGTGTTTTTAATAAACAAGATACGGATTGGGCTTGAATAGAAGCGTGATGAAATCAATTACTACGCCGATACCGCAAATTCCCAAAGTCAGCAAATACAGAATTCCCATTCCGATTTTGCCTTCATAAAACTTGTGTGCACCCACGAAACCCAACAGCAGGCAGAGTATCAGAGCAACCCACTTGTTTTTGAGTCGTCCGCCCATCATATTGTTGTTGACATTAGTATTGGTGTTGACACTGCTGTTTGAGTTATTGATAACTATGTTCGGAGATTGAGCGCCTTTGATTTCTTCAACTTGTTTTCCGCATTTCGGGCATATAATAACATCGTCGTCAATTACGGCACCGCAATGTTTACAAAATTTTGTTGCCATTTTTACACTCCTTTCTTGATTTGACTACATAATATCACAAAATGTGATATTTGTCAATATCTCATTTTGAGATTTGATATAATAATTATATCAAATTCAAGGAGAGTTGTATGCGGCTGAAAGATATTCGTGAAGATGCCGATGTTACGCAAAAAAACGTTGCGGACTATCTTCACTTACGGCAGAACACATATTCACAGTACGAAAACGGTCAGCGACAGCTTCCGCTTGAGGCGTTAAGACAACTTGCGTTGTTTTTCAATGTTTCGACTGATTATATCCTTGAACTGACCGACATTCCTACGCCTTATCCAAGAAAAAAGAAATAAAAATATTATCCGGGAACAGTCTGTATTCACTGCTCCCGGATGTTTTGTTTTCATTATATTTCGCGTGAAGTGAGCATTTCGAAGGTTTCGCGCTTTACCGCAAGTCTGTCTTCGCCGTCTTTGATCATCACGACGGGGATGCGGCAGTTGCGGTTATACGTCGATTCCATCGAAAAGTTATATGCGCCCGTGCCGAACACCGCGATGATATCGCCTCTTACGGGCTTTGCGAGCGGTACGTTTTCCTGTATCAGGTCACCGCTTTCGCAGCAGCGCCCCGCGACGGTGCAGACGTGGTCAGCCTTTTCATTCAGCTTGAGCGCGTTGCAGAGCGTGTATCTTGACTGATAAAGCGCGTATCTCGGGTTGTCGGTCATACCGCCGTCTATCGCAACGTAGTCGCGTATCCCCGGAATGTGCTTCGTCGAGCCGACGGTGTAAAGCGTCGTTCCGGCGTTTGCCGTTATCGAGCGTCCCGGCTCCATAAATATCACGGGCATTTTCACGCCCTTTTCGGCGCATCTTGAACGGATGTGATCGCAGAGGGCTTTGACGTTTGAACGTATATCCATCGTTTCTTCGTCTTCGGCATAAGCGACGCCGAAACCGCCGCCCACGTTGAGTATCTTACATTCAACACCGCAGGACGCGATGAAGTCAACGGCAACATCGGCTGCCTTGAAGAAAGGTTCAAGCTCGAATATCTGTGAACCTATGTGATAATGCAGACCGCAGAATTCGATATTTGGCAGGGAAGATGCTTTTCTGACGGCAGCGAGAGCATCGCCCGAGAACATCGGGAACCCGAATTTTGAATCGACATTGCCCGTGGTGACTGCGGCGTGAGTGTGTGCGTCAACGCCCGGAGTGACGCGGATAAGCACCTTTTGCTTTACGTTGTATTCGGAAGCGATGCGCTGAAGTGCGTCAAGTTCCTCGAACGTGTCGGAGGTGAAATATCCCACTCCCGTGTCGAGTGCGTAGCGGATATCTTCGTTTTTCTTGCAGTTGCCGTGGAAGACGGAGTTTTTCATATCGAATCCCACGGAATGTGCCGTGTATATCTCGCCCGGGGAAACGAGGTCGGTCCCCATTCCCGTCGAGCCGATTATGCGGTATATTTCTTTGAATGAGCAAGCTTTTGACGCAAAAAACGGCATCGAGCCTTCGGGAGCGTATTCTTTGAGTGCGGAAACGTAGGAAGAAGCGTTTTCGCGTATCATATTTTCGTCAAGTACATAAAGCGGAGTGCCGTACTTTGAAGCAAGGTAACCGCTTTCGACGCCGCCTATCGTAAGGACGCCGTTTTTGTTTCCGAGATTTTTGTAAAGCATAAATTCAACCCTTTTTGAAAAAATCGTTTAATCTTTCGACCGCTTTCAGCGTGTTTTCGTAAGTGCCGAACGAGGTGAGGCGGAAATACCCTTTGCCTGCGTCGCCGAAACCTTCGCCCGGTGTGCCGACAAGGTTGGCTTTGTGCAGCAGTCTGTCGAAGAATTCCCACGAGCCTTCGTTCCCCGGACATTCGAGCCACAGATACGGCGAATGTATGCCGCCCGTGAACCAGACTCCGTTGTCCTCAAGGCACTTGCCGAGAAGGGAAGCGTTGCGTCTGTAATAGTCTATGTTCTGTCTGCATTCTTTTATGCCGATATCCGAAAGCGCGGCTTCCGCACCTCTCTGCGTGACGTAGGAAACGCCGTTGAACTTGGTCGCCTGGCGGCGCGCCCACATTTTTCCGAGCGCAGAGTCTCCGCTTCTGAGGTTTTCGGGGAATACTGTCCAGCCGCAGCGAACGCCGGTAAAGCCCGCAAACTTTGAAAAGCTGCATATCTCAACGGCACATTCGTCGGCACCGCTTATCTGATATATCGAATGAGGTATGTTTTCATCGGTGATGAACGCTTCATACGCGGCGTCGAACACGATGAGAGAGCCGGTCTCGAGCGCAAAATCCACCCACTTTTTAAGTCCCGACTTGTCATAAGCGGCACCCGTCGGGTTGTTGGGCGAACAGAGATATATCACATACGGCTTTTTCTCTACGTTTTCCGGTGTCGGAAGGAACGAATTTTCCTTGCTTCCGCGAATAAAAGTGAGTTTTCTGCCGTCCATAAGGTTGGAATCGAGATAAACGGGGTATACGGGATCGGGAATGAGGATATCGGCATCGCCGAACAGATCGGTAATGTTGCCGATATCGCTTTTTGCGCCGTCGCTTACGAAGATCTCGCTTTCTTCAAGCGTCACGCCGTTTTCGGCATAGTGACGCATTATCGCGTCTTTGAGGAAATCATAACCGTATTCGGGCGGGTATCCGCGGAACGTCTTTACGTCTTCCATTTCTGCAACGGCGTTTTTCATCGCTTCCGTCACACACGGCATAAGCGGACGTGTCACGTCGCCGATACCGAGGCGGATTATCTCCGCATCCGGGTTTTCGGCGCTGTACGCCTTTACTCTTTTTGCGATATCGCTGAAAAGATAGCTCGGCTTGATAAGACCGAAATTTTCGTTTATTTTAATCTTTATACTCATATACACCCTCAAATACTTTCGTTGCGGGACCGGTCATCAGCATTTCATAGCCTTTGTCGCATCTTATTTTAAGCGTTCCGCCGCGCAGAGTGACATCAATATCCTTTTCGGCGGGAAGCAGTCCGTTTATGACCGCAGCCGCTACCGTGGCGCACGCGCCCGTACCGCAAGCCCAGGTCT
>JAZUKE010000079.1:0-10023 GCA_045643125.1 Eubacteriales bacterium
TTGCGAATTCTGCCAGTTCTTTTCTTTCTTCTTCTGTTAAATATATCGGTGACATTGCCATTGTGATATACCCCTTATTCGTTTTTTCTTTTAGTATACCACACTTTATTCGATTTGTAAAGTTTTAATTGAAACAAGGTACTACAAATTGCAAATTTCCGTCTTCTGCTTACTTCTTCACTATTACTTCTTACTTCTTACTTCAAGAGGACGCCGTCCCCTACAAATTGCAAAATTCCGTCTTCTTTTTCTGAAAACTGAACACTGAAAACTGAAAACTTTATCTCCTACTCCGCTATTTCAAACTCCGTTCCGCAGATGACTTTCGTCTTTCCTTCTCCGCCTTTTACGGTGGGGAGTTTTTTATCTTTTATCACGGGCGACGGTTTGACGGTGACGGCTTCGATAACGTCGGAAAGCACGGCGGAAGCGGTGGCAAGTCCGCCGGCACCGTGTCCGTAAAACGCCACGTCGCCGACAAGGTTGCCCGTTGCCATAACGCAGTTGAACACTCCGCTGACGGACGCAAGCAGCGCCGATTTGCCGACAAGGCAGGGCTTGACGAACAGTCTTACGCCGTTATCGCTCTTTTCGGCGCAGCCGATGAGCTTTATGCGATAGCCGAGCGCCGACGCTTCGGCAATATGCTCTGCCGTTATTTCGGAAATTCCTTTGATGATCTCGCAGTCGTCCATACCGTACCAGCCGCCGAAGCAGACGGAAGCAAGAATACATATCTTTCTGGCGGCGTCAAGTCCTTCGATATCGGCGGTCGGATCGGCTTCGGCATAGCCTTTTTTCTGTGCGTCTGCAAGAGCGGACGCAAAAGACGAGCCGTCTTTTTCCATTTTTTCAAGTATGTAATTGGTCGTCCCGTTGAGGATGCCCTTTATTTTTATTATCTCGTTGCCGCCGAGGCAGTTGACGAGCGGGTGCATAACGGGTATGCCGCCGCCCACGGACGCTTCGTAAAGATAGGAAACTCCGTTTGCCTTTGCCGCTTCTTCAAGCTCTTTGCCGTGTTTTTCGACGACGAGCTTGTTCGACGTGACGACGGATTTGCCCGCTTTGAGGCAGGCAAGCGAAAAATCGAACGCGGGTCTGTCGCCGCCCATAGTTTCGGCAACGACGGAAACGTCCTTGTCGTTGAGGATGACGTTTATATCGCTTACCACGTTCTTTTCAAGCTCGTGACCGATAAACGGGCGCTTGTCAAGCACATATTTTATCTGTATGTCGTCGCCGACGACTTTTTTTAATTTTTCCTTATTCGTTTTTATCGCTTCGTAAAGACCGCCGCCGACAGTCCCCATACCCATTATCGCTATATATTTCATAAAAAATCAGTCCTCCGTGTACGAATAAACTTCGCCGCATTCAAAATACCTTGCGTCGATGCCGAGATCCTTTACGATGGTGCAGATATATTTCATTCCGTCTCTTTCGCTGCCGACGTGACCGAGTATCAGAGCCGCGCAGTTATGTCCGAGTTCGCCCGCGTCGCGGATGAATTCAAGGCTTTTCCATTCACCCGTTTCGCCGCAGATGACTATGTCCGTTTCGTCGTTTTTGAACGGGATGTGCGCCACTTCGCCGCAGGCGCCGAGCTGGAGTTCGAGCCTTTTTGCGGGGAAACAGCGTTTGCCCGTGATGCGGACGTGCTTTAATCCCGTTTTTTCTTCGATGAGCTTTGCAAGTTCAAGCGGAGTTATCGAGTCGTCAAGGACGGCGGCTTTTCCCTTTTTGGTGAGCGTATATCCAAGCCCGAGCGTTTCCATAAAGCCCTTGTTGATAAGGTCTTCGGCTGCGCGGTGCGCGTGGTCGTGATAGCGGAAAACCGCCATTCCCGTGCTTTGCAGCAGCGCTCTCTTTTCGTTTTCCACAAAATTGTCTTCAAATCGGTCAAAATGGTCGTGATATGTCGGCTCGTGAGTGATGATAAGGTCGGCGCCCCATTCGTGTGCCGCCTTTATGACGGACGGAGTTGCGATAAAGCAGACTGCCGCCTTTTTGACTTCTTTCTGTTCGTCGCCCTCCTTGAACGTGTCAATCGTCGGTTCAACGGGGTATTCCGAAAGGCTTTTGAGTTTTTCGAGTATTTCACAGGCTTTCATAGTATCAGTCCTCTAATTTCTGAAAATTATTCCGTCTTTGTATTCGTCTGCGTTGACATCGTTCTTTACGACGGTGCTGCCTATATCGCTGAAAGAAGTGGTCTGTATGACCTCGCAGTGGATCTCTATGTTTTTGTGCTCGGATTCGACCTGCATCCTCATACCGACGACTTCCGCCGCAGGCGTTCCGTCGGCGTTGATGTAAAGCGTCACGCGCAGATCCTCGATTTTTCCGTTATTCATCGTGTCGGGGACGAGTGACGCCGCTTTTTCGACGTCGATTATCTCCGTAAGCTCGATCCTTTTGCCGCTTCTCAAATCGTCGCAGGTGATCTTGCCGAACATATCGGGCGTGAACGATATCGTGTCGCCGTCGTTGCCGAGGAAGGTCAGCGCCTTTTCAAACGACATCGACTGCTTTATCTTTTCGCCGTTTTCGTCGTAATATCCGACGCCGTCTATGTAAAGCAGCCTGCTTTCGGACGATATGCCGTCGATCGAAAGTTCGGTCACGAAATCAAGCCTTTTGTCGTGTTCGTTGACCTCCTGCAGTCTGACGACGGTCGATGCGGTGTACGAAAGCACCGGCTCCGGCTCGTCGCTCTGGAAAAGGTCGTAGGTCGCTTCCGTTTTCATCGTGCTGCTCACGCTGTTTTCAATGAGCGACATCGCGTACATATACAGTTCAGCCGGCTCTTCCGGCAGTATGATCTCTTTGCTTTCTTCGCTCTCTTCGCTTTCTTCGGATATCTCCTCCGAAACGATCTCCGGGCTTTCTTCGCTGCTTTCTTCAGTCGGGGCCGACGCTTCTTCCGATGATTCCGTCGGCGGAGCGCTGCTTTCGTTTTCCGTCGGAGACACGCAGGACGCAAGAAGCAATAGTATTATGAGCAAAAGCGCCAGATATGTTTTTTTCATCCCGCACCTCCTTTTGTTTTCGCCGTCCGCAAAACGGATCTATAACCATTCAAATTATTATACACCATTTGTTTGAAAATTGCAATTACTTCAAAAAATATTATTTGACATATTCGCGTTTTAGTATTAAAATATATACGGAGTGATAATTTATGAAAGAATTTACAGACCGTCTCAACAAAAAGCGGCTGACAACACTGCTTTATACCCTGATCGTCTATGCGTTTGCCATACTCTGCGCCGTTTCGTTTATATTTATGATAAGCGACAACGTGCATCTCGACTTCTGGATAATGCCTTTCTTCGCAGTCATCTTTGCACTTCTTGCGTTTTTGGCAAACAGACTGCTGCTTTCAAAAGCGAAAAAGGACTACGAGGACGATTTCAAGGCGAACGCGCTGAAATGCCTGTTTGAAGAAACCGTCGAAAACTCCGTCTTCACCGACGGCAAAACGGACGTGGGCGCTTTTGCGTCGCAGAACGTGCTGAACGGCATCGACAAGGAACATACCGAATACGCTTTCCGCGGCAGTTACGAGGGAACGGATTTTGTTTCCGTGTTCGCAAAGGACGAAAACACATTTACCGGCTGGATGTTTGAATTTACTTTTTCAAAGCAGTTCAAGCGCGACCTTCAGGTGCGCCGCAAAGGCTCGTCGCTCTGCGTTCCGCCCGAGCAGGTGTGGGAGGACGGTTTTTCGGTTTACGAAACGCAAAGCGAGCCGTTCAATTTCAAATACGTCGTCAATTCCGCCGTCGGCGTTGACGCAGGCGCGGTGATGTGCGAAGAAGCGGTCTACGCTTTTCTTTCGGCGACCGAAAAAACGAGAGCGCGGATCTTCGCGTCGTTCAGCGGAAACAAGCTGTATCTGTTTTTGCAGGGCGTCATCCCGTCTTACGATATCCCGCTCGTTTCCCCCGTAACGGAAACGAAGCTTCGCCGCGGACTTTTCTCCGACATTTCCGCGGCGCTGACGCTTGCTCTCGACCTTGATACGGAAAAAAAGATTTGGAAACATAAGCTATAAAATTTCTCAATTCTATTTACTTTTTCCTTATCATTGTGTATAATGTATCTTAGTAAAATATGTAAAATAATGAAAGGATGTTTCTTATGAAGTATATCATCAACGGCAAGATCATTCTTAAAGACAGAGTGGTCGAAGGCAAGGCTCTCGCTTTTGACGATAAGATCGCAGGTCTTGTTGACACCGTACCCGAAGACGCAAAAGTTATCGACGCAAAGGGCGGTTTCGTTTCCCCCGGACTTATCGACGTTCACATCCACGGCTATCTCGGACTTGACGTCTGCGACGGCGATCCCGACGAACTCAAAACCATCGCCGGCGGTCTTGTGAAAAACGGCGTCACCGCTTTCCTCCCCACGACTATGACTGTCGCAAAAGAGACCATCGTAAAATCACTCGAAGCGATACGCTCCGTAATGAAGAAGTCCAGGACCTGGAAAGGCTCGACTATTCTCGGCGCACACGCGGAAGGTCCGTTCATCAACCCCAAGAAGAAGGGCGCTCAGGAAGAACGCTTCATCCTCAAACCCGATGCAGACTTCGTTCTTGAATACAAGGACGTCATCAAATACATCACTCTCGCTCCCGAAATGGACGACGATTTTGCAGCTATCAAGAAGATCGCCGCCAATTCCGACGTCGTTATGTCGATGGGACACACCGATGCCAAGTTTGAGACCGCTTACGCTTCCGTTGACGCGGGTATCAAGTCCACGACTCACCTCTTCAACGCTATGTCCGCACTCAATCACCGCAACCCCGGTGTCGTGGGTGCCGCATTCGCAAGAGACGTTTACGCCGAACTCATCGTTGACACTTACCACGTTGACAAGGCTCTGTTCCCCATCGTTATGAAGCAGAAGGGCGACAAACTCATATTCATCACCGACTGTCTCCCCGCAGGCGGACTCCCCGAAGGCGAATACACTCTCGGCGGACAGAAGGTCGTTTACCGTGACAACCTCTGCAAGCTCCCCGACGGCACTATCGCCGGCAGCGTTCTCAAGCTCAACAAGGGCGTGTGGAACGTATATTCCAACACCGACGCTCCCATTTGGGAATGTGTCAAGTGCGCGTCCCTCAACCCCGCGACCGCTCTCGGCATCAACGACAAAAAAGGTTCGATCGAAGTCGGCAAGGACGCCGATATCATCATCACCGACAATGAATTCAATGTAGTAAAGACAATAATCGGAGGTACAGTACGTTATGAAGCTTAAAGTTGAATCCGTTCTTGACAAACAGTTTACCCCTATGGCGCTCGTTGCCCGTGAATTCCGCGAGAATACCAAGGAAGACGGACAGGATATTGTTATCGGTATCGAAAGAAACAACGGCTATGTTTCCGCCTTCAAGACAAGAATCTACAAAGACGGTATCGGAAAAGACGACATCAACTTCCGTTACATCGAACGTATCGTAAAAGCCCTGCTCTGGATAAGAGGCGGCTACAAGATCATTATTGCCAGCGGCTCCGTCGTCGGCGAAAAGATCAAAAAGGCTTACGAAAAAGGCGATCTGCGCGATTTCGACAACGGATTTATGGCAAGATGCTATGAAAACCCGTTTGAAGTCGTCGTCACCGACCTTGCACACGCTCCCGTAACGAGTGAATCCGCCGCTCCCGTAGGACGTCACCTCGACGGCTGCCGTATCGGCTTCGATGCCGGCGGAAGCGACAGAAAGGTTTCCGCTGTCGTAAACGGCGAAACCGTTTATTCCGAAGAAGTCGTCTGGTTCCCCAAGCTCCAGTCCGATCCCAAATATCATTACGACGGAATCCTCGACGCTATGAAGACCGCCGCTTCCCATATGCCGCGCGTTGACGCTATCGGCGTTTCGTCCGCAGGCGTTTACGTTGACAACAAAATTATGATCGCTTCCCTCTTCCTCAAAGTTTCGGATGAAGACTTTGAAAAGCACGTCAAGACGATGTATCTCGACGTTGCAAAAGAGCTTGGCGAGAACATTCCCATCGAAGTCGCAAACGACGGCGACGTTACCGCTCTTGCAGGTGCTATGGACCTCAACGACAACGAGGTTCTCGGCATCGCTATGGGTACTTCCGAAGCAGGCGGCTACGTTGACACCAACGGCAACATCACCGGCTGGCTCAACGAGCTTGCGTTCGTTCCCGTTGACTTCTGTGAAAATGCCGCTGTTGACGAATGGTCGGGCGACTACGGCTGCGGCGTCAAGTATTTCTCGCAGGACGGCGTCATCAAGCTCGCTCCTCTTGCAGGAATCGAACTTGACGAAAAGCTCTCTCCCGCAGAAAAGCTCAAAGTCGTTCAGAAGCTTATGGCTGAAGGCGATGAAAGAGCAAAGAAGATCTATGAAAATATTGGTGTTTACTTCGGCTACGGCATCGCTTTCTATGCCGAATTCTACGATATCAAGCACGTTCTCATTATGGGCCGTGTCACCTCCGGCGAAGGCGGCGTTCTCCTTCTCGGCAAAGCGCAGGAAGTCCTCGACAAGGAATTCCCCGAGCTTGCAGCCAAGATCCAGCTTCATATCCCCGATGAATCTTCCCGCCGCGTAGGTCAGTCCGTCGCAGCAGCAAGCCTTCCCGAGATAAAATAAGAAGCAAAAAGAGAGTAAAAAAGGATTTCAGCGCGATCGCGCGGAAATCCTTTTTTGTGTTTCTTTTCTGAAAACCGAAAACTGAAAACTGAAGACTTTGTATCTCTCCTTGTTTACTCTTCGCCTTCTGACTCTTCTTCCTTTTGGTCTGCCTTGACGTACTCGTTTTTGCGGATGCCGGGGTATTTTTCATCCAGATATGCCTCGCGGTACGGGTTGACGCCCGACGACACGGTTTCGGGTTTATGGGGGAGCAGCCAGCTTTCTTTTTTGTAAAAGTCGTTATGGAAGACGTTTTCGATGCGTTTTGTTTTTTCCAGCATATTCATACAGGCTCGGATGCAGCCTCTTGCGCCGCATATCGCAAAGTAGCCGGTATGGCTCTGTATGTAATCATAATAACCGATCACGGATTTGTTTTCGGGTTTTCTGCCCCATTTTGCTCCCGCCATCGAATAACTTAAAATATACGCTTCCTCCTCGGTCATTTCCGTATTTCTCACGTCAAACGCCATATTCGGAAATTCTTTTTTGAGAAAAGGCGAACATTCGTTGTTCATACCGTGGTGGGTAAGCGTGCAGCGTCCCATACGGACGTCGCCGTACCAGATAGTTTTTTCGCCGTTGAAATGAACGTAAAGACGCTGCGTCTTGTCCCTGACGTCGGGAACGGCGCTTGCGGGACATTCGCGCGCACACGCGCCGCAGTGAAGGCAGATATCACCGGTGGAAAGAATGGGATCGGGTTCGAGAACGCAGTCGGTGAAAATAAGTCCTATCCTCACACGAGGCCCGAATTTTTTTGTAAGGAAAACCTTTGAAAACCCGATCTCGCCAAGCCCGCAGCCTGCCGCTATGACGCGCACCGAGCAGACGACGTCGGGCGGGAGTTTGTCGGGAGCAACCGGATCTTTCGTCGTGCCGTTGCCTTCCGGCACGGCGGGATAATGCGCCGCCGCTTCCCACCCATGGTCTTCGATAAAGCGGCACAGCTCGTAAGACTTTTTCGGGCGGAAAAGCGAATTGAGCTTGTTGTACGAATAAAAGGTGTAATTATGCCAATGCGTGCCTTCCTCTATTCCGCGATACGAGCCGCGCGGAATACGCATCGCCACGGCAATGACGGATTTTGCTTCCGGGAAATAGGAAAGCGGCGACATAAGTGCCGGAGCGTCCTTGAAACGCTCGATATTTCCTATGGCGACAGCGTCAATGCCGAGTTCCTTTGCCTTGTCCTTTATCATCCGAGAGGTAAGTTCCATTACCGCACACCTCCCTTTTCACTTTCCGCTTTTGCCGTCTTCGCCGGACACGTTCGCCTGCTTGGTGTCACGCTCTGCATAACGTCCGAAATAATCAAGCGCCCAGGCTTCGCGCTTTCTGAAAGCGGTCTCAAACGTGTTTTCAACGGCTGACTTTTCTTCGAGATGGCACAAGCAGGTACGGTTGCAGAGAGCCGCCACACGGTCGGGACGCGCTTTTGCGGAAAAACGGTTGGCGCACGCACCGTTTTTGCAGATCTTGCACTTTTCGTAGTCTATTTTGGCGACAGTCATTATCTTGCCGCAGATGTTTATTTCCTCGGTCTCGGTCGCGCTGATGGCTCCGAGCGGGCAGGCGGCGGCGCATTTACCGCAGCGGTCACACACCGAGCCTTCCATAAGCGGTGTCGGCTCAAGCTCGCAGTCGGTTATTATCATCTGAAAACGCTGACGCGAGCCGTATTTTTTGCTGAACGGAATACGGTTGTACGACAGTTCGCAAAGTCCGCAGGCAACGGCTGCATAGTCAAAATCCGGGAACACGTTGGGTGCGGGACGTCCGGGAGCGACCGACACACCGTTCGGGGCGATCTCGCTCGGATTGGGGAACACGGGGACGGCTTCCCAGCCGTTGTCTTCAAGAACGGTAGTCAGTCCGTAGCAGGCAATGGAAAGAAATTCGTCCTCGAGCCACGTTCTGCCGAACAGATTGTAGTCGCCGAAATTGCTTCCCTCTTCCACACCGCGCAGCGAGCCGCGGCAGATACGTTTGCCGAGCAGTATGACGGTTTTGCCCTCCGGGAAGATGGAGAACGGATTGTTCTGCGCGGGAACGTCGTCGAAACGCGACTTCGGCGCAAAGCCGATAAGGTCGATGCCTTCGCGCTTGACGGCATCCTCCAGCTGTTTTTTAAGTCCGATATCAATACTCATAAAAAAACTCCCTTTCATTATTATGCTATGAGTATAACTCAAAAGAAAGTTTGACACAATAAAATAACGCAACTTATTTTAGAATTCCGAAACCTGTTTTTCGGATATTCTTGCAAATCACGTTGTAATATGGTATATTGATATAAAGAAAGTATCAAATATCAAAACACAAAGGAAGTGGCGCGATTGACATTTTTCGATGATCCCGTCATCGTGACGGGGCTGACGGCGCAGCACATCGGCTACACCAAAAAGAAAACAGTATCCGTTCCGGGACGTCCGTATCATTCGCTGACCTTTCGTGAAGAAGGAAGCATCACCGTTGAGAAAAACGGTCAAACGCTGCTGTCGAATGCCGGCGACCTGACGTTCGTCCCGAAAGGACTTTCCTACGACACGCAGATACTCGGCGACGGAAGTATGTATATCGTCCATTTCACCACGCTTGAAAATTCAAATTGCCTTTTGCCGCAGATAATAACTCCGACCTGTCCGGCGGCGTTCAAGTCGCACTTTGCGGAACTGTTCAGCCGTTTTCACATAGGAAACGGCAAAGACGCCGAATGTCTTTCGGTCTTTTACCGCATACTTGCCGACGCCAAAGCAGAATACGAAAAGCAGACGCAAAGCGCGTTCCTGTCACCGCGGATGCGTCAGGCGAAATCGCTCATCGACCACGATTTTGGCGATCCGTCTTTTACGGTAGCGTCCCTTGCCGCGTCGCTCGGCATAAGCGAGACGTTTCTGCGCCGTGAATTCCGCCGTTGTTTTGGGTTTTCGCCGCTTTCATACCTTAAAAAAGTCAGAGTCGAAAACGCCAAGCTGCTCCTTAATACCGGTTACTGCGGCGTCACCGAAACGGCGATGCAGTGCGGATTCGACAGCGTAAGTTATTTTTCTTACGAATTTCACCGCTATACCGGCATAAAACCGAGCGAATACATAAAACGCAGATGACGTCATACATACCAAAAAATCGGGACGTCGAGGACGCCGTCCCCCTACTACCTTGTCTCAATTAAAACTTTACATTATTATTTCAGGATAAAGGTGCTTGAGCTTAATTCTTGCATCGGCGGTTGTGAATTGCCATGAAACACCTTTCTGTTTAGCATTTCTGTCGTTGCTCCATGCTTTCAGTTTTTCATCCAATAACTCAATATTCGGAATTCTTTCATCGCC
>JAZUKE010000080.1:0-9762 GCA_045643125.1 Eubacteriales bacterium
TCGCCCCCCAAAAACGAAAAATGACTTGGATGATTCCAAGTCATTTTTCATTTGGCGGAGAGTGTGGGATTCGAACCCACGTGCCCAAAGGGCAAACGCATTTCGAGTGCGCCCCGTTATGACCGCTTCGATAACTCTCCAAATAAAATTGTGCCTTCCGGAACCCCGAAAAAATCTTAGAACTCATCTTAGAACTGGGGTGTTTCCGTGAAAAGCGAAATCGCCGAAAAGCTCCGATTTCCTCGCTTTTTCAAGCGTTTTCACGGTTTTACGAGATCGAGTGTTCCACACGACGCTAATGATTTCGAGTCAGGGCCGTTATGACCACTTCGATACCTATCCATATTAAATTCGCGTCCTTTTCCGGACGACTTTTGCATTATAACACAGCGGAATAAAAAAATCAAGATGATTTACAGATTTTGTTATAAAAATATGTTATACTTTTTTGTTGAAGATTTTTCTTGAAAAGAGTAATACGAATATGTTATAATTATCTTTGCGGGGGTGTATTTTTGCGGTTCTGCTGTGCGGACGCCGAAACCAAACCGCGATACCGACGTTATTTGTGACCGTCAGCCTGTCTGATCGGGCGTGCAGGAACGCTGCGACGGCGGAAAAGTAAAACGAAAAATGGAAAAGGACAATGAAAATATATATCATCAGACACGGCGAAACGTTTTTCAACGAGCGCGGACTTTTGCAGGGGTGGACGAACAGCGACCTCAATTCTTTCGGCGTACGCCTTGCCGAAGAAACGGGACGCTCTCTTTGCGGCGTCCGCTTTGACGCGGCGTTTTCGTCGCCGCTCATACGCGCGTACCATACGGCTGAGGCGGTACTGCGCGAAAGCGGGAACGACTGCCCGATACTGACCGACGACAGGATAAAGGAAATTTGTATAGGCGACTACGAGGGCAAGCCTTATATGGCGGCGGAAAACGGGGAAGATATGTCGTTTATGAAAGCGTATTTTGCAAATCCCATCTATGCTCCGGGATTCCCGAACGGGGAACACGTCAAGGACGTAATGGCTCGTACGCAGGAATTTCTGAAAGAGCTTGCGGAAAAAGATTACGAAACGGTACTCGTTTCGACTCACGGATGCGCTATGCGGTGTATGCTCAATTTCCTTTATGACGATCCGTCCGACTTCTGGCACGGAGGCGTGCCGCTGAATTGCGCCGTCAATATCGTTGATGTTCATAACGGCGTGATAAAACTTGAAAAAGAAGACGTATTGTACTACGACGCGTCGGAGCGTATCGACAGATATTCGCGGATCACCGGCAAGGCATAATTAAGCCGTTTTTATAACGCTTATTGCCCCAATCGCCCCATTCTTAATGACGGCAGAAAAAAATTTTGCATTAGGTTTATTTATCTGATAGATGTCTTACACCGCCGCAAGCAACGATTACGTAATTTCAATTCCCGATAATCTCACGTCGCCCCGATATTCTGTAACGGAAGCTGTCGATCGCGGACGAATCTTTCGTAAGAGTTATCACGCGGTAAGCCGTATCGTGCGAAACACCGTCGTCTTCGATAAGACGGCAGACGGAGTTTGATGTGTCGCCGTAAGAAACGAGCGTGATATCGAAGCAGGTGTCGGCGCTGACGTGGCTGACGGGAGTTGCCAGCGGAAGAAGAGTGCCGCTTTTTACATAAACGGGGATGTTGTCGGTCACGACGTGATGCCTGCCGCCGCAGAGCTTTTCGCCGGTAAAGAAATCGTACCATTCACCTTCGGGAAGAACGATATCGCGTTCTTTTTCTTTTTCCGTCATCGGACAGACGATCATCGAATCGCCGAACAGATACTCGTCGGCAACGTCCCAAAGCTCCGGCTCGTTCTGATAGTCGCAGACGAGAGCCCTGACGGGCGGTTTGCCGATGGTGTGATAGTCGTAGTACATTGTGTAAAGGTAGGGAAGAAGCGACATACGAAGCCTGAAAAGCTCACGCGCTTCGTTCACGCAGCCGTGCATTTCCCACGGCATTTCGGGGAGATAGAATGCGTTGACGAGCGACTGCGGACTGAAAACCACCGTCTGTATGCGGCGGAGCAGGTCGTCCCTGCTTTCGGCGTGGCGCACCTCCGGCGACCAGAGAAGCCCCGAAAATCCCGCGTTCACAACGCCGGTGATAAAGTCCCTGTGACCGTAAAGGTCGGAATAAAGCGCAAACGGATAAGACGCCGCAAGAGCGCCCATATTGCGTACTTCGGAAAGCGTGCGGGTATTCCCGAGCGTTTTCAGCAATGTTTTGGCGTACAGCAGCCCGAAAAGACTGTGGTACTGGTCGCCCTCGATCCCCGACGGGAACGACGCGCAGTTCGGGAAAGTCCAGCCGCCCGTAAAGTCTGAGCCGTCACATTCGTCGAGCTTAAAGCCGTCAACGCCCATATCGGTCAGATATTTTTGGTAAGACGCAAATTTTTCGCTTGCTTCATCGTCGGCGAAATCGGGTACAAGTCCGTTCCAGACGAGGTAATCGCCCGAATACTTCACCATTTCGCTGTGCAGCGGCGACGACGGATGTATGAATGCGTGCTCCCACAGGTTGACGTGAAATCCCATTCCGCGGAGAGCGTCAACGGTCTCCTGCGGGTGCGGAAAACGGTTGGCGTCCCAGACGTAGGAACACGAATAGGTCTGGCTCTGCCAGCCCGGCTCAAGCCCGATGATATCGCAGGGAATGTCCAAGGAGCGGAATTTTTCCGCCATTTCAAGCACTTTTGCGTCGTTGAACTTCATATCGCAGCGGTAAAGGTTGCCGAGCCCCCAAAGTGCCGGCATACATCCGCCGCCGGAAAGCAGGTTGTACTGGCATACGATATCGCCGACGTTTTCGCCGGTTATGTAATAAACGTCAACGCCCTGCGCGTAGGGTATCTCTACCGTCATAACGGTGTCGCTGCCCGACGAGCGGACTGCGTAAAGAGAAGCAAAAATATCTTCTCCGTTCGTTTCTTCACCGGGAACGCTTCCGCTTGCGGATTCTTTTGTGCTTTCGCCTCTGTTCAGCCTTTTTGCCATATAGAATTCCGCGTATCTTGCCGTGTCAACGAAAATCCCGTAGCCCGACGTCGTGGCAAAGAACGGCACGGGCGCGTGCGTGTCGCCGCTGTTTGAAACGGGATCGGCGTTCGGACGTATGTGTTTTTTGAGTCCGCGCTGCTGAAACGATTTGAGCTGCAAGCCGAATCCGTAAACTCCTGCCGACGGATCAATGGGAAGGCGCAGCAGAGTCCCGCGTTTTGAAACGGAAAACTCAAACATTTTTGCTTTATCGGATACGTTTTCTATGATCTCACATTTGGGAGTCGGTGCGAATTTTGTGGGTACGAATTCCTCGGGTGTACCGAAACGCAGTTTGTATACGCTCATAACTTTGTCTCCTTTTGTTTTTTTTATTATGTAACGATTATATCACAAATACTTGTTTTTTCAAGTGCTTCTTTCACAAATCCGCACTCTCTCCGATTTGACGGAAGCAAAAAACATTGACAAAAAGGCGAAATTATGGTATAAAAACAAGTAACAATAACGTTTTACGGATCAAACAGCGGAGGAAACGATATGAAAAAGAACAGAGCAATGTTATTCACGGCGGCTATGATGCTTACTCTGGCAATACTGATTTCGGCGTTTCCGTTCTATTCGCTGGCTTCGGATAAAACCGAAATCGACGTTTGGGACGGAACGACCGCCGGCGGTTTCGGCGGCGGTACGGGTACGGAGGACGATCCGTATCTGATCTATACTGCGTCCGAGCTTGCACATCTTGCACGCAGCTGCAACGACGGAAACACCTATTCGGGCGAGTATATCAAATTGATGAGCGATATCGACCTCGACCATATCGAATGGACTCCGATAGGCGCAGGAGCGCTGACAAGCGATGCTTTGCTGAACAAAGACGTATCTTTCTGCGGCAGCTTTGACGGCGATTTCCACGTCATTTCCAATCTTAAAGTCGTAAATAAAACCACGTCATATTCGGGGCTTTTCGGTGTCTGTCAGGGTGACGTAAAGAACACCGCGCTGAAAAACGCCGAAATCGAGGCAGTCTGCACGCAGGACATTTATGCCGGTACATTGATCGGTTATTTGTACGGCGGCTCGGCAAGCCGTTCTTTTGCCGTGTCCTCGACCGTCACGGCAAAAGCGGATTGGGGATCTATGGCGGGCGGTATCGTCGGACTTGCCGAAAGCTCTGTTATTTCGGAATGTTACGGTTACGGCTGCACCGTCATCGCAAACGGTTACAGCGGCGGCATTGTTGGCGGTGCTTTCGGCGAAGAATGTCATATAAAAAACTGCTATTCGGCAGGTACTTTGATAAACAACAGCGATAACGTCTATTTCGGGCACACTACACCGCAGGTCGCCGGCATCGGCAATCTGATGTCTGACGGAGCGAAGACGGAAAATTGTTTCTTTACGGGCGAACTGTCTTCCGATACAAAAAGCGTCTATATCGGCGCGATAAACGGCGACGACAGAGGAATTGTCGAAAACTGCTATTACTACACGTTGTCCGAGATCAGCCCGGAAAGAACGGCAGGGGAGTTCGTATCGAACGAAGAGCCGAGGGCTGAGTACCTGGTATGCGAAAATCTCGGTTGGGATTTTGATGAGATATGGGAGTTCCGCGAATACAGCAAATATCCCGTACTGCGCGGATTCAAGGACGAAGAAGAGTATACTGACATCTGGAACGGAACGATCGCCGGCTCCTTCGGCGGCGGTACGGGTACGGAGGACGATCCGTATCTGATCTATACTGCGTCCGAACTTGCGTATCTCGCCGAGACCTGCAACGACGGAAACACATATTCCGGCGTGTATATCAAACTTATGAACGATATCGACCTCGATAATATCGAGTGGACGCCGATCGGCAAAGGCTGTTTCACGGCGGAATGGGTGAATTGCCTTACCCCGTGTTTTTCGGGCAATTTTGACGGCAATTTCCATATTATCTCAAATCTGACCGTCAAAAAGAATACCACGACCTGCAGCGGTCTGTTCGGTGACGTCTGCAGCGCCGATATTTCGCGCCTCGGCGTTATCGGCGTCTATATTTCCGTCAACACAGAAGATTACGGACGTATAAATGTCGGCGGACTTGCCGGAATGGCGTTCGATTCACGCATCGACAACTGCTTTGTCCGCGGCAAGTTGAGCGCGCATAATCCGTATATTAGCGCTGCCGGTGGTATTGTCGGCATCGCTTTCGACAATACAAAAATCACCGATTGCTTTGCCGATGTTACCGCCGAAAGCGGAAGTCATACGGGCGGCATTATCGGCGGAATATACAACAAAAACAGCGGATGCGTCGTTGAAAATTCTTATGCGGCGGGAACGCTTATACGGTGCGGCGACAGCAACGGTCTCAAGGTCAGCGGCGGTATCGTCGGTTACGCTGACAGCGGAAGAATTGAAAACTGCTTCTTTGCCGGTACTTTTGACGGCTATACCGAATACGGCATCGCCGATTCCCGTGCCGAAATTATAAATTCCTACCATTCATCCAATGCCGAAAACGGAGAGAGCGCCGACTTGTCCGATCTGTGTTCACGGTTATGGATAAGTGAAAATCTCGGTTGGGATCTCGATACCGTATGGGGATTTTGCGAAGAAAACGAATATCCCGTGCTTCGTGGCTTTGCGGATTGCATAAACGAAGACGAACCGGAAGAATCGGAAGAATCGGAAGAATCGGAAGAATCGGAAGAATCGGAAGAGTCCGAAGAATCGGAAGAGTCCGAAGAATCGGAAGAGTCCGAAGAATCGGAAGAGTCCGAAGAGCCGGAAGAACCGCACAACTACGTCACGCACGAGGCAAAGAAACCGACCTGCACCGAAGACGGTTGGAATGAATATGTGACCTGCGATCATTGCGGATATACTACATTTGAACTTATACCTGCTCTCGGACACGATTATGTCAGCGAAACTATCAAAGAAGCGTCCTGCACCGAAACAGGCTTGGTAAAACATTCCTGCACGCGATGCGATGACGAAAAGACGGAAGAACTCCCGATGACCGACCATATTGAGAGCGAATGGATCATCGACAAACTGCCGACAGGAAGGGAAGAGGGAGAAAGGCACAAGGAATGTACCGTCTGTCACACGGTACTCATCACCGAAACGATAGATAAAATACCGGCTGATATCTGGGACGGAACGATCGCCGACTCCTTCGGCGGAGGTACGGGTACGATCGACGATCCGTATTTGATCTATACTGCGTCCGAGCTTGCGTACCTTGCCCAAAGCTGCAGCAACGGAAACACCTATTCCGGCGAGTATATCAGGCTGATGAACGATATCGACCTCAACCATATCGAGTGGACGCCGATAGGAAAAGGCGTTTACACCGTCAATACTTCGTCGGACACCGGCAGCTTCTACGGACATTTTGACGGAAACTGCCATACAATAACCAATCTGAGGATAACCTCATCGTCGTCCTCTTTCACGGGCTTGTTCGGATGTCTGTATATGGATGCTTCCGTTTCAAACCTCGGTATCGTCAACGCCAGAGTTGCGGCGACGGGTTGCGAGAATTACAGATGTGCCGCGGGCATCCTTGCGGGAGCGTGCGAAAAGGGACATATAAGCATATCAAACTGCTTCGTTTCGGGCAGGATCACCGCAAAAGGCACCGCGTCGTATATGGATATCGGTACCATTATAGGCAACGCATACGATCTTACCGTAACGAACTGCTATTCGTTTGCTGACGTTTCCGGCTCCACGGATAACGGCGGACATATCGGCGGATTCATCGGCTTCAATGACGATTTCAACAGTATCGTCAACTGCTATATGTGCGGCGACGTGAACGGAGACGGCTTCAAATACGTCGGGGCAATGGCTTCCGAAATTTACGGGATCTATACAAACTGCTATTATCTCTCCAATGCGGAAACGAGCGGCGGAACGCCTCTTACCGTCGAGCAGATGAAGGATCCGGCTTCGTTTGAAGGCTTCGATTTCGAGACCTTGTGGACGATGGGAAACGTTGACGGGTACGAATACCCGACGTTCGGTTGGCAGAATAACGAAAAGCTGTACGAGGAAAAACGCGGCGACACAAACAACGACGGCGTTCTCGATACCGCCGACGCGATATATCTGCTCAGAAGCGTTATGCGTCCGTCGAGATATCCCGTTACTCAAAGCGCGGATATGAACGGCGACGGCGAAAACGCCGCTTCCGACGCGATCTATCTGCTGCGCCACATTATGCGTCCGGAAAGATATCCGCTTAACTGAAATCTTTTTTGGAGATGACGAGCGACGCTTTACTATATGATAAACAAGCCTTTCGGCTGCGTTACCGCCTGCACCGACGGCATATACCCGACCGTTATGGACTGTCTGCCGCGTGAGCTTGCGGAAAAACTGCACCCCGTCGGCAGACTCGACTACGACACACGCGGGATGCTGCTGCTCACCGACGACGGCGAACTCGATATGGCTCTGCTGCTGCCGGAAAACCACGTTGAAAAGGAATACTTTTTCTATGCGATAGGAGAAATTACCGACGAAACGATTTCCCGTATAGAAAACGGCATCGTTCTCGGAGATTCGGGAAAACGTGCGCTTCCTGCGAAAATTGTCGTTGAAAAACGATGCACGGTAAAGGATATAGAAGAATATCTGCCGCGTCAGCGGCACGACAGATATATGAAGAATCCTGACGGCGACGCTTTTGCCGCAAGGCTGACGATACGCGAAGGGAAGAAGCATCAGGTAAAACTGATGATGCGTGCCGTAAACTGCCGTATCTGCGCGCTGTTCCGCACGTCATTTGCGGATATCAGACTCGATCCGTCGCTTGAAGAGGGCGCATACCGTCCGCTGACGGCTGAAGAAACGGCGATGATCGAAGCAAAAAAGCAAAAATACAGATCAATGCAAATCAAACGAAGTGAGGTAGTTTTATGAAAAAAACGTTCTTTTGTCTTCTGCTCGTACTTTCTGTTTTGCTTTCCGCCTGCGATGCGGAAGTGACCGGCACACCGTCGGAGACGCAGGAAGAGTCAAGCGTTCAGCCTTCTTCCGAACCGTCGGAAACGTCGGACACCGGGGAAAGCTCGGAAGAAAGCTCGGAAGAAAGCGAGGAAGTAAGCGAGGATTGGGGAGAAATGCAGTATTTTACCGAAAATGACATTGAAAACTGCCCGCTTAAACCGTCCGTTGTATTCGGAAACGGGATGATATTGCAGCGCGAAAAGAACGTGCCCGTTTTCGGTTACGCAGATAAGTCGCTGAACGGCAGTACCGTGACCGTCACATTTGCCGGGCAGACAAAAAAAGGCAAGGTGGAAAAAGGCGCGTTTTCGGTTTATCTTGATCCTATGGACGCGAAATGCGTCGGCGAGACGCTGACGGTCACCTGCAGGTGCTATACCGTCACTTACGAAAACGTGCGTGTCGGCGACGTTTATCTTGCTTCCGGGCAGTCGAATATGGTCCATTATGTCGAATATATGGGCGGAAAAACCCGCACCAATATTGACAACGACTGCGTTTATCCCGACCTCGGTTTTCTCGTCATCGACGAAACGACGGCTATGACACGTCAGAAGACCGTCGGCAAGCTCGGCTGGACGATACCCGACAAGTCGAATATCGCGTCCTCAAAAATATCCTGCGTGGCTTTCATCTTCGCCCGTGAGATATACAAGCAGACCAACGTCCCCACAGGCGTTGTAATAAGCGCTATGGGATCTTCCTCGATACAGACGTGGATTTCACCCGTACATCGCGCAAAAAGCGGGCTCGATTTCAGCTACGCTCCGAGCGAGACGTGCTTCAACGGTATGATGGCACCGCTCATCCCGATGGCGGTCAAGGGCTTCCTTTGGTATCAGGGCGAGGGCGATGCGTACTATCCCGCAAATTACGACGGTTATCTCAAGCTGCTCATCACGTCAACGCGCGAACTGTTCGAGGACGAGGATCTGCCGTTCTTTACGGTGGGGCTTCCGTCTTACAACGAGCTTGACTTTTCGACGATCTGGAATTCGCAGATCAAAGCGGGAAAAGAGCTTGAAAACGTCTATACGACGATAAACTACGACGTCGGCGACGCGACAGACCTGCACCCTGCCGACAAGGTGACGATAGCGGAACGGCTTGCGAATATGGCGCTTGAAAATCTTTACGGCATCGACGCCGTCAACGACTACCCGGAATGTGTGAACGCCGAATTTGACGGGAACACCGTAAAACTCACGTTTGAATGTGAAAGCGGGATAAAATACAAAAAAGACGAGATAAACTCGCTCGAAGCCTGCGGCAAAGACGGAAAATACGTTCAGTGCGTCGTCGCGGCAATCGAAAACAACGTGCTTACCGTTACCGCCGACGTTGAGGAAATAACGAAGATACGTTACGGATATAAAAAAGTAATGCTTCCGTGCGACCTCATATCCGAAAGCGGACTCCCCGCCATTCCGTTTATGTTCACGAAAAAATGATTATAACGAATTGAAGAGGTGAATACGGCACAGCGGTGCCGTTCGTCAATCTCAGATAAATAGGAAAACATAAAAAAAGAAGCCGGAAAGCTTCTTTTTTTATGCCTTTAGTGTGCTCGGCACGCATACTCACTTGGCGGTGAAAGTCCGCTACAGACTTGGCAGTAGGAACTGTTAGACGAAGACAAGGGCGTCCATCGTGAGGTGGAGTCTGAAAGAAGTCGGATGTAATGGCTGAAAAGTGCCGTTAC